>JAYENL010000234.1:0-25787 GCA_034722055.1 Armatimonadota bacterium
GCGCACCGCCGTCATGTTCCACGTCCACGACCCCGTCCCCGACCCGGCGCCGTCGGTGTACGTGGACAGATACGCCCGCACCTCCCACGGCGGCGGGCCCTGCGCGAATGCGGGCATCGCCAGGATGAGCGCAAGCACAATGAGCGTCAGTGGCTTCGCACGCATGCATGGCACCTCTTCAGAACGTCCCCTCGGCTCCACCGCGCCCGGGCCTCACCGCACTTCGGCGTAGGCCGGCTGCGTGAACGGATCCTTCCACATCTCACCGGGCGCAGGCACCGAGCGCTCGTCATCGAGTCTGTGCGCATCGTCGTCCGGGTCCTCGGGCACATTCAGCCGCGTGGAGACCTCGAAGATGTGGCTGCCCAGCACCGCATTGCGGGCGCCCGAGCCGATGTTCCCCGGTGTGGCGCTCTCGATCTGGCTGAGGCTGTTGACGATCAGGTGGCTCCCCGACCGCAGCCGGTGCGCGCACACCGGATACCAGCGCTTGTCGTAGGTCCGCTCCTGGGCCGTCCCCTGGGCGGTGGTGATCAGCGTCATGGGCTTGCCCGCGTAGTCCTCGCGCACTGAGCCCGCGGGCGTCTCATACCGCTGCACGAAGTACCAGTGCGGCTGGTCGGTCGGCCATGGTGCGCCCGCGCCCATCTCGTCCAGGGCCCAGTTCGCCGGATCGGGGTCGCTGATATCGATCCGGAACTCATACACCCCCGGCCCCGCCTCCGCCAGCGGATGCGGCGGCTGTTGCACGCCGTCCACGTAGGTCCGGCCCGCATATCGGGTGCAGGTCACCGTCAGGTAGAGAGTGCTCCCGTAGCGCCGGTACTCCACGTGCTTGACGTTCTCGAACCGCAGCGGCTCGTTGGAGACGTTGTCCCCATCCTCGGGATCCGGGTCATACAGCCACGCCCAGTACTTCCATGTGGCGCCGCTGCCGCCAGGGGTCTCCACACTGGCCCCCGGATTGACAATCCCCGAGCCCGCCGCCACGATGATGACCTGGTTGAGATTCGACGCCGCACACAGATACCCGATCAACTGGTCGTTACCGGGATCGAAGATCGGCTGCGCGGAGGTATAGCGCACCCGCAGGAACTTCCGCGGCGCCTGGCCCACACGTACATAGGTGGGCGTCACCGTCCGCACCTCATGCCGCTGTCGCCCGTCCATCTCGTTCGTCGCCGGGTTGTGGAAGCGGGTGATGACATCCACCACCCGCGCGTTGCCCGTGTCCGCGATCACGGTGTGCAGCACCGGGAACTCCCGGACATTGCCGCCGCCCAGGTCCACCGTCTCCAGGTCGTAGTACCGCCAGGCGTCGGCCGGCCGCGACAGCCGCAGGTCGTGATTGTCGGGGCTGGTGTAGTACTCGTAGCCGAACTCGTCCAGCGGCCACACGACCCGCCCCGCCCGATCGATCTCCACCACCCGGTTGTTCCCGGTGTCCACCACCAGAATGTTGCCGCTCTGCAGCCGCGTCGCCTTGGCCGGCCGGCTGAAGGGGCGCTTCAGGTCCTCGCCGATGAACGACTGCGCCCGCTGCGGGCTGGCCGTGCCGGTGCACACCCAGCTCGGCTCATCGCCGGTCGTCTCCACGATGCGATTCGAATCGCACAGCAGCACCTGCCACGGCACCAGCGCGCTCACGTAGCCCAGGTCCACGTCCGTGGCGTCCGCGGTCCCCATGATCCGCGAGCCCACGAAGACGCGGTCCTCCGTCACCGACGGCGAGGAGCTCACCACCGGGATCCCCGCCACGGTGGGGTGCCGCCGGGCCGGTCGCGCCAGCCCGCTCTGCACGAACCCCGTCGCCCTGTTCCACATCAGCGACAGCAGCGTGCGGTCGATGCTCCTCGGCGGCGGCCCCGGCAGCGGGGGATCGAAGGCCCCGTCCAGGTTGTCATCCAGCCCCTGCGTGCCCACGTGGATGGTGTTGCCCGCCACCGCAGGCGATGACAGCGACGGTCCGAACAGCGGCGCCATCTGATGCCGCTCCCGGGGAATGTTCCGCGGCGGATTGGGGATATTGATGAATCGCGCGTCGCGCTCCGACCACGTGGTGTACGACACCAGCAGCTCGTCGCCCGGCTGCACCGGATCGCCGTACGCATCCTGCGCGGCGGTCATGTCCACCCAGCCGTCCGGGCGCAGATCGCGGCCGAAGGCCGCCACCGTCGGGCCCAGGGGCGTGAAGTTCACTATCGGCGTCCCGTCAGGCCGGGTGATGGTCGGCTCGCTTCCCGCCGTCCAGTCCACCGGCCAGTGGCGCAGGCGGATGTAGCCGGGGGTGTGATGGAACCGCTCAATGGGCGGAACCCGGTGCAGCTCGCGACTGGGCGGGTCCTGGTCATCGGAGGGGTCCTCGGGAGTCTGGTTGTCGTGGCTCCAGGTCACCCGGATGGCCCGCCCGTAGATCGGGAAGCGGCCCGGAATCCCCTGCGCCCTCACGCGTCCGGCCGTCTCCGCAGGGAAGACCAGCTCCCGCGTCATGCGATTGACCCGATAATACCGCGGCGAGATGACGTTGCCGGTCCCCAGCACCTGCACCACGAAGTTGGAGCTGTCCGGCGACACATGGTAGAGCACATCCTGGGCCGGGTCAGCCGGATCCACGGGACCGAGCCGCACAGAGGCCTCCACCTGCCGGCTGAGGCCCACCACCGCCCCCCGCGTCAGCGTGGGGGCCCCGATGGCGTCCACGCGCGTGCCAGCCACCACGGCCGTGTCCGCGTCCATCGCGGCGCCGGTGACGCTCAGCGTCCCCGGATTCGGCCCCGGATCCGGCGTCGAGGCCAGCGGATCGTAGCTCCACTTCACCGCCCCGGACTCCCCCTCCAGCGCCGTAACCTCGCCGGTCCCGGGCGCGGGCAGGTCGAGGTAGTCCACCGGCTCGCCGGCGCTGACCACCACCTCGTCGGGGCTCATCGCCGACGGCTGCGTCGCGCGCTGGCCCCTCGGAAGCTCCCGCCGCCAGCGCACAGGCCCCGGCAGCATGTACTGCTCGGTGGCGGCGGTGTACTCCACCTCCACCGGCACACCGAGCTGCGCCTCTATGGGATCGCTTCCCGACTCCACCACCGCCTCCCGCACGGCGGCGGGTGCATAGACCACATGTCGCGTGTCGAACCACGCATCCTCGTCAACGAGCGGCCAGCTTGCCGGAGCCAGTCCGTCCACCACGACCGCGGTGTCTATATAGTCGGCTGCCGCGGGCATGGCGGCGTTCGTCCGCACCAGGTAGTACTCGGCGTTGAGCGCGATCTCCCCGGTGCTCAGCCGCTGCGGGGCCGGTACCAGACAGAACTGGCTCCCCCCCGCACTGTTATCGATACGAATCTGCTTTGTCGCCTTACGGTAGCGGTGCGTGGCAGCGGTTCCGAACGTCAGCAGCGCATCCGCGGGACGGCCGTCGGCGCTCTCACCGGCGCTGTGAACCACCGGGATTGACCCCGGCGACGGTGGCAGCGGCGGCCTCGCTGCAGCCGGCAGCGCCACCCAGCGGGGGTCGTGGAAGGCCGGCAGCGCCCGCTGCGGCTCGCGCACAGGCGCGCCCGTGTTCGGGTCCTGCATGTCCGTGCCGATTCCGTCGATGTTCGTCGCATCCGACGGATAGACCCACTTCGCCCCGTCGTCGGGACTGCCGCCGGACCAGTCGAAGGCCAGTTCGAAGCAGTGCGCCCGCCCGTAGGTATTGTCCTCCGGGTTCGGGGCCCCCAACGTCGGGTCATGCTCCGTGGCCAGCACGTAGACGAAGCCGTTGTGCACCACGGGCGTGGACAGCGCGGCCACACTGCCCGCGGGGCCAACACCGTCGTCGTAGCCCGTGATCGCC
The DNA here is from genome assembly GCA_034722055.1 of Armatimonadota bacterium. Taxonomy (GTDB): domain Bacteria; phylum Armatimonadota; class Zipacnadia; order Zipacnadales; family UBA5352; genus JAYENL01. The sequence continues at coordinate 3,833 of JAYENL010000234.1, forward strand.
CTCGTCCACACCAGCCCGCCGGGCGTGTCGAAAGGCGCCGGCACGCGGCTGAGCACCTCCGGGTCGTAGGTGGCGTTGATGCAACTCACGTAGCCCACGTGGGGGACCGTGGACGTGTCCACGGTGCTGATCAGCACCACCTGCACCGGCACCTCGTAGCCCGTCGTCCCCGTCACGTTCATGCTCGCCAGGGCCGGGCCGGCGTACCGCGGGGTGTGACCGTCCGGCAGCACCCACTCCCAGATCATGTCGTAGGGCGCGCCTTGGCCGTAGTCCCCAACGCCGTCATCGGGGAAGGCGTCACCGTCGAGGCTCTGCTCCGGCTCCGTGTCGAAGCACATCAGCCTCGCGGCGGTAGGCGGCGCCATGGAGGGCAGGCTGATGGCGTAAACCATCCCGCGGCTGTAGACCGGCGTGGAGACGACCGCGCCGATACTGTGGACCGCTGGGTCCTCCTCCTCAGCCGGGTACTGCCACCCGATATCCAGCGGGAAGGGCGCGCGGGCCACGGTCGCCGCAGGCGCCCGCGGCGTCCCCCGCGCCTGCTCCCAGCGGTCGTTCCACTGGATCATGTTCAGCGCGAGCTGCACGTCCGGGGCCTGCGCCGGGTCAGGGGAGGGTCGCCTGCCCTGGGTGAACCCGCTCTCGCCGAACTCCACTATCCACTCCGAGACGTCAAGCCCCACGCCCCCCGTGCTCACCACGATGCTGCCGCTCCCCCAGGAGGCCGCCACGATGAACGGCTGGCGATTGCCCACCGTGCCGTCGCCAGCCACGTCCCCCACCTGCACCACGGTGCGGAACGCCGGCTCCACGTTCGTGATGTAGAGGCCGCTGACACCGGTGGCGCCCCAGTCCGGGTCCTCGCCCAGTCGCGACACCCCGCTCACGCCCAGGCGATAGGGCTCGGTCAGCAGTCCGTGGCGGCTGTCCAGCGCCACCCTGGCGTGCGTCCCCGCGCCCATGTTATCGAACTCGAACTGCCAGGGGAAGGTGGTGACTGCAGTCCGCCCGGCGGTGACGTCCTCATCCACCCACAGGATCGCCCCGGCCTCCACCGCCGTCACCAGCCCGTTCATCTGAGCCGGCGTCAGGTCCAGATCGGGCGCGCTGATGTAGATCAGGTCCATGTCCCTCAGCCGCCGCGCGTTCTCCTCGGTCAGCGGCACGAACCAGTAGTCCCGCTTGCCCTTCACGGTGAACTGGTCGGGGGTCTGGCCGGTGACGACCGTGGGCCCCGCGAGGGGATTCTCGAACACCCAGTCGTCGGGACACAGCGGCGACCGGCGGATGCCCTCGATGACGTAGGGATTCGGATGGGTGTCTGGCGTCTGAGGATCGATGCCGAGCACACACGCGTTGACCACGCGCTGGGCCGCATCGTATCGGAAACTGGTGCGCGCCGCCATAGCCGTGGCGGCGGTCACAAGCAGTATCAGTGCTGCCAGCAGCAGACAGTTGCGGCACAACCGCATCTCGGTTACCTCCGTGCGTGGCCGGACGATGGCCGGCGGCCTACTGTGCCTCGCCGTAGTACACCAGGTCGGTGCTGACCGGAAGCAGGGGCATGCGCGGCAGGTTGGCGGCCGGGTGCGTCGGATCCGCAACCGGGGCGTGGAATCGGGCCAGCCGCAGAGTGTCGTCGTAGTCGTACTCGATCGTCCCCCACCGCTCAATGTCGTCGGTCGTCGTGCCGGTGTACCCTGCCGGATACGCGCACTTGTCGCTCCAGTCCCGCGCGGCCTCCACGGATGCCGTGAAGTTCTCCGCGATGGCCCCGTTGAAGGTGATCTTGTAGTTGTAGCGCCGGAACTCCACCGCCGCGTCGCCCGTGACCTCCTCGTCGAAGTGGTCGGAGGTCAGCACGTACCAGCAGCCCCGCTCCGCATAGACCGCTGCGTTCACCCGCGCGTTGATCGCCCCCACCGGCAGGCCGTCCGCGTTGTACTCCGCGACCTTCCACTTCTTCGCCCAGTAGCTCGTCGAGCCAGCCGTCAGGTGTGGGTCGGCCTGCCGAAGCACCACCCAGTTCTCCACGCCCGGCGTGGGGTCCAGATGGCCGGCCATGTCCCACGGCAGATTCGCAGCCGGCTCCCGGTACGGAGCCCACAGCGGAGCCACGGCCTCGACACCGTAGGGCTGGGGCGGCGTGGAGCCGTCCGGGAAGACCGCGCCCGGCGGCACCAGCACGAAGGTGGGGTCCACCATGGGGTCGGGCGGATCGCCGAAGTCATACCACTGCCACGCCCCGGCTCCCTCCGTCCACGTGGTCATCGCCACTCCGGACGGGCCGGGATCGCCGGCGGCCTGCCGCACAACCAGCGCCGCGCTGGTGCCCTCCGGGTCATCGCCCCAGTAGAAGCTGCTATACAGGCGCCCGTCGCTACCCGGCGCCAGCTCCCAGTGCTTCTCAAGGTCCGAGGGGTTCACCGGATCGTCGGGCACCGCCGGAGCCGTGCCGGTCGTAAGCTGCGGCACGATCTGCGTGGTGTTGAGGCACACGCAATCGCGGGCCAGCAGCGCCACCTTGGTGTTGAACTCATCGGCCACGGGCGCCGCCAGATGATCGTTCGGCGCCAGTATCTGCCCGTCGATGTAGATGGTGCCGCCGGAGACGATCACCATGTCGTAGGAGCGGCGCAGGGCGTTGGAGGCGTCCACCACCGCCGGCGGAAGCTGCCCCGACACCCGCACATTGCCCTCCGCCACGATCACCGGGTAGCGCACCACATCGGTGGTCCCGTCCAGCCACGGCGTCGGGTAATCCATCACCACCGTCCGCAGCCCGGAGTCGTCGCCGGCCGGTGTCCGCCAGGTCCGGTCGTGGCGAGTGATCTTGATGCCCGGCTGCCCCGCCTCGTGGTTCGGCCACCACACCTCGTCGGCCTGATCCACGTCGTTGTGATTGGCCTCGGCTGCGCCCGCAGCGGCCTCGGTGGGCAGGAACTCGATCTCCACCGCCGGTGGCGCGTAGGTGGTGAACAGCGCGTTCCACCCGCTGTCGGCCGGCCGCGCCCCGCTGGCGGAGCTGGGCCGCTGCCAGTCGTCAATGAGCTGGCCGATGTCGTGATCGAACTGGATGTCATCGGAGTTGTCGATGTAGATGCCCGCGCCGAAGCCCCAGGCGCCGTCATTGACGTACTGCCCCGAGCCCACCGGATACTCCACGAAGTCGCCCGAGTCCCGGCTGATCCGCCGGTAGCGATCCATGTTGGTGGTCCCGGACCCCAGCGTCAGCGTCGGCGGGCTCATCCTGGACGCGAAGCGCGAGTAGCCGTTGGCCGTCCCGCGCACGCCGTCCTTGACGCGGCCCCCGAAGGTGTCGAAGTTGGGGTCGTCGCTGGGCAGCAGCACGTCGGTGGTCGTTCCGCCCGCCTCCACCACCGACACCTGCGCGGACCCGTAGATGTCATTGTGCATCTCGATGCCGCCGGTGACCTCGATCGTGTCACGGCGCTCGTAGCCCGCAGGCGTGACCTCGTCATGCAGCTCGAAGGTGGTGCTGGGCTCCATGCCGCCCGCGCCGTCGTCGAAGGGCGTACCCGCCACCGCCAGCCGTCCCTCCACGCGAATCGAGCCATCGAAGGAGGTGCGCAGCCGGTCCATCTCCGCGTTGCCGGGCGGGTTGAGCCCGTTATTCATGTCGATGATGCCGGGGATCCCCAGGTAGCTCTTCCGCCCGTGCTCCGTGGCGCTGTGCACCCAGCGCATGTAGTCCAGGAGGGGGATGGGCTTGTAGGCCACCAGGCTCCGGTAGACCTGCGTGCCGTCCACGCGCCCGATGGACTCGATCTTGATGTGCTCGTCGAGCGGATCCGGAGGCGTGGGATCGCCCGGCTCCCAGGGGTCGTAGCTGACCCGCAGCAGGAAGTAGCCTCGCCCCATCAGCAGGGACTCCACCGGTGAGGTGCCGGCAGGGGCCCTGGGGTCGGGGAAGCGGCTGAAGCCGCGGCGCACGTACTCGTCACCCGCGGCCGTTACCACCGGACACCATCCCCGGGCCAGCTCCATCTCCGTGTAGTAATCGTCCTCGGTGCCCGGGATGGTATCGGGACCGTAGATCTCCGGATCGGCCGCGCCCGTGTCGTCCATCGCCGGAGGCTCCGGGGGGCGCCAGTCCGCGCCCTCCGTCTCCAGCATGTGGTTGGCGTAGCGCACGCCGGCCTCCGCCAGCGCCTGCGCAGCCAGCATGTCCTCGTGACGCGCGGACTGCCTCTGATTGTAGGTGACAAGTGCAACGAACAGGATCCCGACCAGCAGGATCGCCGTCATCAGCAGGACCGCCACGAGCAGCGCCTGCCCCCGGCGCCCGCCGCACGTCCGGATCCCAGCGAATCTGCTTCGCCGCATCGCTTTCGGCCTCCGCAGCCTGGTGGCTGTCTGCCTCGTGCTCCCCCTCATCGACTCAGGTTCCTGACCTTCACCTGGTCGTCCAGCGACACCCGGTCAATGGTGGCATCGGCCGGGATGATCAGCGCGTCCGGGTTAGCCGGGTCCGGCTCCGGCTCGTAGTAGCGCTGCAGCGCCAGGTGCAGGTTCATGATCTCCTGGGTGGAGTAGTCGGCCTTGATGATGTAGTCGTTCTCCGGCGCCGCCGGATCGTAGTTGCGCCGGAAGTAGTACTGGATATAAACGCCGAACGACTCCAGCGTGGCACCGGTGGGGAAGTCGCCGCTGTCCACAACGTAGTCGCCGTTGTAGTCGAACATCCGCGGGCTGGGCGGCTGTAGCTCGTTGAACCGCACCTCGGCCCACTGGTTCGCATAGCTGTAGACCACCGCGAACTGCCGCGGCCCGATCTGGGACTGGTCGGTGTTCGTCGTCTCCGTGTAGGTCTCCTGATAGGGCTGACCGGCGGAATCCACCGCCCACACAACGACCCGTACGCTGCCCGGCACGATCTTGGCCGGCGCCAGCATCCCGTTCCGGGTGGCGTCGATCCGGTAGGCGATGGGCATCGCCGGATCCCCCGGCTGCGCCGTCGAGACCAGCGTCCCGCTGCAGCCCGGGTTCGGGCACGGGTCGCCGGGATTGTACTGCGTGGGATCGTAGGTGCCTCCGCACACATTGCACGTCAGCGGCCCCAGGCTGGGATAGATCGGCACCACGTCCCACTGCCGCGGCGCCGTCTGCAGCACGCCGTCGCCGTCGTAGTCGTCTATCACGTCATCCGGGGCTGGAGGCGCGGTGCTGCCGGGCCGGTATGCCTGCACTTGCAGATCGTAGTACTGGGGAGAGGTCCTGGGATCGACGTAGTCGGTGGCATTGGTGACATTCACCCACCGGCCCGTGGGCGCCCCCACCTGCACCGACCCGCCGTCGGAGTTCCAGGTCAGGATGGTGTTGGAGTCGTCCGTGGTCCCGTAGGAGTCCCGCTTGATCGACATGTCGGTGGGATTGACCACCATGATCCGCGGGTCCAGCGGCGAGGCCCCCAGCGTGGCCAGGGGGGCCGCCGGGTTCTGCGGCAGCAGGTCGTTCAGCTCCGTGGTGCCAGGGTTGTAGAGCCCTGCCCAGGCCGCGTGCCGCGCGCGAAAGATGGTGTAGCTCGCCGTCGGCTGCAGCACCTCGCCCATCATCCGCTCCGGCGCAAGCCGCAGCCCGTCATGGAGGTAGATGATGTCCCCGGTGCACCCGGATGGACAGCTTGTGATGTACCCCTCCACCACCACGCCACAAGCGGTACACACCGACCGCGTCACCGGAATGTCATAGCCGCTGCGCGGCGTCAGGAGGTTGCGGATGGGATCGGCCACTCCGCCGATGTTCTCGAACTCCCACCACACCGCGTTGGCGTCCTCGTGTCTGGTGTAGTAGCCCTCCTCGCGCACCAGCACGAAGGGGTTCCCCTCGCTGTAAGCCTGCGTCTCATCCCGCGGCGTCACCCGTATACGCGTGGCAACAATCCGCCCGAGACTGTCCATTCGCGGGGACAGCGGCTCTACCAGCTCCCCAGTCGCGGTGCGCTCGGGCCCCACGAACACCAGCTCCGAGTGATTGGGGATGCGCACGTCGTCGGCCGTCCCCAGCAGCCCGTCGGCGCCCTTCAACTGCACGCCCGGCGTGGGGTAGATGTATACGGCGTTGCTGATCTCCCGGCGCATCTCCGCCATCGCGTTCCGAACCGCGCTCTGCATGGTCACCCGCGACTGGCCCAGCGTCACCATGTCCAGACTCGCGATCATCGGCGCGAACAGCATCCCGAAGAGGATGACTAGGATCGCCAGCACCACCAGGACCTCGATGAGCGTGAAGCCGGCCCTGCCGGGACCTCGCGCCATCGACCTCTTGTCACCGCACACGCAGCGTGCCATCATTGCCTGTCTCCAGCTACATATGTTCCGTGATATCTCGCTGGACCTGTCCCCCCATCACCGGGGCACCCTCCCTGGGCAGTATACCCCAGGGCCCCGGCCCCTATCCCGACGCGTCCTCGTGATCGACCTTCCAGGCCGCGTCCGGACCCACAGCCGGGTCCGTCATGATCTCCTCGCTCACCCGGCCCACGCTCCCGTCCCAGAACAGCACGTAGTACTGCCCCACCCCGCCCTCAGTCATCGTTGCCGTGTGGAACCCGCACCACGTCACCACCGTGTCGTCCGCGGGACGCCAGCCGGGCATCACCACCGGCACCGGCGACGTGCCGCCCACATCGGCGCACGGTTGAAGCTGCCGGCGATAGTGGGGATCCGTGTCATCCGTCACGCCCCGGCTGTTCAGGTAGGAGTACTCGTTCAGCGTGGTGTCCGCCGCGACCGGCTTCTCCAGGTCGCGCCGCATGTAGCTCTGGAAGTACTCGTCTGACTCCGGATCCGCGTAGACGTCTCTGGGGCAGTGCAGCGTGCGTCGCCGCCCCAGGTGCCCGGTCTCATACAGCGCCAGCAGCCCCGGTCCACTGGGCGGATCGTCCGGCGTCTGGCTGGCATCGATATAGTAGGGTGGCGCTCCCCCTTCATCGGCCTCATACATCCGCAGCGCCTGACCGATCTGCTGAAGCTGCGCCTTACACTCCATCTGCTGGTTGCTATCCCGCAGCGCCTTGCCCGTAGGGATCATGATCCCCATCAGCAGCACGGCGATGCCGATGACCACCAGCAGCTCTGTCAGCGTGAAGCCTCCGCGCTCTCTCAGGCAGCCGACCGTGCAGTCCATTGCTGCTGTCACTGTCCTCCGACTCGGCGCCGCCATTACGAACCGCCTCTCTCCTCGCTGCTCACAGCAGCGGCTCCGGGGTCAGGAAGGTGTCGATGCTCACCATCTGCGGGCGCCCCGCATCATCGTGCCACCAGCCGCGCACTGTCAGGGACACGCCCTGCACCCCCATGATGCCCACCACATTCGGCTGATCCAGCACCACGGACAGGGTCTGCGCGTCCACCACGTGCAGCTCACCGGCTATCCGGTTGTAGGGCGCGGCCGTGCCCGCCAGGTAGTCCACCGTGATCGCCTGGCCGGCCGCCGACTCCGGGAACTGCAACTGCGTGTACGCGGCGTCAGCCGGCCACGGCTGGGCCCGGAAGTAACGGTAGTCCACCTTGTCGCTCTCATCCAGCGCCGGGTCCGGGTCCTGATATGTCTGCATGATCGGCTCTTCCAGGAAGTACGCCGGCGCCTTCTGCACCGCGATCATATGCCCGTCGAGCGTCCGGTAGTAGACCCGCAGCTCCCGCCCGTGCGCATCGGCCGGAGCCAGCGGCGAGGTGGGGTCCTCCCAATCCAGCGTCACCGTCCCCTCCAGCGTGTCCAGGTGCAGCCACGGCTCCACGTCCGTCCAGGCCTGTCCGGTGAGCAGGTCCAGGACCAGCACCCGAGCAGGGGTGGGCAGGGGATTGCCCAGCACATCCGTATCGTATAGCGGTATGTCATCGTGGATCCCGCCGAACTTCAGGTCCACCTGGTAAGGCCGCTGCGTGGGCGCTGCCATCTCCTCCATCATCACCGGCATCCGCCGGAGATGACGGTTGACGTCCGGCTCGCTGCGAAGCTGGTAGTTGACGTGCATCGCCTGGCCCGCGTCCTCCGAGGGCAGCAGCAGCGTCGCGCCGTAGGTGCTCTCCAGCACGGCTGTGTCGGGCGCCACATCCCCCGCCTGTCCGATGACCACACTGTAGCGCACCAGCGCCGTGGCCTCCGCCATCTCCGGCACCACGTTCGTGAAGACCGGGCCGGCCGTCAACTCCGCCGCCCGTACCGGCAGCACCGGCTGCGTCCAGGCGTAGTTGCTGTTCATCACGACCTCGTCGGTGACCCAGTGCGGCGTCGCGGTATCATCCATCCAGCAGTAGTTCACGCGCGCGGTGGCGTACTGAGGGGGCGCATACAGGTAGCCCGCCGCGTCGAGATAGAACCGCCCCTCAGGGACCGCCCCGCCCGGCGGCGGCTGAGGCACTCGCTCCAGCTTCACAAGCTTGAACACCTGCAGGCAGCCATCGACGTTGGCTGGGTCCTGGATGCTGGCAGCGCCGAGCTTCAGCGGGTAGACTGACACCGGCGAGGCCGGCTGCGGCCCCGGCACCTCAAAGGTCTCGCCCAGCACCCACGTCAGGTCGTCCCGGGCGTTGCCCTCCGGCGGGGTCATCTCCTCATCCGGCCATACCTCCGGGCCGATGACAGACCCATCCACCGGATCGTGGCCGGCGATGGCCTCCGGCAGACACTGCGGCTCGGCCTTCAGCCGCTCCAGCCACTGCTCGCACAGCCCTGCCATCTCGGTGCGCACGCGCTCCCCCTCGATGTTCACGAACAGCGGCGGGAAGCCACGCACCACCGCGTAGATGCCGATCAGCAGGATGGACATCGCCACCAGCAGCTCGGTAAGCGTCAGACCACCACGCCGATGCCGTCTCGCTCTCATGCCGCTTCTCACCATCTGCATGCTCCCGTTGCTCTCGCGATGCCGCTCCCGCCTGGAGAGCGATCAGTCCTGCTTCTCGAACAGACTGGCGCCGTCGCTCCCGGGCTGCTGCCACACCTGCACGTGGATGCGCTCGCTCTCGCCATCCAGGCGCACGATGGGGTCGATCTCGTCCTGCGGCTGGGTGTAGAACTCCCGGTGCTGGTAGCAGTGCGTCACCACGGTGTACTCCGGCGCGTAGCGGTTCATCAGCCGTGGATACTTCCGCCAGCCGCGTTCCAGCCACGCCGGCGGGGAGGGATTCGCCGGGGTGGGCAGCAGCGGCGTGTCACGGTCCCAGCCCTTCACGTCGTAGCCGTGATAGTTGTAGGTGATCATCTGGTTGCCGGTATCGGAGTCAACCGCGAACTCCCAGGGATTCGCTGCAGAGGGATCCTCAGCCAGGTTGATGACGCCATTGTAGGTGCTGTAGCGCCGCTGCTTCGCCTCCTCGGGCTTGCCGAAGAACGTCCGGTCGGCCGGGCAGACCAGCGACTCCCACTCCTCCACGAAGTCCGGATACAGCGCGGAGAAGCCGCCCGTGTACATGCCCAGTGTCTCGTTATACTCCGGCCGGGGGGGATATTCGCGCCAGCGCCGCTTGTAGTTCTCAAGAGCTTGTACCAGGTTCGTGATCTTCGTCTGGCACTGGGTCATGACAGCGTTCTGCCGGGCGCCCTGAATCGCAGGGACCAGAATCGCCACGAGCACCACAATGATGGAGATGACGACCAGCATCTCCACCAGCGTGAAACCGCTCCTGTCGTTCCACGTCATTGTACAACGCCTCCCGAATGATGCTGGCGGCGCCAGCGCTCCCGCAGCTCGCCTCTCTACTAGATTGGCGCGGCCGCCGAGACCGACGCCCGCGCCGTCCACTCACCTTCTACCCGACCGCGGACGCAGCTAAACCTTCCAGAGCCCGGCGCCATAATGTCTCACACTGCCTCTATCCGATCGCGAATCGCGACATCACAGCCGGCGTCAGAACATCCCCGAAATACACCATCGCCACCCCCGCTGCGGCCATCATAGGCCCGAAGGGCAGGTAGTCCCGACGGCCGCATCTGCCCAATGCCATGCACACCACACCCACGAGCGCTCCGATCATCACCGATAGCAGGAAGTAGGTCAGGAACTGGTATCCCGGCCCCAGAAGCGCCCCCATCGCCCCTGCCAGCTTCACATCGCCCCACCCCATTGCCGGCCGCTTGAACACCCGCTCGGCCACAAAGGCGATGGCTATCAGCAGCCCCGCTCCCACCGCCGCCCCCACCACCGACCTCGGTAGCAGCACGGTGTAGTCCACCCTGCTCGTCAGGCGCTCGTGGAACAGCACCATCGCCGAGCCGCCCTCCGCCACCAGCCGCATGCCATCGACGAGCACGCCCACCACTGCGATGATCGCCACCGCCTCGTCCGGGATGATGTAGTGGTCGAGGTCGATGAAGAAGACTACGATCAGGCAGCAGACCACCACGAACAGCAGCGGCGCCTGCAGCGTCGGTCCGTGGACGTGCCACGCCCCCAGCGCCGACAGCCCCATCGCCAACTCCACCACCATGTAGCGCGCGCTGAACGGCCTGCCGCAGTGCCGGCAGCGGCCTCGCAGCGCCAGGTAGCTGAACACGGGAAACAGGTCCACGACCCCCAGGCGCTCCCCGCAACTGAGGCAGCGCGAGGGGGGCGAGAGCAGGGACTCCCGCCGGGGGAGGCGGAAGATCACCACGTTCAGGAAGCTGCCGATGGCGGCCCCCATCAGGAACACCACCGCCAGCAGGGCGATCTGTGCTGCCGATGTGGGCCCCAGCGACCTCACCCCGCGGGTCGGCGAGCGTGCTGCACTCACGACGCGGCGGCCGGCTCGTTACCGGCCGCCGCTCACGGTCATGGTCAGTGTCCTGGCTCCGGCTCCGTCACTGGCTCAGGTTCGAGATGATCCCGATCAGCGGCAGGAACATCGAGATGACGATGAAGCCGACGATGAAGCCCAGCACCACGATCATGATCGGCTCGATCGCGGCCGTAAGGCTCTCCACCGCCGTATCCACCTCGCGGTCGTAGAAGTCAGCGACCTTCTCAAGCATGCTGTCGAGCTGACCCGTCTCCTCACCGATCGTGATCATCTGCACCACCATCGGCGGGAACATCTTGCTCTCCGCCAGCGGGTCAGCAATGGTGTCACCCTCGCGGATGCTGGCTCGCGAAAGCAGAACCGCGTCGGCCATGATGTCGTTTGCCACCGTCCCCGCCACCGTCTCCATCGCCTGCAGGATCGGCACACCAGACGCCAGCAGCGTGGAAAGCGTCCGCGCGAACCGCGCCACGGCGATCTTGTGCGTCAGGCTGCCGAACACCGGGATCTTCAGGGCCATGGTGTCCCACAACCGCTTCCCGGTCTTGGTGGCCTTGATCCGCCCGATCGCGATCCATAGCCCCACCACGATCAGAAGCATGATGTACCACTTCTGGATCATGAAGTGGCTAACGTCCATCAGGAACCGCGTGGGCGCCGGGAAGTCGCTCCTCTCCATACCCAGGTCAAGGAACAACTGCATGAACTTGGGCAGGATCCACACGACCAGGAAAGTCACAATGCCGATCGCCACAAGCAGAACCAGAATGGGGTAGGTCATCGCCGCCTTGATCTTCTGGCGCAGCTCCAGGTCCTTCTCCAGGAACACCGCCAGCCGCTCCAGGGTGTCGTCCAGAACGCCACCGACCTCGCCAGCGCGTGCCAGACCTACCGCCAGCTCGCTGAACACCCGGGGGAACTTCGACATCGACTTCGACAGGGTCGCCCCGCCCTCCACCTCTGACTGGATGTCCCGGATGATCTCCTTCAGCCCGACGCTCGAGCTCTGCTGCTCCAGCACGTCCAGGCAGCGCACCAGCGACACTCCGGCGTTGATCATGGTGGAGAACTGCCGGCAGAAGATCGCCAGGTCCTTGAGGCCCACGCGCTTGCCGAAGCTGAAGCTGAAGCTCTTGCCGGACTTCTTGGCGATCGCGGACGTCCGCTGCTGCTTGATGGAGGTCGGGTACAGCCCCTCATCGCGCAGGGACTTTATCAGCGCCTCCTTCGAGGACGCCTCCGTCGTCTGCTCGACTTCCTGGCCCTGCTTGTCCTTGGCCGTATACACAAATGTCGGCATGTCTCACCAGCTCCTGCTACCGCAAGTGAGCCCCTCAGGTACATGTATTCACTGCGCGGTCGCGGCTGAAACGAGTTCGCCAAGATTTAACCTGCCACCGCCTCATCAGCCGGCACCAACCTGCATTACTCCTCCGCCCCACCATGAATGAGCTTCTCCAGCTCCGTGGGATTCTGTGCCCGACGCATGGCGTCCTCGTAGGTGATCAGGCTCTGCTTGTAGAGGTCCCGCAGCGCCTGGTCCATGGTCTGCATCCCCAGCTCCCCGCTGGTCTGGATCACCGAGGTGATCTGATGCGCCTTTGCCTCGCGGATCAGATTCCTGATGGCCGCGTTGGCGATCATCACCTCGACCGCCGCCAGCCGGCCCGGCTGGCCCGCGCGCCGGAGAAGCTGCTGCGACAGGATGGCCACCAGGTTGTTCGAGAGCTGGATCCGGATCTGCTCCTGCTGCGCCGGCGGGAAGACGTCGATCATGCGGTCAACCGACTCCGCGGAATTGTTGGTGTGCAGGGTGGCCATCACCAGGTGGCCCGTCTCCGCACAGGTGACCGCGAGCTGGATGGTCTCCAGGTCTCGCATCTCCCCCACCAGGATGACGTCCGGGTCCTCGCGCAGCGCCGCCCGCAGCGCGTTGTTGAAGCTGTGGGTGTCGTGGCCGAGCTCTCGCTGATTGATGACCGACTTGTTGTGGTCATGCAGGTACTCGATGGGGTCCTCGATGGTGATGATGTGCTCCGCCCGCTCGTGGTTGATCTGATCCAGCATCGCCGCCAGCGTCGTTGACTTGCCCGAGCCGGTGGGGCCCGTCACCAGCAGCAGTCCCCGCACCCGCCGGGACAGATCCTCCAGCACCGGCGGCAGCCCCAGCTCCTTGATGGTCGGAATGCGCCGGGGAATCAGCCGGAAGGCCCCCGCCACCGTCCCCCGGTCGCGGTAGATGTTCGTGCGAAAGCGAGCTACGTTCTGATACGCGTAGGAGCAGTCCAGCTCCAGGTCCGTCTCGAAGCGCTGAATCTGGTCATCGGTGAGGATGTCATAAAGCATCCGCTGCGCGATGTCCGGCGTGATCTCCTCGTAGCGGGTCTTCTTAAGCTCACCGTCGATCCGCAGCACGGGCGGCAGTCCCGCCGTCACGTGCAGGTCCGAGGCGTTATGCTCAACGACGAGCTCCAGGAGCTCGTCGAGATGCACATCACGAATCGGCTTGACCTTCCGCCGACGTGTCCTCTGCTCTGTCGTCATGAAGCTCCTCCTGATTGGCGCGCCTACCCCCACATCGGCGGGCCCCGACTACCTCACCGTGGATACAACGCGCATGATCTCGTCAACGTCAGTAATGCCCGATATGGCCTTGTCCATCGCGTCGTCCACCAGCGTCACCATCCCGCCGGCCAGCGCCGCCTCCTTCACCTGGTCGGCCGAGGCTCGCTTCACCACCAGCTCCCGGATCTCCTGGGTCATGACCATCAGCTCGAAGACCGCGATCCGACCCCGATACCCCGTGTTCCGGCACGCCGGACAGCCCGTGCCGCGGTAGAAGGTGACATCCTCGTTGGCGGGATCGTCCGGATCGAATCCCAGACCCAGAAGCTGATCGCGCGGCGGCTCGTAGGGCTCCCTGCAGTCCTCACACAGCCTCCGCGCCAACCGCTGGGAGATGGAGGCGATGACCGACGAGGAGATCAGGAACGGCTCCACACCCATATCGATCATCCGGGTAACCGTGGACGGCGCGTCGTTGGTGTGCAGGGTGCTGAGCACAAGGTGGCCGGTGAGAGCGGCCTGGATGGCGATCTCCGAGGTCTCCAGGTCCCGGATCTCTCCCACCAGAATGATGTCCGGGTCCTGTCGCAGGAAGTACTTCAGCGCGATCGCGAAGGTCAGGCCCGCCTTCCGGTTCACGTGTACCTGGCTGATGCCGTCGATCTGATACTCAACCGGGTCCTCGATGGTGATGATATTCGACTCCACCGAGTTAATACGGTTGAGGATGGAGTACTGGGTGGTGGTCTTCCCGCTCCCCGTCGGTCCTGTGGAGAGGATCATCCCGTTGGGCTGGCGGATAAGGGTCTCCGTCTGTGCCAGCATGCTGGACGAGAACCCCAGATTCTCCAGGCCCATCATGATGGCGCGCTTGTCCAGAATGCGCATGACGCACTTCTCGCCCATCGTGGTGGGAATCGTCGATACCCGCAGGTCGTAGTCCTCGCCGGCGTGCCGGACATGGATGCGGCCGTCCTGCGGCACGCGCCTCTCCGCGATGTTCATGTTCGCCATGATCTTCAGACGCGAGATCAGTGGGGCGTGCACATACTTGGGCAGGCGCAGGATCTCGTGCAGGACGCCGTCGATGCGATAGCGGATGCGCACGCCGGCGCCGTGAGGCTCGGCGTGGATGTCGCTGGCGCGCTCCTGAATGGCGCGCTGGATGAGGATCTTGGCGATGCGAATGATGGGAGCCTCGTCCGCCACGTCGGCGATCCGGTCGGTCTCGATGCGGTCGTGGTCCTCCCCAAGCTCCTCCTCGGTCGCCAGCATCCCGCTGTCCCGTACCGACTCCGCCAGCGCTTGCATGTCGCCCATGCCGAAGTCCGTCGCGGCCGGGCGCGCAGCGGCCCCACCCTCGCCGGCCGGCGCGGCGGCGTAGACCTTGTCGATCACCGACGCGATCTTGTCGGCCGGCGCCAGCATGGCCTCGACCTCTACCTGCAGCCGCATCTTCAGGTCGTCGAGCGCCATGACATCCGTGGGCTCAGCCATCGCCACCCGAATTGTGCCCTCCTCACCACGGTCAACGGGGAGAGCCATGTGCCGCTTGGCGGTGTCCTGGCTGATGAGCTGGGCCACGCCAGGATCCACCTTCACCTCGTCCAGGTTGACGTACTCCACCCGCATCTGCTCGGCCAGAGTCTCATAAAGCGGCTTCTCCTCGACGAACCCCAGGTCCATGAGAATCTCGCCGATGCGCTGTGTGCTGTCCTCCTGCGCCGTCAGGGCCTGCTCGAGCTGCTCATCCGTGATGTGGCCCTTCTCAATGAGCATCTGCCCGATAAGCTTCCTGCCGCGAGATCTGCGCATGGTCTGCACCCTCTTGCACTCGTACTGCAGAAGTCTGCCGACGGGTCTCCCTCGGCGTGCAATTATAGGCCAGCCGCACTCGCACTGTCAAGCCGGTCACGGCGCGTCGTGACCGCCCAGTACTCCGTCACGACCCCTGTGCCGCGCTTGCAAGCTTACCTTCCCCGCTGGGCCTTCGCACCCCTCCGGGTTCACAGTAGCTTAACTATGCCCGCCCCGTGTGCGCTCCGCCAATCGCTGCAGCTCGAAGGTCAGCCGCAGCAGACGCACTCGCCGCCACGCTACGAAGCAGGAATGGTTGACCTTCCTCGAGCGTGCTGTCTTCGCTATGTGTGGATACCCAGCCAGGCGTAGCATCATGCAGCCTTAGACAATCCTTAACGACACGCCCAGGCCCCGGCGTCCCCCGCGGGCCGCCTCCCCGACAGCCGGGCAAAACGCAGGTGCGTCCTGCTGGTCGAGGTCCACTGTCACGGGCCAGGCCTCCCGCTACGCTCGCAGTCGCAGGATCGTCGCCGAATGTGGCGGGAAGCGGTAGGTCACAGGCAGCGCCATCGGCTCCAGCTTCTCCGTGTGTACACACACAGCCGCCGGCCTTGTCTCATCGTTCCAGGCTGCCTCGCTCTGTCCGTTGAGGATGCTGGCCTCAGCCAGGCGATGGCCCTCGACGCCGAAGAGCACGATCTCCGCCTCGACGCCCTCCGTCGGGCTCCGGTTCACCACTGACACGATCACCTCATCGCCATCATCAGCGACCGTGGCACTGGCATCGAGCACAGGCACCTCCGAAAGCGCCGGGATGTTGCCGAAGGCCTCGGTATCGAAGGTTGGCCCCTCGCAATCGCAGGCCACAGCCACCTGGCCGCAGTTGCCGGCGTAGAGCTCGAAGGCCCGATAGATGGCGGTCCCCCAGGCGCCCGTCTGCGAGGTGACAATCGCCGGCAGCACGTTCACGAGCTGCGCCAGGTTCGCCATGCTCACGTTTGGGGAGAGTCGGTGCAGCGCGTTGAAGACGCCGGCCGCGAACACCGCGTCCCGTAGCTCGTAGCGCTCCTCGATCCCTTCATCGCCTGTCGCATCCAGCCACACGTTCCACTCATCGAAGGCGATCTTCACCTCCGAGTCAGGTCCGAGCACTTCCTCGATCGTCTCCCCCACTGCCGCCAGGCGCCGCTCGATGTCCACCGGCGCGGCGACGATGGCACGATACTGCCGCTCGCGCTGCTCGTCATCACGCGTGTGTGGGACGTAGCGGTGCACGGACAGGTGGTCGATCTGCTCCCCGGCGATCTCCAGCACCGTTCGGTTCCAGTCCGGGAACCGCACCGGGTCGGCTCCCACCGCGATCAGCTCGATCTCCGGGTCCGCCCCCCGCATGGCCTCCGCGAACTCCACGAACAGCCTCCCGTACTCCTCTGCCGGGACGTTCCCGATCTCCCACCCACCATAGGTCTCGTTCCCCACGCTCCAGTACCTCACGTCCAGAGGCTCCTCGTTCCCGTGCGCCGCCCGCAGCCGTCCCATCTCGGTGTCTGCAGGACCATTGCAGTACTCCACACACGCGGCAGCCTCCTCCGCGCCCGCCGAGCCGGTGTTGACGCAGATGTAGGGCTGTGCGCCCACCATCCGGCACCACGCCACGAACTCGTCGGTCCCGAAGTCGTTGGGCTCCCACGCCCGCCAGGCTGGATCGTACACCGCCGGGCGCTCGGAGCGCGACCCCACCGCGTCGCGCCATCGGTATCCGTCCGCGAAGCACCCACCCGGCCAGCGGATCACCGGCGGGCTGATCGCCCGCACCAGCTCCAGCACATCCACCCGATATCCGCCGGTCTCCCGATCGCGGGCTGTCATGAGACTCACGTCGCGGACCTGCATCTCCCCGCGCCCGCGACAGCCGATGGTCAGCGCTGCCTCGTCGCTGTCCCAGCGCCCGGGAAGCTCCACCTCCCACCGCTCCCACTCGGAGCCCGGCGCAGCCCGCACTTCACGCGCTCCCCCCAGCGCCATCTCCACCTCCCGGATCTCGCCCTGCGCAACCCGAATCTCAAGCTGGACGCTGTACCGCACCCCCCGGCGCACCGCCAGGCCCGGATGCCGCACGGCGTGCAGCTCCGCGTCCCGGAGACACCGCATCCGCAGCGCATTGCGGCCTGGCCCTTCGGGTTGCAGATCGGTCAGAAGCTGCGGCGCCCTGTCGCCCACCTTCTGCCAGGGATCGGGCAGCCCATTGTGGTCGTCATCGAAGCCGACGAATCTGCGCCCCTGCAGCATCTCCCCCCAGATGCCGCCGTTGATGCACCGCCCCAGGTGCTCGATGAAGTGCCCGTAGATGTTGCGGTCGATCCGCCCGACGCGATTGTCCGCATCAACCGTGATCGTCGCCTGCAGCATGGTCTGGCTCTCCCTTCCTATCCGTCCAGGTACGCCGGGTGCCAGGATGGCACCGTTCGGGTCGCGGTCAGTGCATACACCGCGACCGCCCCGGCCGCGCGCAGCGTGCGGGCGCACTCCTGGATCGTGGCCCCGGTGGTGAACACGTCGTCGATCAGAATGACGGCCCGCCCCCGCAGCCGCCATACCTGTCGGGCCTCGAAGGCGCCTTTCACATTCGTCAGCCGCTCGCGCCCGCCCACCTCCGTCTGAGGCGTCGTGTCCCGGACGCGCTCGATCACGTCCGGCCAGACCTGCAGCTCCACCTCCGGCGCCATCCGCTCGGCCAACAGCTCCGCCTGATCGAAGCCCCGCCAGCGCCGCCGGTTCGGATGCAGCGGCACCGGCACCAGTGCCGCGCACTCGGCCAGCGGCAGACCGTTGCCCTCAACCTCGCGCCTGAAGCCGTCCACCATCATCTCCGCCAGAGGCTCTGCAAGTCGAGTGCGCCCGCCGAACTTGAAGGCCAGGACGGCATCCCGGAGGCTGCCCGTATGAAGCCCCGCGGCGCGAGCGCCGCTGAACTCTCGCCCCTCCCGGCAGTCGGAGCAGAGCATCGACGCCGGCTGCGTGTCCCGCAGCGGCACACCGCACAGCGCGCAGCAGTGCCCGCCGATGAACAGGACCTGCTCGCGGCACGTCTCACACAGGGGCTGAGCGCTTGGCTGCCCGCAGATCTGGCAGCGCGGCGGGAAGAGCAGATCCAGCAGCTCGTCGGCGATCCCCCGTGAGCGCATAACACCCGGCGGTTCGACGCCACGCCGTTCAGACCTGCCTGTGCGGCCGATTTGATGGCTGCAGCGCGTTTGACACCCTGGGGGGTCTATGCTACGCTTTCAGCCGATGCGCGCGCCTCCGGCTTGGGCCGGAGACGGGCGCTATTACCACTGGTGATTGGGGACCGAGTATGAATCGAAGACGGTGGGCCCTCGTCGGCGCAGCGCTCGGGGTCGCACTGCTGGTGCAGGTGGCCGTGGCCGCGCCAATCGTCGAGACGCTCGACAACGGCTGCCGCCTGATCGTCGAAGTCGATCGCTCCCGACCGGTGGCCGCCTTCCGTATCTATGTGGGCGCCGGGTCCATCTATGAGGGCCGCTGGCTGGGCGCCGGCATCAGCCACTTCGTGGAGCACACCATCAGCAAGGGCAGCGAGAGCCGCTCTCGGGCCGAGATCGAGGTGGCCCTGGACGAGTTGGGCAACACCTACAACGCCTACACGACCAAGGACCACACCTGCTACTACATCACCACCGCCGGCGATCTCATTGCCGACGCCATCGACGCCGTCTCCGACTTCGTCCTCCACCCCACCTTTCCTGAGGAGGAGGTCGAGACCCAGCGCGGCATCATCCTTCGGGAGATGGCTATGGGTGAGGATCAGCCTGCCCGGCGCATCCACCACCTCATGACCATGACGATGTTCACCACCCATCCCTACCGCTACCGCATCATCGGGTACCCGGAGGTCTTCGAGGAGCTAACCCGCGAGGACCTGGCCACCTTCCATCGCCAGCTCTGCGTTCCCAGCAACATGGTGGCCGTTGCGGTGGGCGACTTCGACGGCGAGGAGGTGCTGGCGCAGCTTCGAGACATCTTCGCCTCCATGCCTCGCCAGCCCAAGCCGGCTACGGAGCTTGCAAGCGAGCCCCAGCAGATCGCCCCTCGCAGACGCGTCGTCGAGGATGAGGCCGTCCAGCGCGCCTACCTGCGCATCGCCTGGCACACCATCGACATCTTCCACCCCGACCTCTATGCGCTTGACACGCTCTCCTATTACCTCACCGGCGGCGAGTCCTCCGTCCTCGTGCGCAAGCTCCGCGACGAGTTGGGACTGGTGGACTCCATCGGCAGCTACTCCGCCACTCCCGCCTACGACGCCGGGCACTTCGTCTTCACCGCGGTCCTCGATCCCGCGAACCTCGAGCGCGTGGAGGAGGAGATCCTCGCTGAGCTGAAGGCCGCCCGCCGCCATCCCCCGGCCGGCCGGGAGCTGGAGCGCGTCAAGCGCCAGGTGCAGGCCAGTGAGGTCTATGCCCAGGAGACCGCCGAGGGCCGCGCCTCTGCGCTGGGCCGCGATCTCATGGTCACCGGCGATGTGGAGTTCTCCCGCAAGTATGTCGAGGGCATCCTGGCGGTGAGGCCGCGCGAGGTGGCGCAGGTCGCGCGGAAGTACTTCGACCCCGAGCGCATGACAGTGGCCGTCCTCCGGCCGCCTGAGGATGAGGAGGAGGAAGAGGTCCGGCCCGAGCGCGCCGGACGGCCGCGGACCCACCTCCGCCAGCTCGATAACGGGCTGACTGTGGTGGTGCGCGAGAATCACGCCATCCCCGTCGTCAGCATCGTCACCGCAACCCTCGGCGGGCTGCGCTACGAGACCGACGAGACCGCTGGCGTCACGGCCCTGATGGCACAAATGCTGGTGCGCGGCACGCAGACGCGCACGCGCCAGGAGATCGCCGAGCGGGTGGATCGCCTGGGCGGAAGCCTGGAGCCCTACTCCGGCCGCAACAGCTTCGGGCTCACCGCACACTTCCTCTCCGGCGACCTGCCCGCCGCCGCAGAGCTGACCGTTGACGCTCTCTTCCATCCCACCTTCCCGACCGATGAGCTGGAGCGTCAGAAGCAGCTCACGCTCGCTGCCATCCAGTCCCGCAAGGACAACGTCGAAGCCTGGGCCTACAGCAAAGTCCTCGAGGAGCTCTTCACCCTCCACCCCTACCGCTATATGCCCAACGGCACCGAGGAGTCCGTGAGCGCTCTCACCGCCGAGGACCTCCGGCGCTTCCACAAGGCCTACGCCCGACCGTCCGCTACCGCCGTCGTCATCGCCGGAGACGTGCAGCCGGAGGAGGCCTTCGCGCAGATCGAGCGCCTGGCCGGCGGCCTGACTGGCGAGCTGCAGGAGCCGCCCTCGGTCCCAGGGGAGCCGCCGATCCAGCAGCCCCGCACGGAGGTCATCGAGCGCCCCCAGCAGCAGGCCATCGTCGCCTACGGCTTTCACGGCATCACGGTCGATGATCCCCGCCGGGAGATCCTCGATGTCCTGGACGCCGTGATCTCCGGTTCCGGCATGCCGGGCGGGCGGCTGCACGAGGCGCTTCGCGGGCAGCAGCTCGTCTATTTCGTCCACGGCGTGCCGCTGCTGGGGCTCGACCCGGGGGCCTTCATCATCTACGCCGGCACCCGGCCGGAGTCTGTCCAGACCGTCCGCGGTGAGATCGAGCGCATCGTCCGGAGCATCGCCGAGGAGCCCCCCTCCGACGAGGAGCTTGAGCGGGCCAAGCAGATGGCCATCGCCGCCGACCGCGTCTCCCTGCAGACCAACTCCGCGCTGGCTCAGACCATCGCCCTGGACGTCATCTACGGCCTCGGCGCGGACAACTGGGAGGGCTACGCCGAGCGCATCGAAGCCGTCACCGCACAGCAGGTCCAGGAGCTGGCAAGCGAGATCCTCGACCTCAACCGCACGGCGGTCGTCGTCACCCGGCCGCCGGCCGAGCAGTAGCCTGGAGGGACATCGACTCATGGCCGGAGACGATGAGCTGACACGAGCGAGCGACTACTCCGCGCTGGTTGGTCAGGAGATCTGCGATGCACTGGCCCGAACCGATGACCAACAGGTCGAGGCGCTCCTGGACATGATCGAGGAGGCCCGCAGCATCTTCGTCGCAGGCGCCGGGCGCAGCGGGATGATGATGAGCGCCTTCGCCATGCGTCTGATGCACATCGGCTTCGCCTCATACGTGGTCGGCGAGAGCACGACGCCCGCCATCGAGGCCGGCGACCTGCTCATCGCCGGCAGCGGCTCGGGACGCACCAGCATGACCCACGCGGCAGTGGAGGCGGCGGCCGCACGCGGGGCGCGCACGGCCGTGATCACCGGTCATCCGGACTCACCGCTGGCCCGGGCCGCTGACCACTGCGTGCACCTGCAGGCCCCGGTGGTCTTCATCAACGACCAGCGACCCACCCGGCAGCCGCCCGGCACGCTCTTCGAGCAGTGCCTGCTCGCTCAGTGTGACGCCATGATCCTGATGCTGATGCACAGGAGGGGGACAACAGAGGAGACTATCCGCCGCCGGCACACCAAGTTCGAGTAGGAGGGCCGGCGCCGAGCCCCGAAGGAATACGCAACACATGACTGCACAATCCGAGCTGGGAGATACGGACGTCATCGCAGCAGCCACTGAGGAAGTCACTGCGCGTTCGCGGGCCCGCAGGATCCTCGCTATCTCCGCCATCGCACTGGCCACTATCCTCCTGGCGGGCGCCGTGGCGCTGCTGGTGGCCACGCACAGTTGGGTGGCCAGCGGCACCATCGCCCCGAACGTGACCATCGCCGGGCTCGACGTCTCCGGCATGGCCCGGCAGGAGGCCCTCGGTGCCCTGCGCAC
>JAYENL010000235.1:0-25537 GCA_034722055.1 Armatimonadota bacterium
CCGTCTGAGTAGGTATACGCTGAGCGGTACCACAAGCGTGACGGTCAGCAGTCGGCCAAGGGCTGCACCGAGGCCCGCGAGCTGCACCGTCAAGAGGGCGATGAGACCGAGTGAGAGTGTCGTGTGGGTCGCATCCAAGAGAACCATGTGCCACCGGTTTCCGATGACGAGAACATGACGGCGGTACAGCGAGTACAACCCGTCCACAAGCAGGTAGACGCACAGCACCGAGAAGATGATACCTGCTTCTGCATACTCGTCACCGGCGTAGAGTCGGATAAGCGGGGAGCCAAGGGCGGCCAGCGTGAGATGCAATGGGACCATCGTGAGGAAGAAGTACCGGGTGCACCGTGTAAACGTCCGCTCCGATGCTCTCGTGCCTTCAGTGGCTTTCTCCGCCAGCTTGGGCGTCAGAGTCTCCATGATGTATGTGTCGAATTCCTTCAGGTATTCAATGACGCGGTAGGCGACGTAGTAGAGAGCCAGGTCCCCGGCACCGCCAAGTGCGCCGACCAGGATATAGTCAACACGCGACAGCGCTCCTTTGTAGAGACTTGAGAGGTAGAATGCTCCAGACTTCTTCAGTAGCTCCAAGGGATGCATAAGGCCAACTCCGTGCCGCATATGCGGCACCAGCCCGTATCCGCTGATGATGCAGCCGACTGCTGAGCCCAGCGTCAGTCCCCATATGCTGGCCTGGATCCCGCCAATCACGTAGAGCGTGAGCGCGCCAACGGCCCGCAATACCTGGGCCACCATCCGCGCCGCAGCCATGATCTTGTACTCTTGACAGGCATTCAGAAACCAGTTCAGATGACTCTCGAGAACCCTCACGAACACCGCGACTACTAGGAGGCCCATTAGGCCTTCAGGCAGTTCGCCTTTCAGCAGTATTCGGTTCGCCTGCTCTGAGAACACGAAGAGCACCACGGAGATGGCCGCCGTACAAAGCAGCATCCCCAGCAGACCCGTCCTCATCATCCGGCCAGCTCGTGCCCGTTCTCCCCGCATGAAGAGCTTAGGGATCGAGCGCACCAGTGCGTTAGGCATTCCCAGATTGCTGCCCGGTGCTACCACCGCGACTAAGGCGACGCACACAGGCCACATGGACAGCTCCTGGGAGGGCAGGTTGCGGGCGAACCACGCGGCAGCGGCTAGCCCTACAACGCCGCCAACCACCTGGCCCAGGACCAGGTAGCCTGTGTCCCGGATTACTCGGTGTCCCCGGCTCAGTGACATAGCGGTTGTCCGATCCCATGGCCCTGCAGTGCCGTGCACGCACGTCCCGTATCAGAACCTGATCCGCAGGAGCTCCCAGGCAAACTGAGCCAAGGGACCGTGCCCCAGCGGGAACCGTCCGAGTCTCAGTCTGTCCCTCTCGGGCGTGTTGACACGCTTCTGCGTCGTGAATGCAGCGCGAATCCCCGCCTCCTCCAAGACTACGGGGATCCGCTTGGCTGAGGTGTCGGTCTCACCGTTTGGGTATGCGAACACGGTGGGCCGCTTGCCGACCAGACGCTCCAGAGCGCCCATGTTCGCCTCCAACTCCTCTGCCATCTCGGGCTCTGCGCAGCTCGGTAGGATGGTATGAGTGTGTGTATGTGCTCCAATGGTCACCAGGGGCTCCTCGCCCAGCAGGGACAGATCCTCAGGGGTCAGCATCAGGTCAGGCGAGATGTCCAACTGCCCGTCCGTGCCTGCCGCCGCGTAGAGCTCCTGCATCCTGGCAGTGCGCGAGTCCGGGCCATCTCTCCTCAGCACCTGCGCCATCTCGCCGGTCACCTGATCAACCTGACCGGGCGTGCGAATGTCAATCGGCCCATCCATCCAACTGACCTCGAAGCGCTTTCCGACGCTCGCCTGGACGACGGCGCGGAGCTCTGCAAACCACACTGTCCGACCGCTGAGGACAGGATGCGTGCAGACGAAGACTGTCGCCGGCGCACCAGTGGACCGGAGGACAGGCAGGCCGTTAACAAGGTTGTTCCGATACCCATCATCAAACGTGATGACAGCCAGCCGGGCTCCCGGCGTAGGCCTATCCAGCCACTCCAGCGCGGTTTCCACCGTGACTATGTCGAAGTGCCGATGCAGGTACGTCAGGCGGTCGAAGAGGTCCTGTGCTGTCAGGCCCGCATAGATGCCCTTGCCCCTAAGGCTTGGGTCGCGACCTCTATCATCGAAGACATGGTGGCCGGAGAAGACGTAGACGCCACTGCGGGCTCTGCGCCACAGCGCGTTGAGCGCCCGCGTGCACGCGTCCACCAAGCCGGCGGCGAAGGCCGCATCCCGCATCAGGTGCCTTGCGTGAGGCGTGAGACCAGAGCTGCGATGCCCGGAAGAGGTGCATGTCGAACCACGCTGCGTCTGCACTGCTGCGTGATCCCGCAATTGCAGCACACCTCCCGTCGGGAATCCGACACCGACATACCAGGTGACCTGGGGCCCAACTTCACGAGCGCGGGGAACGCGAGCATCCCGCTTCAGATCCGAGGATGCCATCGTGCCCCTGTGGCCGCCTCACGCCGAGGCCGATCCGGTGCGTCCTGCAGCAGCACCAGTCACGGGCGCGCACCCCGCAATGCCTGTCGGGATATCCGAAGCGCCCGTGCGCGCACCGCGTATCTGGGCGTCAATAGGACGCGCCCACCAGCCGTCTTCGCACGGCTATCATAGCACGCGCAGACGGCCCGCGTGGCTCACAATACCTTCACAGTGCTGCGCTGGACTCGATACGCGCGCGTTCACGCTGCCTCTGTTGTCCATCGATGAGGGATGTGCAGCTCTGCAGACCGGCTCTCTGCCGTGGCGACGTGCTTGCTACCTTGTGAAGTGATTGTGAGGGCGGCGGCGGCCTCGGCGTGATAGGCTATCTGGTGCATGAGCGGCCTCCAGGCTCCAGCATATGTCCGAAGCCCACCGCCCCATCAGGGGCGGAGCACGCTTGTGGCCTCAAGCGTCAGGGGCTCGACGCCTGCGTGGCGTCTAAGTCGCAGGGCGGGTCGCGACTCACTCTGTAGCTGGCAACTGTTTTGGGGTAGCCCACATCTATGAGGATTCTGCTGGCCCACAAGTACATGTTCCGCGGGGGCGGGACCTCCACGTACGTCTTCGGGCTCGCCGACGAGCTCGAGCGGCGCGGGCATGAGTGGGTGCCGTTCACGGTTGCCTATGATCAGACAGCAGTTGACACCTACACCGAGTACTTCGTGTCGCCGCCGCTGGGCCCCGACCAGAGTCACTACAAGGACATGGAGCTTTCGCCGCTGGCCATGATCAAGCTCCTGGCACGGGCCGCCTACTCCTTTGAGACGCGGAGAAAGGCCGGTGCGCTGATCGACGCGGCGCACCCAGATATCGCCTACATACAGAACATCTACAACTACATGTCGCCTAGCGTCCTCGACGCCTGCGCCAGCCGCGATCTGCCCATCGTCATGCGCGTCCCGGACTACAACATGATGTGTGCGGAGCTGCATTTCCTGCGCCATGGCGAGGTGTGCACGGAGTGCCTGCGGGGCGGCTACTGGCGGGCGCTGCAGCACCGCTGCCTGAAGGGATCCCTGGCGGCGACCGCCGCTCGGGTGGCCTCCATGTACGTGCATCGCTGGCTTGGGGTCTATGACACGGTGGACCTGTTCATCACGCCCTCCAGCTTCATGCGCGAGAAGCTCATCGCGGCAGGCTACGATGCGGAGCGCATCGTGCATCTGCGCAGCTTCTATCCCCGCCAGGTCGAACAGGACGCGACCCGCGTGGAGGACGACTACATACTCTACTTCGGCCGGGTCGCGCCAGAGAAGGCCGTGGACACTCTGATCAGGGCGCTGGCAAGGCTCGAGGACCCGCCGAGGCTGGTCATCGCCGGCAGCGATGTCGATGGAACACGGAGTGAGCTCGAGGACCTGTGCGCCGAACTGGGCCTCCGCAGCGTGGAGTTCGTGGGCTTCCAGGACCGCGAGGCGCTCGATGACCTGATCCGGCGCTGCCTGTTCACGGTCGTGCCGTCGCGCTGGTACGACAACTGCCCGATGGCGGTGCTGGAGAGCTTCGCGCACGCGAAGCCGGTAGTGGCCAGCGACATCGGCGGCATCCCGGAGCAGGTGGCCGGCGACTGCGGCATCCTCTTCGAGCCTGACAACGTGGAGGAGCTTGCGGCGAGCATCACGCGGCTGTTGGAGGACGCCGAGCTGCGTCACAAGATGGGCGCTGCGGCTCTCCACCGGCTCCGAGAGCAGTACTCAGCCGGCGCGCACTGCGACCGGCTGCTGGAGCTGTTCGAGAGACTCGTCACGGAAAGATGCGTGGCATGACAGAGAGCATCCTGGATGTCGTCATCGGCTGTGACTGCGACCCGGATCGTCCGGGATACGACGGCACACGCTATGACAGCAGGGCGCCGCTGAGGTGGCACGGCGTCCGCAACGGCATTCCGCGGGCGCGCGAGATTGCTGATGAGTTTGTAGATGACTTCGGAAGCCCGGTGCGCATCACGTGGTGTGTACGATCGGATGCGCAGATGGCAGACATCTACGGGGATTTCGCCTGGCCCTACGCCGAGTTCGCGGACCTCTGGCAGGAGTTGGAGGCGGAGGGCGACGAGATCGCCTGGCACCCGCACCTGTGGAGGTGGGACGAAGAGGACGGATGCTGGTACCAGGAGATCGAGGACGAGGAGTGGATCCGAGACTGCCTGCGTGGTGGATATGAGGCGCTGTGCGAGAGGATGGGACGGGTGCCGACGACCAGCCGGATGGGCTGGGAGTTCCATAACAACGTGACCATGGACGAGATCAGGAGGCTGGGGATTACGCTGGACTTCTCGGCAATACCGGGCCGCTTTACGCCCGGGGCCGCGGATCGGTGGGGAAGCAGCTTCAACGGCCACGTGGACTGGCACGGCACGCCCCAGGAGCCGTACGTCCCCTCCGCATTGGACTACAGGCGGCCTGCCGACGGTGAGACAGGCTCGGATCTGGTCGAGCTGCCGATGTCCGTCTTCCGGTCGCGGGCCCTGGCCCTGGCCGCATTCACGCGCGGACTGGTCAAGGCTCGCGGCCACGGCAGAATCAGTCGACTTCAGAGCTGGCGGACAGCACTTGCGGCGCCACTCAAGGCCTACATCAGCGCCCACCCCCAGCTTTTCAGGCGCCTGGTTCGGGCGAAGCTCCGGTACGTACGGGCGGGCAGGTGGGCCGTCCTCGTGACTGCATTTCATCCCGATGAGGTACTGGGGGATAGCACACTTGGGCATTCGAGCGGAGCCAACCGACACTTCACGCGGAACATCGAGCAGCTTCAATCGCTCGCCGCCGAGGCAGGCGTAGCCCTGCGCTTCGCCAGTGCGAGCGGATTCGCCCGTGACAGGCACAGCGTCTGCGACCACCTTGCTGACGGTGGACCGCAGAACCGCAGCACGGAGTCAGCCGTCACCGCCGGCTAGCGACATCCGAGCTAGCGCACAAGCCCAACCCCGAAAGGGGGCACGGCAATGATGAAGGCGACTCCGGAGACGATGGCAGTCGCCGTTGAGTCTCGACTACACCGGGAGGAGGTGGAACTCCCCTCAGGCCAGACGATGTCGTACCCTCCGCGCATTCCGCTGGGTCTGCTTCCGACGCGCATAGCCGAATGTCCCAGTCTGTCGGCCCGGCTCGGCGGCAGGCGCCTCGCGATCAAGCACGATGACGAAACGGGGTGTGTGACGACCGGCAACAAGGTCCGGAAGCTGGAGTTCTACATCGCTGAGGCGATGCAGAGCGGCGCAGACACACTGGTGACGGCTGGCAGCACGCTCTCGAACCACTGCCGCACGACGGCATTCGTCGCACGGGAACTGGGGTACGACGTTCACCTGGTGCTCTCGGGACCGGAGAGCCCGCTGGTCAACGGCAACTACCTGTTGATGCTCCTGGCGGGGGCAGAGATCCGGCTGATCCCGATCGAGCGCCACGACGACAAGGATGATTTCGTCAGGGAGGCAGCGTCCGAGCTGGAGGCAGCGGGCGCAATCCCCTACGTCATCCCTCCAGGCGGCACCGGAGCTCTGGGAGTGATCGCCTACGTACGCGCTGTCCAGGAGCTGCGGGACCAGCTCGCCGAGACCGGCACGACAGTGGACGCCATCACGGTCACATTCGGGAGCGGCAGCACCTACTCCGGTCTACTGTTGGGCACGCGTCTTCTGGGATTGGACCTTCGGGTCCTGGGGATGAGCATCGGCACCGAGGCCGGGCAGTGCAGGGAGATCGTTCGTGACCTGATAGCTCAGGCCTGTAGCGTCTTGGGCGTGGATGTACCCGTCTCGGTTGATGACATCCTGATTACTGACGCCTACTGTGGCCCGGGATACGGTCAGAACACCGAGAGCGACTTCGAGTTCATAAAGGAGATGGCTCGAGAGACGGGGCTTGTTCTCGATCCCACCTACACAGGCAAGGCCTTCAGAGGCACACTCGAGGAGATGCAGACCGGACAACTCGCAGACTGCCAGGACGTGCTCTTCCTGCATACCGGCGGCATCTTCGGGCTTTTCCCGAAGCGGAAGCGGTTCGGTCCCAGTGCGTGAGATACCGAGGGTGAGAGCCATGGGACACGAACGCACGCGCGAACTGACCTACCGCCAGACCCTGGTGGTGGTCACACTGCCCTTCCCGGAGAACGTGCCGACTGGGCTGGGCGTCATCCGGGCGCTTGGGCAGCAGGGCGTCCCGGTCATAGCCGCAGGGGCACGGGCCAACTGCCTGTCAATGCGCTCGCGCTACGTTTCGGACGTATTCGTGGATGATCGGCTGGCTTACGATGGGGAGGCCTTTGCTGCAGCACTTCGGTCGCTGGGGGCTCGTGTGAGCCCGAAGCCGGTGCTCTTCGTCAGCACGGACTTCCAGGCGGCGGCCGTGAGTAACGCCGCAGATGCCCTGCGCGAGCTCTACATCTATCCTTATGTCGAGCCCGAGCGGCTGACTGTGGCGCTGGACAAGCGTCGAACGTGCGAGGTGGCGAAGAAGGCGGGCATCAGCGCGCCGGCGACGGTAGTAGCAGGACCTGATAGCGATGTTACGGCCATCATTGAGGAGATCCGGTTCTCGGCCGTGGTCCGGCCAGCGGCGTGGGTCGAGTTCGAGGGCGGCTCAGTCGCGTTGCACAAGGTGTTCCGGGAGGTCTTCAGCGGAAAGGCGGTTCGGGCCACAGACCATCGCGAACTGGAGCGGCATCTGCAGACTGCGGCGGACCTGGCTACGCCCATCATCGTCCAGGAAGAGATAGTCGGGCCGTCCTCCCGTATCTTCGGGGCGTCAAGCTACTCCGACGAGGACTGCGATGTTCGGGCCCTGTTTGTGGGTCGAAAGACGCGGCAGCTCCCGTCGGACTTCGGCAGCGGCACGATGGTTGAGAGCATGGCCTGTGAAGCGGTCGCCGATCACACGAAGCGGCTGGTGGAGGCGGCAGGATACCACGGTGTCGCCGAGCTTGAGTTCAAGTTCGACGAGCGAGATCAGGAGTTCAAGATCATCGAAATCAACCCGCGGCCCGGAACATGGATCAGCGTAGCGCCGGCCAGTGGGGTAAATACGCCATACGTCGCGTACGCAGACCTGCAGGGGCACTCCATACCTCCCGTGGACCAGACCGGCGATGGGATGAAGTGGATCGACGCGTGGCCCGACCTGGAGTACCTCTACAAGTACCGAAGCGGCGACCACGCCGGTGAGCGGCTGTCAGTGGGCGAGTATCTCAGGTCAGTTCGCGGCCGGAGGGTATGGGCCTACTGGGATGTCAGGGACCCGGTCCCAAGCCTTGTGCGGCTTGGAGTGGTGTTCCGCGAGCTTTCTGGCAGGGCGATAAGGAAGCTGGTGCAGCCGACCTCTCGGAAGGGAGCTGGCGGCACGTTCGCCGGGACTCGGGCAGGGCGATTGCCTGCTCTGCACAGTGGGGTCGGGGACACTGAGCGGCGATAGGTCTGTCAGCGGCTTCCAGCGAGGGATCCGGGAGACGGCGCCGCCTATACCTGCTCCTAATCAGATTGGAGGAGCGCGAGCTGTCAACGAGGCGCAGTGGGGACGAGCGATCAGTCTGCTTCATCCACACAGGCCCGGCCATGGTGGCGCTCCTTACCGGGAACGGACCAAAGGCGATGGGTGGCGCCGAGCTACAGCTCGACCTGCTGGGCCGCGAGCTGAGGAGGAGAGGCTGGCAGGTCTCCTTCCTGGTCGGCGACTACGGACAGGAACGCGTTCAAGAGACGCCAGACGGGATTCGCCTGCTCCGAGCATATGCTAACAGCGCGGGGGGACGCTCCATGGCATCGACGGTAGGGGCAATGAGGGAGTTCTGGAAGGCGCTCAAGGACGTCGACGCCAGCATCTACGTGACGCGCGGATTGACGGGACAGGCGGGTATCGTGGCGGCGTACAGCCGAGTGCGCCGAAAGAAGTACGTCTTTTGGTTCGGCAAGAACTCGGACGCTCGCTACGGAGTGCCCTGGCTGTCCGGATTGCCGCTCACCGAGCGGCTGCCGGCGTCCTACGGCATTCGAGCCGCAAGCGCGGTCGTCTGCCAGACCGAGCAGCAACGCGAACTGCTCCGCAAGCATATCGGCCGGGATGGCGTGCTAATCCGCAATGCGACACCATGGTGTGAGGGGACTTCCATAAGGGAGTCCGGTGGCTACGCCCTATGGGTTGGCTCCGTGCAGCCGAAGAAGAGGCCTGACATGATGCTGGACCTCGCGGCGGAGATGCCTGACGTGCGGTTCGTGATGGCGGGAGGCAGCATCAAAGGGCACACCGAGCTCTACCATACGACGGAGCAGCGCGCAGCCGAGTTGCCCAATGTGGACTTCCTCGGCTTCGTGCCCTTCGCCGAGATACAGAAGCACTTCCGGTCCGCCGACCTGCTGATCAGCACGTCGGATGGGCGAGACGAGGGCTTCCCGAACGTGTTCTTGCAGGCCTGGAGTATTGGAGTGCCGGTCGTCGCAACATGTGATCCCGATGGCGTTATCTCCAGGCACAACCTGGGCTTCCACTGTAAGTCGATTGCAGAGATGCGTGGCGCTATCGGCCGGCTAAGGGAAGACCGCCTGCTTCGGCACGAGATCGGGAAGCGGGCTCGCGAGTACGTGAGGGAGAACCACTCTCTCGAGCGGGTTGGCAACCGGCTCGAGACGCTGCTCAAGGGGCTGCTGGGCGATGGTTCACCACACAGAGACGACGAGCAAGACAGAAGAGCTCATGCCTGATCCAGAAGTTCGAGGTCTGGGGCAATGGTCTCGCGTAACCAGAAACCGAGGCTCTGCATAGTTAACACTGGCCTGGCGGTGCCGGAAATGCTCCTGGCTAAGGGCCCTCAACGAGCCGGCGGAGCCGAGTTGCAGTTGGCGCAGATCGCTCGGCAGCTCAGCCAGCGCGGCTGGCCCGTGACCTTTGCGTTCAAGGGGGCGCCGGGAAGCGACAGGGGTATGCACACACCAGACATCGAACTGCTGAGTTTCAACGGCTCAGGCGCGGGCGTCCCGGGACTTCGCTTCCTCACGCACACACTTCCGAGCAATTGGCGTCTCATCAACAGAGCCAACGCTGACGTGTACTTGCAGCGCGGTACCGGCTGGCAGAATGGACTCCTGAGCTGGCTGTGTCGGCGGCGTGGTCGGGCGTTCGTGCTGTGGCTGGCATCGATCACTGATCCCTATTGCGATGACCCCAGGCGCTCCCGCCTACCTATCCACGAGCGGTGGTTGGCGCGATATGGTCTGAGGCGCGCCGATGCCATTGTGGCTCAGACGCGCGAGCAACAGGTGGTGCTCCGCGAGCGCCATGGCCGCGACTCGGTGGTCATTCGGAACATGTGGGCGCTGCCGGCGGGACCTGCCCAACCGCCAGAAGAACCGCGAGAGGTGTTCTGGGCCGCGACGATGCGGGAGCGGAAGAGACCGCACCTTTTCCTGGATGTGGCTGAGGCTCTACCCGACCTCCGCTTCACGATGGCCGGGGGACCGGCCTCAGACAATCCGGAGTTGTACGAGGAGACACGAGCGAGAGCCGAGCAAATCCACAACGTCGAGGTCCTGGGCTTCGTGCCATTCCGGGAGATAGACCAGTACTTCGCTCGGGCCGCCGCCTATCTGTGCACCTCGACGATCGAGGGCTTCCCGAACACATTCCTGCAAGCGTGGAGCCACGGGAGACCGGTCGTGTCCACCCTCGATCCGGATGGCATCATAGCTGAGCATAATCTGGGCTTCCACCGCACGGGTCTGGATGGCCTCATCTCGGCTGTTCGCCTGGCGTGCGAGACCAGCGAAGACTACATCGAGCGCACGCGAGAGTACGTTCGCGCCTATCATTCGCCCGACGTGATCGTACCGCAGATCGAGGAGCTTCTCTGGAGCCTTTAGCTTAGCCGGGAGGGCTCCTCGGCGACGCCGCAAGCAGTACCTCTGGTAGCCTGCAGGTAGGAGGTGTTCCTGGTGCCGCAGGACACGATTGTCTCGATCATCCTGGCCGGGGGGCGCGGTACACGTATGCGGTCAGATGCGACGCACAAGGTCTGCTTCGAGGTAGCCGGCGTCCCGGTCATTCTTCGGGCGCTTCAGACATATGAGGAGTGCGGCATAGACCACCACATCATCGTGATCGGTGAGCTCGGCGAACAGGTCGTGGAGACCGTCGGCGGGCGGTTCCCCAACGTCAGCTTCGCCTACCAGCCCGAGCCGCTGGGCACCGGCAACGCTGCGAAGTGTGGAGCCCGCTCCCTGGAAGCTACCGGCTACGATGGGCGGGTGCTGGTCGTGGCCGGTGACCGACTTCTCAGTCACGGAGCTGTCACCAGCCTCATCGACCACGCCCTACAGACCCACAGTGACTGCGCCTTCCTGGTGGGGCATAAGGCGGACAGTCCTACGTCCGGTCGGGTGGTGTACGACGGCGGACAGCAGGTCGCCGGCATTGTGGAGACGAGTGAGATCGCGCTGTCGAATGTCGTGAGCGCTCTCAGTGAAGAGGTGAGAGGCGACGGCGAGCGCCTGGCCTGTGGCCCCCTCCTCGAGAAGATACATGCCCACTTCCCGAGCCGGGACAAGGCTGCCACCGCGTGCGGCGAGCTCTACGTGACACTGGCTGGCCAGGAGCAAGTCCAGGGCGCTGAGGTGAAGCGGCTCCTGCAACCTCTTGCTGACGTGAGCACACTGCAACTGCCGATGGGCAGCGGAATGACCACCTTGCCGGCCGGTGACGTCGAGGAGATGACGGAGGACGTCAACCTCTCTTCGTATCTGTTCCGGGCGCCGGCGCTCTACGAGAGCCTGCGATCTCTCAGCAGGGACAACGCACAGGGGGAGGAGTTCCTGACCGATTGCGTGCGAGCTCTCGCCGGAGAGCGTGATGAGACCGGGGAGCGCCGGTACACGGTGACGACCGTCAAGATCGATGACCCGGATGAGGCGATGGCGTACAACACCCCTGAGGAGCTGGCGGCCATCGAGCGACGGATGAGGGCCGAACAGGGAGGTACGGTCAAGCTCGTTGAGAGGCCCAGATTCCTTCACGAGCGCAGCCTCCGGCCCCTCGCCGAGTGGCACCTGCTGTTCTCAACCAATCCACCGGAGGTCCAGCAGTTCATGCGGGAGACCTATGGCCCCTACGCTGCAGTCCACGAGGAGAAGCGCCGACAGTACCAGGACGCCATCTCCTGCTACATGCAGCACTATAGCGCCCAGGACGAGGTCTTTCTGGTCCGCTCACCGGGCCGAATCAACCTGCTGGGCCGGCATGTGGACCACCGCGGGGGAACCGTCAACGTCGTGGCCATCGACGACGAGATCATCCTGGTCGCTTCGCCGCGAGACGATGACGTGATCGAGCTGCGCAACAGCGACCGCTCCTTCAGTCCGGCCTCGTTCTCCATCCAGGAGCAGATCGCCAGGCTGGACTGGGGGGACTGGATGACCTGCGTGAACAGCCCCAAGACCCTCGCCATGGTCAGCAACGGTCATTGGGAGAACTACGTGATGGCGGCAGCCCTGCGACTGCAGGAGCGGTTCCGGGACACCGGCCTGCGAGGCCTCAATCTCCTGACGCACGGTACGATTCCGATGGGCTCGGGGCTGAGCTCGTCATCCGCCATGGTGATCGCCGCCGCTGAGGCACTGGTCACCCGGAACAGGCTGCCTGTCCGAGCCAACCTGCTGGTCGATCTGTGCGGCGAAGGAGAGTGGTTCGTTGGCACCAGGGGCGGGAACAGCGACCACGCGGCCATCAAGTTCGGGCGACGAGGCCAGGTGGCCCATATCGGCTTCTTCCCGTTCGCGGTGCATGAGTTCCTTCCGTTCTTCTCCGACCACTGCCTGGTGGTCTGCAACTCAGGCGTCGAGGCCAAGAAGAGCGAGGGCGCGCGCATGACCTTCAACGGGAAGATCCTGGGATATGTGGCGGGTGAGCTGATCTTCAAGCAGCTCTTCCCCGCCTTCGCCGGGTCGATCCATCACCTGCGGGACATCTCCTGTCGGAACCTGGGGATCCAACTTCCCGAGTTGTATGAGATGCTCAGACGTCTGCCCATGAAGCTCACGCGCACCGAGCTGTTCGAGCGCTACGGCCCCTTCGATCCATCGGGACGTGAGAAGCTGCGCAACCTGCTGTCGGGCCTCCCTGAAGATGACACGCCCTTCGATGTCAGAGGCGTCATGCTCTATGGACTGGCGGAGTGCGAGCGTAGCCTGCGCTGCGTGGAGCATCTGAGACGCGGTGATGCGAGTGGCTTTGGTGAGCTGTGGCATGTCTCGCACGATGGCGACCGGGTCGTTGAGTACGACGAGCAACTGCGGCCCCAGCCATGGGACTACGAGGTCGATGACGAGTATCTCGACGGACTGATAGCGGACATCGAGAGTGGTGACCCGCCCAGGGTTCGGCGCGCGCAACTGCACCGCCAGCCCGGCAAGTACGGGTGCAGCACTCCCGAGACGGATCTCATCGTGGACCTCGCGCGGCGTGTGCCCGGCGTGAAGGGAGCCCAGCTCGCCGGGGCCGGCCTGGGCGGGTGTGTCATGATTCTCGTAGAAGAGGCATCGCTTGATGAACTGCTCAACGCGCTCGAGCAGCGGAGCCTGCAAGCCAAGCGTTACCACCTGCCGGAGGGCGCTGGTCTGGTAGTGGTATAGCGCCGAGGCGTGCTACGAAGACACTGAGGGGTATGGAAGGAGACGACGTCGATGGCGACTTACCTGGTGACGGGCGGAGCCGGGTTCATCGGCAGCAACATCGCGGCTGAGCTGACGAGAAGGGGGCACGAAGTACGCGTCCTCGACAACCTGGCGACCGGCAGACGGGAGAACCTGTGCGAGATCGAGGACAGCGTGGACTTCTACGAGGAGGACATCCGCGATCTCGAGGCCATCAGGCCGGCGTTCGAGGGCGCGGATGTTGTGCTGCACCAGGCTGCCCTGCCCTCCGTTCCCAGGTCTGTAAAGGACCCGGTAGCGACGACGGAGGCAAACGTCAATGGCACAATCAACGTCCTCCTGGCCGCTCGCGACGCGGGGGTCAGACGGGTGGTGGCAGCATCGTCCTCATCGGTCTACGGCAGCAATCCGGAGCT
The DNA here is from genome assembly GCA_034722055.1 of Armatimonadota bacterium. Lineage (GTDB taxonomy): Bacteria > Armatimonadota > Zipacnadia > Zipacnadales > UBA5352 > JAYENL01. The sequence goes on from JAYENL010000235.1 coordinate 13,597, forward strand.
GCCTAAGAGGGAGAGCATGCGCCCGGCGCCGATCTCGCCCTACGCTGCATCAAAGCTGGCAGGTGAGGGGTACGCTGCGGCCTTCAATGAAGTCTACGATCTGGAGACCGTCTGCCTCCGCTACTTCAACGTCTTCGGTCCGCACCAGGACCCGTCATCTCAATACGCGGCGGTCATTCCGATCTTCGTGTCGAGGATGCTGGAGGGGAAGCCACCCATCGTCTTCGGCGACGGGGAGCAGTCGCGAGACTTCTCCTACGTGGCAAACGTAATCGAGGCCAACATGTGCGCGGCCGAGGCCGATGGAGGCGCCGGCCAGGTGTTTAACATCGCCTGTGGGGAGAACGCGACGCTCAACGAGCTGATCTCCCATCTCAATGACATTCTGGGGACGGACCTCACACCCGAGTACACTGACGAGCGCCCCGGAGACGTGAAGCACTCCCTGGCCGACATCTCAGCAGCCCGCGAAGTGCTTGGCTACGAGCCACAAGTCCACTTCCGCGACGGCCTGGCGCTGGCAGTCGAGTGGTATGCAGAGAACCTGTAGTCGCCGACGAGACGTTCCGAACGGAAGCTGCGGGGATTCCTCCCCGCGCCAGGCTGACCAGAGCCGGGAGACAGATGTGGCGGGAACCTTCTCCGAGCGCGGTCATCCCGTAGTTGTGGGGGTTCGTGATGGCAGCCACTCTGCGGACCGACGGAGGCATCGCGTGACCCAGGCCGTGTCCGACCAGGAGAAAGCAACCGGCAATCGCAGAGCCGCGCACGGAGAGGCGGATGCCCGGGCGACATGGTTCCAGCGCAGGCCGCTCGCAATGCTCGTAGGTCTTTTCGTGTTCGCATTCGTCGTGCGTCTCGCAGTGATCCCTGTCTTGCCCCAGGAGCCGACCTACGGCGACGAAGCCGACTACATGGAACTGGCTGAGAAGCTCGCGACCGACGGGACATACCCGGCCAGACCCTTCCGTCCGCCAGGGTATCCCGCCTTCCTTGCGGGTCTTCACCTGCTGGGCCTCGACAGCTACGACTCGGTCCGTGTGTTCCAGGCTCTCGTGGGCGCCCTTGCCGTAGTGGTTGCTGCTTTGGTGGCGACCAGAATACTGACTGAGACTGCGGGGGTCGCCGCTGGCGTGGTCATGGCGACTTATCCGCTTTGGGTCTACGCAGGTGCGACCGCCTATCCTCAGACGCTGGTTGCGTGCCTGCTTTACTTGATGATTCTGCTGCTTCTGGTGGCGAAACGACGGGTGAGCACATCCCTGGGTCTCGCCCTCGGAATAGCCGGAGGGGTAACCGCGCTGATGGTCCCGGTCTACGCCGCCGTGGTGCCAGTGGGCCTGGCGTGGCTCTACGTGGTGGCAGCCCGGCAAGGTGCGAGCGGCTTCTGGCGCTTCGTGGCGGTGTGCGTGCTGGGCATCATCGTGGTCGTGGGGCCGTGGACAGCGCGCAACTACCTCGCGTCGGGCGAGTTCATTCCCGTCTCCACCAATGGCGCAGTCAACTTCTGGCTGGGGAACAACAAATGGGCAACTGTCAACACCAAGAGCCACCTGCATCCGTTCGAGATATACGGGGATGAGCTCTCGGAGCTGTCGCCGCGGCAACAGGAGCGTTTCATGATCGAGGCCGGTCTTGAGCACATCGCCTCAGACCCGATAGGCGCGATGCGGTTTGGCCTCGCCAAGTTCCTGGCGTTCTTTCGACCATGGCCTGGCCAGATGGTCGAAAGCGGATCGCAGTCGATGGTAAGAAAGACCGGGCTCTGGGTGGTCGCTATCTCATCAGCTCTTGTCATCGGGCTGGGGATGCTGGGCGCGATCCTCACGTGGCGGAGGCATAGCGAGACATGGTTGCTGGTGGGCATGGTGATCTTGATCGCCGGGCTCTACAGCGTGTTCTTCACCGCCGTACGCTTCCGCATGCCTCTGGACGGGATCTTCGCCATGCTCGCGGTAGCGGGGCTTGCCGAGCTACGCCGACAGGCGAGACGGGCAAACGGCCGCTGTGGTGACGAGACGCACGATCGCCGTCCTCTCTCTGACCCATTGTAGCGATTGGCTCCCTGGCGCACCGACTCGCCTGCAATCGGGGTGAGACAGACCAGTCGCGTGTGGCTGGGCAACCGACGCGGAGAGGTAGGGCATGTTCGGGATAGTCGCATCGACGCGGAAGGCGGCGGAAGGCACGGTCGGTGCGGTTCGGCGGGCGGGTGCGTCTGCGGGGGGCGCCCACTTCGCGGACGGACCTCGCTCGTCGTTCCGAGTGCTTCTGCCCGACGGAACGCCCGGCAGCTTCTCGTGGAACGAGAAGCGCACGGCATGTTGTGCGGTGGTCGGAGAGGTGCTGGATCCCAGCGCAGGGAGCCAGGAGGATGCTTCTGACGGCGGTGGGCGAGCTGATGGTGCAGCCAGGCGCCTGCTGCACCAGTGGGAGCAGCGTGGCGCCAGGCTCATCCAGAACGTCAGCGGGCTCTTCGCGGCGGCGGTGTGGGAGGTCGAGGCCGAACGCCTGACACTGCTGTGTGACTGGATCGGTGGGATACACCACCTTCACTACGCGATGACAGATGATGGACTTGCCTTCGCCTCAGACATCTACCCTCTTCTGCAAATCGAGGCATGGGACGGTGCGTTGAGCCAGGCCGGGCTGGCGCAGTATCTGGACTTCGGACACATCCTCCCCCCCAACACCGTGTTCCAGGGAATCCACAAGCTGGCTCCGGGCTGCGCGTTAACCTACGAGAACGGCGAGGTCACTGTGCAGCGCGTGTTCCGGCTGGACTTCGCGCCACGATCGGATGGTGACTGGGTCGAGCAGTTCCGCGACACACACCGGCGAGCGATCGCTCGCTGTCTCTCGGGCCCGGACGAGGTGGGGGCCTTCCTGAGCGGGGGCATCGACTCCAGCTTCAACGTCGCCGCGATGAGCGAGCTCAGTGAGAAGCCCATCAAGACCTTCGCGGTGACCTATCCCGGCGAGGACATTGATGAGGCTCCCTACGCGCGGCTTGTCGCCGAGGCGTTCGGCACGGACCACCACGAGCTCGCACTGGAGTCCTCGGCCGTACTCGATGAGCTGCCCGAGATGATCTGGGCGCTCGGGGAGCCGGCCATGGACTACTCCTTTATCCCCACCTTCAACCTCGCTCGGTTCGCGCGGCAGCATGTGCAAGTCGCCGTCTCGGGTGACGGCCCGGATCATCTTCTGGGTCGGCACCATCCGGTGGCGCTCGTCAGGCGGACTCTCGGAAGGCTTCCCTGGAGCGGTCGGCTCGCATCGGTTCTGCTGGCGAGCGACCGGTCCGTAAGGTGGAAGATCGCCGGCTGGCGACGTCTGCGAAAGAGCGAGAGCGGCCGCTTTCTTTGGAAGGCCCTGCAGTCACTGGATGGGGATGCAGTCGAGGCGTACCTCTCGATCTACCGGGAGATCGCCTACCGGGGTCTGCTGCCAGACGGCCCCCGTGCGATGATGGACAGCACGGCTGCGGGTGTGCTCGACGGGGCTGGCGTGGACGCCATCGTGACGGATACCCTTGACGGGCAGCCAAGTGAGTTCGAGCGGATGATCGGTCTGGACCTGGCCATCGACGGCTCCTTCGGAGTGTTCGCCAAGGTCGGCAAGATGGCTGGGTATCACGACCTGCAGATACGGGAGCCCTACCTGGACGCGGAGATGTGTAGCCTGCTGGAGCACGTCCCATCCGGCCTGAAGGTGCGGGGCTCTGCGATGGACCTGGTCCGGAACCGCGCGCGAACGAAGTACCTGCTCTATGAGGCGGCCAGGGGCGTGGTGCCCGACGAGGTGATCCGGAAGCCGAAGCAGGGCTTCCAGGCGCCGATTGGCCGGTGGCTTTGTGACTGGCTGGCGGACCGGGACGCTCACGCTCTGCTCCCCGCTCTCGCACGCAGCACGCAGTGGCTCAACGCAGGCGCGGTCGATAGGATCCTGCGTGAGCACCGTGAGGGGAGGCGCGACCACAGTACCCTCATCATGATGCTGATCACACTGGACCTGTGGCACGGCATCTTCGTCGAAGGGAATGCTGACAAGCCCGGCTGGACCTGGAGCGAATGGCTGAAGCAGTAGAGATTGCGCGATGTTCTCGGCGACATCCGGGGGCGTCGCGGCGTCTGCCCTACTTCCACCACTGCGACGTCGTGGTGCCGCTGTCCCTCACAACCATCCGTGCCTCCTCACAGAACGGGAGAGGCGGGTTGACGAATCTTAACCTTCTGTTAAACCAGTATGGCCACTTGACTGAGACCCCCGGCGCTGCTATACTCTACGCGACAACTTAGGAAGCTGCTGATGCGGTACTGGATTGCGGCCCCGGTGAGAGACCTCAGATCGGTGGTCGCAATTATCGTCTCTTGGCAACGCGCATGGGTTTGGGGTCCGACGCGCGGCGTCGGTGCACCAGACCCCTCGGGGTGAATCGCCGATGCGGGCGGGCGCATCGGCCACGCATGGGTCATCTCGGACAGCACCGCCGGCTGGACGAGTGATCAGACCCAGGAGGGAGGCGCAGACTGCCAGTGCGCGGTAGCAACGGGAACACGGTGCTGCTAGTTGAGGACGACGCGGATCTGGCTGCGGCTATCGGAAGGAAGTTCTCATCCTCGGAGCTTCGTCTGCTACACACTCCTCTGGGCGGGGCCGCCCTTGAGTTGGTTCGGACCCGCCAGCCCGACCTGATGATTCTGGATCTGATGCTGCCGGACATGCCCGGTGAGCAGGTCCTGGTCGAGACCCGGGGTGAGAGCAACATCCCCGTCATCATCATCTCGGCCAAGGCCGACGAGCCTGACAGGATCAACGGGCTCCAGACCGGCGCGGATGATTACGTCACGAAGCCGCTGAGCCTGAGCGAGCTGCTGGCCCGGGTGGAGGCTCTGCTGCGCCGATCCCGTATCGCGCCGATCGCGAAGAACAACGGCGACGGGCGTCCGACGATGTCTGCACTCTCCTTCGGGGGCATCGAGGTGCTGCTATCCGAGCGGGAGGCGCGTCTGAACGGTGAGCTGCTCGACCTGTCCCCGACCGAGTTCAAGCTGCTGCGCCTTCTCGTCGAGCGCGGTGGCAGCGCCGTCAGTGCGGAGCGCATCGTCGATGCCGTGTGGAAGTACGACGGCTACGACCGCCACATCGTGGAGACGAACATCTACCGCCTGCGTAAGAAGATAGAGGACGACCCAGCGAATCCCCAGCGACTGGTGACCGTTCGCGGCTTCGGCTATAAGCTCACTTCGCCGGACGAGGCGTAGGGGGTAGCCTGCGACTTTTGCGGCTGTGCGAACTCGCGTCCGTCTACTGCTCCCCGTCATCCGTGACGGGGAGTATCTTGTACCCGTAGCCGGCGACATGAATGATGCGCTGCGGGTGCACGGGGTCTTTCTCGAGCGCATCACGCAACGCCATCATCGCGTCCCCGAGCGCAGACTGGTCCCTGCTGCCTTCCGGCCAGGCGCGAGCGACGAGCAACTCCGGGGAGACCACCCGCGGGGAGTGCTCGATGAGCACACGCAGCACCGACGCCTGACTCGGCGACAACGCTACCTCTCGCTCGCCGACCGTGAGGGCATGTGTGTTGAGGTCCAGAGCCAGATCCCCCAGCCGCAGCATGCGCCCCTCCGGATCCTCAAGCACAGGTGTCTGTGTTGCCACCTGTGCCGCCGGCCGCTCCCTCAGCAGCCGCATGGCGCGGGCCACCACCTCGGTCACGCGGAACGGTCGCGTGACGTAGTCATCGACATCCCGAAGGACATCGATGAGTTGGTCTTCGACTGGCGAGAGGATGCCGACCAGGAGCACCGGCGCCTGCGTGATGTACTGCAGCCGCTCGCAGGCGTCGATGCCGGAGCCATCATCGAGCGCCGCGCCCATCACGATCAGGGCCGGCTCGTACAGCTCAGTGAGATGAAGAGCGCGAGCCCCCGATGGCGTGGCTACCACGGACAACCCCTCGGCCTCGAGAGCCTGTTGCAGGTGCTCGCGGACCTCTTCATCTCTCTCTACGACGAGAATCGTGGCGCTCATTGGTCCCACCGTGGGAATAGATGTCGAGTCCCAGGGCTCGATAGCGCCCTCTCGGAGAAGCATCAGTTGCCCATCAGCTCCTGCATGTACTCGCGAACGGAGAGGCCCACCTCCGGATCGTTGAGGCTGAACCGGATGAACGCGCGACTGTATTGGAGGAAGTTGTCAACGTCAAACGGCCCCTCCCCGGGCTTCATCATGGCGGCCCACACCGACTCCCTGGTGTGTACCACTCTGCGCAGTGCTTCGGGCAGGCGCAGCTCACCGGTCGCGGTGCGGGGCAGCTCCTTCAGGTAATCGAAGATGATCGGCTGCAGCACGTACCGGCCGACCACGGCGATGTCGCTTGGTGCCTCATCGACCGGCGGCTGATCGATGATATCCTCCACCATGAAATGCGGCTTGCCCTCCACCGGCCCGAATGACTTCACAATTGCATGGTGGCTGACCTCCGACTTCGGCACCCGCCGCACGGCCAGCACCGCGTCGCCCGCAGTGTTGTCCATCACGTCCACCATCCGCGAGATCAGACGAACGGGGCCATTCGGACCGGACAGGACGGTATCGCCGCATGCGACGACAAAGGGCTCATCGCCGACAAACCCCTCGGCCTGAAGGAGGGAGTTGCCGAGGCCGTTGGGCATCGGCTGTCGGACGTAGTAGATGTGGACGCGTCCCTGGCGGAGAGCTGGAGGGAACAGCTCACCGCCGGGGAGGCCGGCGTCGCCATCAGCGGCGAGATCGAAGTGATCCTCGATGGCCTGCTTCGAGTGGCTGGTGACGATGCAGATGTCCTCGATCCCCGCATTGATGAGCTCCTCGACGACGACGTGGATGGCGGGCTTGCGCCCCAGAGGGAGCATCTCCTTGGGCTGCGACTTGGTGATGGGGTACAGGCGCCTGCCCAGACCTAAGGCGGGAATGACGGCTCTTTTGACAGGCATGGCAGCTCCTAGCTTCCGGCGGTGATATGCGCGATCGGCGTTGGCACTCGGCGCACACCCCAGGGCGCTAGTGCCTCGCCCACCATCGCCGTGCAGGGCTTGACTGCCACCGGGTTGGCGAGGCCGCTCGCCATACCGGGAGGCAGATCCGGCCTTCTCGCGTCCTGACGATATACCAGACGAATCCCACCAATGCTCGTCACTGATCTCTCCACTCGGCGGACATGTCTCGTCATCACATCAGCTCTCGGCAGCAGCGGCCGTCGCGGAGTCCGGAGGCTCAGACTCGGACAGCGCCTGTTGCTGTCGAGCTGCATGTCCCACCAGCGAGTCGCATGTATTAATCTTCTCGCGTGCCCACCGGATAGCCTTCCTGCGCAGATGGTCGAGTCCGTATCTCGGGATGTAGTAGAAGCGCTTGTACGCCGTACCCAGCATATCGTTGCCGATGCAGTGTCCCTGCTTGGGGTAGAGAAGGAACTGGCGATCGGCCTCCAGGCCGAACAGCAGCAGCTCCGTGACGGTGTCCTCGATCTGTGCAACCGGGTGCACGAAGCTTATCCCGTGCGAGCCGTACCACTGCTCCCGCACCGCGAGCATCTCCGGGTCGCCCTGGCTGAGCTGGTAGCTGACCCTCAGATCCGAGCCGTCGGCGACGACCTTCACGCCGTGCTCGGCCGCGTATCTGAGGGTGCCGATGTCGAAGGACATCTTGCAGGCAAGGCACGGCCAGCCGATTGGAGCCGTCCCGAACCTGCGCAGGTCGGCCAGGTAGTCGCCGAAGAGCAGGGCCTTCAGGCCTTCGGTGGCGTCGATCTGCCGGTGAACGATGAGGTCATGGCCGAAGAGATCAGCCAGCTTCTGTGCGTTCACCCGGCTCTGACCTGAGTCCCGGATGAAGGGATGATGGAACGTAAGCAGATGTACCCGCTCGAAGGCCAGTGCACTGAGGACCGCAGCCACCGTGGAGTCCGCCCCACCCGAGTACTGCACGATCAACTCGGGACCGTGCGAGAGGGAGTCGCCGAAGGCCGTCCTCGCATACTCGGTCGTCAGCAGCGACCTGCGGGCGGGATCGACGCCCAGGCGCTGGAGGAGCTCGCCGGTGAGCACCTGGCCCTTACGGTCCGCCGCCTGGAGCTGCTCGCATAGCTCCCGCGTCTGCCGGCGGCTTCTGACCCGTCCGGATGCGTGCTGGCGCTTGTGCTCACCCTGACCATCGTAGAGCGAGGGGAGGAGCCTCAGACCGATCCCGGCAGTGGACCGGAGCAGACGCAGCCAGGCGCAGCGCAGCCCCAGCGTACACATGCCGGTTGTCATGGCTCCGATCAGCCACGTCCCGGCTCCAGCCACTGCTTTCCCCATTCGTGCGACCACCGACATTCGCAGTGCCCCTTGTCGTAAAGGCGGCCCCTGAACGGCTACCCCGCGACACACGCCGCCCGATGCTCACGTCTGCTGCCGAGCTTGGTGAGCGCACGCTCGTAGACGGCCTCGAAGCCGTCGGTCGTCTTCTCCCAGTCATACTCCCGGGCCACGTAGCGTCGTGCGACATCGAACTGATCGGCGACCACGTAGGGACAGGCCAGGAGCTCGGCGAGCGTACGGCGCAGATCGTCCGCGTCGCGGGACCTGAAGGTGCGGCCGCATTCCCCCTCGCCCAGGGCCTCAAGGTTCCCCGGGATGTCACTGGCGAGCACGCACCTGCCGTAACTCAGGGCCTCCAGAACGGCCATCGAGAGCCCCTCGAGAGTCGATGGCTGCACGTAGAGATATGCGTTGGAGAACAGCTCGGCGAGCACGCTCCCATGCTGATAGCCGGCGAAGATGACGTTGGGGCCAGCCTGCTGGTGCAGCCGGTCCACGTAGGGATCCCTGAAGTTGGTGCCGCCCACGATCACAAGCTTCTTGTCAGTGTCAATAGCCTCATAGGCCGAGATGAGATACTCCAGTCCCTTCTCCGGAGTGAGCCGGCCAACGAAGAGCAGGTACTCCCCGGGCTCGAGCCCCCACTGCTCGCGGATCTGTCTCGCCGGAAGCAGCTCCGGTATTTCGACGCCGCTGGGAATGTAGGTGGTGTCGCGGCCAAAGGTGCGCCGATAGAACTGGCGCAACTGCTTCGACACCACCGTGACCTCGTGGGCGAAGGCGATGGGAACCCGGGCGGCCATGCGCATCGCCGCCGTGGCCAGAGGTCCCCACTTCGCGCCTGTCCAGTCCAGGCTGTGAATCGTCGCCACCACAGGACGACCGCGTCGAAGCCGCAGCAGCGGTGCGACCACCGCCGGGGCGGAGCCATGGATGTGCACCACGTCGAAGTCCCGGCCGAGGGCGTCTATCGCAGAGGAGACCGTGTGCGTGAGGGCGTCGAGGTACTTGCCGCGCAGACCCGCAGACAGCTTCCGCTCAACGCCCTTGTGGGGCGAGATGGGCGGAGTCTCGTCATCCGGCAAGTACTGGCGCCGGCAGTAGACGACCACCTCATGCCCGCGGGCCACCAGGCGCGAGCCGATCTGCTCCGTGTACGTGCAGATGCCTCCGGGACACGGGATGGCCTTGACCCCAAGCATGGCGATCTTCATCAGCATTCTCCGGGGTGCGCATCGCAACAGCCTCAGCGTCACTCGCTCGGAACCTGGTCTCCCGCCACCACGGGCGAGGCATCATCCGCAGGCTGCCCGTCACAGTCAGATCCAACCGACAGGAAAGCCCCTTCGAGCTCCTGGTCAAAAGGGGCTTCCGGCTCTTCCTCAGCGATCCCCTCTTCTGGCTCGGGAGCGCTCATCTGCCTCTGAGTGTCGTACAGCCAGCCGATGAACAGCACGAATGAGAGCACCGCAGCGAAGTAGACGACGAGGTCCGAGAAGCCGTGCACGACCACTCCCAGTGCGAAGTCAGCACCGAGGTACTCCGCGAGCAGAAGCACGAAGACCAGACGGACGACGTTCGCGAACAGCACCAGGGGAACGATTATCGCGATGGCTGCGACCCTGCGAAAAGGGCCGAGGCCTGACAGCTCGACAAGCACGAACCCGGTGAGGAGCAGGGCCACCAGCGAGTGCATTCCGCTGCACTCCTGTGCGACCACGAAGTCGAACCCGTGGAGATCAAGGGTGATGCCCTGCTGCACGACGGACAGGCCGAGGAGGGGCGCGGCCTTGGCAGCGATGACCGCCGAGACCTGCTGCATGGGCATCGCGGCCATCCCGATGGCGTGCTCGGGAAAGGGGACCGCGAATATCAGGACCGCAATGGGTGCGGCTACGATGCGCAGCGTGCGCATTCCGTACATCGCGCCCACGATACCGGCCAGTATGACGGGCAGCGCCAGCCCTGCCACTATGCGCACGCCGGTGCGAGCGAACACCCAGTACAGCACAAGCCCCATGACCAGCAGGGCAAGAGCGGATCCGGAGGCTGACGGCTGCTCCTCCGTCAGGCGTTCCCAGCGCCGCCACAGCAGCCAGCCTGCGATCGCCGGCACCGCAACGCAGTGGTAGTAGGCGGGCGTCTCGAACCACCGCGCCAGCCATACCTGCCCGACCTGCCAGTACATGGCGACCAGCACAATGAGAGCTGCCGCCCCCCACAGCAGCTCGCGCCGGGGCTTCCTCTGCGTGCCGAGCGCAGTGCCCGCTCGCGCAACCGATTGGCCTATCTCTGTCTTCCGCATGAGATCAGGGCTTGGCCCTCCGTCGGTTTTGGGGCGCCGGCGCCCTCGCGGTCGCCGGCGCCCCGGGCAGCCGTGATGTGTTACGACTGGCGGCGTCTCCTGTACCCAATCCAACCAAGGATCGGGATGCCCTGCCCCAGGAGCAACATCAGGGGCGAGAGCTCAGGAGACGGACCTGTGGTCACGTCAGTGTCGTATTCGCCGCCACAGCCTGACACGTACCAGTCCCGATCGTGCGGAGGCTCGGAGCTGTGGAAGGTGAATGTCCCGGCGTCGCCCGGCGTCTGCGGATCTGTACCCAGGCTCGCACGCCCCCATAGGATGGCGGGCATGGAGCCGGTATTCAGGTACTTGCCGGACTGCCCGAGCACACCGTCCCAACTCGGCACCTCACCGGGTTGGAGAACCTCACCATCTCGCCACGCGTACTTCGTAGTGTCAGTGTGTGAGATGGTCGTGACATCGACACCGTACGCCCCGTCGAGCCAGAAGCCTTCTATCGGGCTCGAGAGGTCCTCCACGATGTCCAGGTCGTACGTGTAGGTATACGACCCACCGCCGGAGTACGTGACGGTCACGTCGAACACGAAGGCTGTGTACGCTGGCTCTGCGAGTGCCCCATGCGAGGCGAGCACCAGCAGTGCCAGACACATCACGGCCACTGCAAGCCAGTTGAGGCTTGCTCTGCCCTGCATCCGTACTACCCCCTCTCTGTGAGGGTCCCCGTTGTAGCCATGTTCGGGGACGTGTCGTCTCCGGCCACACAGGCCTTGAGCGCACGTCCCTGATGTGCGACCGCGTGGTCTTCATTGGGGAGGCCAGCAGCGTCGGCCGCGTGACCTCCCCAGGTGCATCCCGATCAAGGTCCAGGTGGGGTGCCGCACGACCTCAGCCGGGCGACACCCCGGAACAGCGTTACGTCCAGCGGTTAGTCGTCGCGGCGCCGGCGCATCAGCAGACCCGCGGGCAGACCGAGCGCCAACAGAGCCATGCTGATCGGCTCAGGCGTCGGTCCGGAGACTTCGCCAGATACCGTGTTGGCCGCGTCACTCTCCGCACAACCTTCATAGATGTTGTGCGGAGGCGCCTTGCTCCTGATCTTCATGTGGTCAAGGGTCTCGCCGTAGGCGATGGGGTCTCCAGTATCCGTCTTGCTCCAGCCAATGGAGTACATGCCATAGCCATAAACCCAGCCAGTGGGCTTATCGCAGTACTCGAAGCTGACGCACTTAGGTACGTTATAGCCCCACCCAACTACCCCCTGCTCGCGCCAGCTATGGTTCTT
>JAYENL010000236.1:0-25500 GCA_034722055.1 Armatimonadota bacterium
CCGGCGCGCGGCCGCCCCACCCCGCTCCCCGCCGGGGGTGGTTTTGCGCCACACGACCGCAGGCGGGCCGACCTCGTCCGGGCCTTCGGCCCGTCCGCGTGCGGCCCCTCCACGTACGAACTCGCATCGGCCCCTCCGTGTGACCGTCCGTGAGGATCCGTCGGGCCGGCTGCGAGCCGGCCATCGCCTGGAGCGCGATTATCGCTGCAATGCTCGGGGGAGGATTCCTGCCCATACGCGGCGCACTCTGCCTCGCCATGGACCGGCGCGAGAACGCTGAGCCAACGGATCGATCCGGAGCAGACGAGCCCCGGTCGGTGATGGGGCTTTTGCGAGATCCCATCGTCATCGTGGTGCTTGTGTCCACCGCCATGCTGCTGGTGGTGTACTACCATCGTGGCGACTTCGGCTGGCTGCCCTTCAAGGCCCAGCGGGCTCGGCTGGGCTGGTTCGGGCTGAACTTCCTGTGCTTGTTCGTAGTACCGGCGCTGCTGACGACGCTGGTGCTGAAGCGCTCGCTGGCGGACATCGGGTTCACGGTGGGGGACTGGCGGCTGTCGCTGCGCTACGCGGCGCTCTACGGGGCCGTCACCATCCCCGTTGTCCTCGTCGCCTCGCGCTGGCCGTCATTCCAGGCCTACTACGGCCGGTACCTGTGGGGCCGCGAGGACATCCCCTGGCTGCTGATCTTCCACGCCGGCTGGCTGGTGTATTTCTTCGCGTGGGAGTTCTTCTTCCGCGGCTTTCTGCTGCTGATGCTGGGGGAGCGCTTCGGCGCCGCGGCCATCGCCCTGCAGACCATGCCCTTCGTGATGATGCACTTCCCCAAGCCCGAGATGGAGAGCGTGGCGGCCATCGTGGCCGGCGTGGCCCTGGGCTGGTGGGCGTGGCGCACGAGGTCCTTCATCGGCCCCTGGCTGCTGCACTGGGCCTGCTCGGCGGTGATGATCCTGTCCGTGCTCTTCTGGCCGGCAATGTAGACTATGAGAACGGAGGGAGCTGACGATCGTGGTCATTGACGCGCACGCGCATCTGACCTGGCGGGAGAATGAGGGTTGGGAGGAGCGCGACCGCAGCCTCATCGAGGCCGCGGACGCCCTGGGCATCGACCAGCTCTGCTGCTCCATCCTCACCCCGCGGCGTCCGTCCGAGCCCGAGGGCTTTCGCCAGTGCAACGAGTGGGTCAGGGACTCCATGGCCCGCTACCCTGACCGCGTCCTGGGCTACTGCTACGTCAACCCGGGCTACAGTCAGGCCGCTCTGGACGAGATCCGGCGCTGTGTCGAGGACTTCGGCTTCATGGGCGTCAAGCTCTACAACGCCTATCGCTGCAACGAGCCCGTCGTCTGGCCCGTCGCCGAGCTGTGCATCGAGCTGGGTGTGCCGATCCTGCAGCACGCCGGCCACAGCCACTACTACAACGAGCAGCAGCCGCGCATCTCCGGCGGCGAGATGATTGCGGAGCTGGCCAATCGCTATCCCGAGCTGATGATCATCTGCGGGCACCTCGGGGGCGGAGGGGACTGGGAGTGGGCCATCAAGGCCCTCCGCTCGGCGCCCACGGCCTACGCCGACACCTCCGGCAGCGTCGTGGACGAGGGCCTCATCGAGATGGCCGTCGAGACCATGGGCGCCGACCGGCTGCTGTTCGCCTGCGACATGTCGATGACCGCCGGCATGGGCAAGCTGCGCGGGGCGCAGATCAGCGATGAGGACCGCGGGAAGATCCTGGGCGGCAACATGCAGCGCATCCTGGCGCAGAGGGGTGAGGCGCAGTGATCATCGACCTGAACGCCTACCACGGACACTGGCCCTTCCGGCGGCTCCGGCACAATGATGCGGACGGTCTGCTGGCGCTGATGGACCGTGCCGGCATCGACCGCGCCTGCGTCTCCAGCGCCTCCGCCATCTTCTACAAGAACTCCCAGGCCGGCAACGAGGAGCTGGCCGAGGACATCGCGGACCATCGCGACCGCCTCATTCCATTCGCGGTCATCAACCCCACCTACGCCGACTGGGAGCATGACCTGCAGGTGTGCGTGGAGGACCTGGGCGCCCGGGGCCTGCGCCTCTACCCGAACTACCACGACTACTCGCTGGGCGACGCCGCCTGCAACGATCTCGTGGCCGCCGCCACCGAGCACGGCCTGCTCCTCTCCATCCCCATCCGGCAGATCGATCAGCGCCAGCGCCACTGGCTGCTGGAGATCCCGGACGTGGCGCTGGGCGAGGTGGAGGAGCTGGTCGGCCGCCATCCTGACGCCCGCTTCGCGCTGCTCAACGGCATCGGCTTCGTGGGCTCGCGCCTCGGCCAGGCGGACAATGAGCTGCCCGACAACTACGTCGTGGGCATTTCGCGACTCACCGCGCTGATGGCCAGTGAGGTCCGCCAGCTTCTGGACAACCTGGGACCGGAGCGGGTGGCCTTCGGCTCGGGCATGCCCTTCAAGTACCCGGAGCCGGCGCTGCTGAAGGTCGAGGTGTTGGAGGCCACTGAGGACGAGAAGCAGGGGATCCGCGCGGGCAACGCCGCGCGGCTGCTGGGGCTGGACGAGGGCTGAGCGCCTGGCGCGGGCGGCCGCGCCGCTGGACGTCGGGTGTGCGGCCGCTCACTCACATCCTCTGGAGGATCACCACGAACTGGTGGTGGATGTTGGCGACGAAGGCGTGGGGGATGCCCAGCGGATAGAGGTTCTTGCTGTCCTGCACCAGCACGGTGAGGCCCTTGAGCTGCAGGTCCGGGTTCTGGTCCTCGATCAGCCGCGCGATGTCGGCGTGGTAGAGGTGAAACTGCGGCCCGTGGCGGAAGTCAGACACGATCACGCACATGTACCGCCGCTCTCGCAGCAGCCGGGCGCACTGCTGAAAGACCTGTCCCAGCTCGCCGAGGAACTCCTCGTAGCTCTCGATGTTCCCAAGGTCGTCCGCGTCCTCGCTGTAGTGGGTGGGCAGCCCGCGGCTGGTGCGCTCGGCGGCGGTCTTCTCCCCGTTCTTGCGCAGGATCCGCCAGTACGGGGGGCTGGTGACTACGAAGTCGAAGCTCTCGTCGGGCAGCTCCGCCAGCACCTCCCGGGCGTCGCCGAAGAGGATGACCTGGTCCCCTTCGTCCGAGGCCGCCAGGGCCTCATTCGGCTCGACCGCGCGCCCGCCGATACCCTCGCCGGCAAGCCGCTTGGCGGCCACCTCCGCCCAGCGGTAGATCAGCTCCACGCCCACCCCGACTCTCTGCTCAGCCGCGCAGGCCAGCAGCGTGGAGCCCGTGCCCAGGAAGGGGTCCAGCACCCGCTCGCCGCTCCTGGTGAAGAAGCGGATCAGCCGCGCGATGTCGCGCTCTGAGAAGGTGGCCGGATGGCTGGCCTTCAGCTCATCGCGCGGCGGTGCAATCGACTCCAGCACGCTGGACTTGAGCTGACCGAGCATCTCGCACGCCCGCTGCTCGCCCACCTCCTCCTCCAGCCAGCGCCCGAAGCGCTCTATCAGCTCCGGCTCCAGCCACCCGGCCAGCTCCTCCTCGCACTCCGACCGCCAGAAGCTCTTGGTCTCGATGAGCCACTGGCGGTTGCTCAGCTCGTTCAGCACGTTGCGGGGGTCCACGCTCTCGTTCACTGGCAGCCTGCCCCTCTGCTCTGTTGTGGGACTTCGAGCGCTGCTTTCGCCGCGTGGGACGCGGCCACCTTGTGCCGGTGGCCGGAGGGCATGAGGCAGGTGGCGGCGAAATGCGTGACGGGCGGGCCTCACGGTCCGTGCACCCTCCGGCCTGCTCGGAAACCGCTCGGGGAGGAAGACTCGATGGCGCCACGTCGTGCCGGCCGCAGCGCGGGAGTCCGCATCCTGCTCGGCCTCGCCCGCGTCCTGGCGACCGTGGTCATAGCCGTGGCCGCCAGCGCCGCGCTGGCCGACCTGGACCTCCGCCCGGTGGACTTCCCGCGGATCCTGCCGGTGATCCTCACCGGCGAGGCCATCCTGTACATCCTGGTCCTGGGCGGCGGAGCAGTTGCCGGACCGGTGCTGCTGCTGACGGTCGCGGTGGCCTTCGCGCTGCGCTTCGGTATCGCCGTGGCCACGGCGGTAGTCTCGCCGCGTGGCGGAGGCGAGCTGATGGCCGGGGCGCAGTTCTACTGGGCGTCCTACTGGCCGGCAGCGGCGGCGCAGGTGCTGCTGGTGACCCTCCTGCTGCGGCTGATCAAGCCGCTTATCGCTCGCAGGCGGCGGCGCCCGCGGCCCCGGCGGACTCCCGAGCCCGCCGAGGAGGTCGATGAGGAGCGTCGGGAGCTCATCCTGGCGACTCTGGAGGAGGCCCCGGACGAGCCCCCCGAGCGCCCCACCGCGCTGGAGGAGCAGCAGATCGGCGACCTCTCCGAGGTGGCCGAGCCGCCCGCGGAGCCGGAGGAGGAGGTCGCCCAGGAGCTTGTCCTGCCCTTCGACGAGGAGACCCCGGAGCCGGCGGAGGCCGCTGCGGCGGAAGAGGCGGCGCCCGAGCCGAGCGAGGAGGAGCCCGAGGCCGCGGAGGAGGCGGCTCCGCCGGAGGAGGTATCCGAGCGGCCGACCCCTGTCGAGGACACTGCGACGCTGGAGCCGGTGGCGCCGGAGGAGCCCGTGGCAGGGGTCGCTGACCTGCCGCCTCCCGAGAACCTGCAGGAGATGACGGACGTCATCTCACGTGTTGCCGGCGATGATATCGACGTGCGCGTGTGGGCCACCCGGGACGGCCGCACCGTGCTGGCTGCAGTGCCCGCCGCGGCGCCCGCGGCGGGCCCCGCAGACCAGGCCGACGGCCTCGTCCGGGCCCATCTGCATCTCTGCCGGTGGCTGCGCCTGGACGCCACCAGCGGGCACCTGGGCGCCACGGACCTTGGCGCCTACGCCCTGCAAGCTCTCGACGAGCAGGCCGCGGTCCTGCTGCTGATGGCCGCACAGGGCGAGGCGGCCGCCGGCCGAGTGGCGCTGGCCGCTGATCGGGCTGCAGACGCGCTCCGATCCATCGCGAAGCCAGCCCAGGCGCCCGGGCAAGACCTCGCTCCACCGGAGCGTGAGTCCCTGGCGCCGGATGCCGAACTGGCCGCGGTCATCAACGACGCCTCGCTGGCCGAGGGCGGCTTTCTGGCAGACGGCTGGGAGTGCTATCGGACCGCCGACGGCCGCCCGGTGGCGGCCGCCGCGCCGGTGGGGATCGACGCGGAGAATCTCGTTCATCTGGCCGCCGACGCCGCCGGGCGCCTGGAAGAGTTCGCTGACGCTGTGGCGCTGGGAGCGCCTCGCTGGCTGACGGTGCGGGCGCCTCGCTCGGCAGTGGTGCTGACCTGGCACCGGTTGGGCGGCGAGCGCCTGCTGCTGGCAGCGGTGACTGACGGCTCGGGGGCCATCGCGCGCACCCGCTGGGAGATGCAGCGCACTGCCGTCCGGGCCGGCGCGCAATGATGTGAGACGGGAGAGCATGTCCTCGTGAGTCGAATCATCAAGTGGTTCCATGAGATCGCGCGGAGAATCCGCCTCTGGTGGGTGGCCGTGAACGCCCCCGGGCGCTTCCTGTGCGACTCGTGTCGTTATGACTACCGGGATGTCTGCAAGCGCCCCGAGCGGCCCAACGCCACGCGCTGCGAGGACTACGAGCCGCGCTGAGAGCCCGCAGGGGGCCGTTGTTCACGGGTGAGGAGAGGCAGGCTCATGATCGTTGCGCCGTCAATGCTGGTGGCCGACTTCGCGAGGCTGGGTGAGGAGGCGCGGGCGCTTGAGGAGGCCGGCGCCGACTGGCTGCACTGGGATGTCATGGACGGTCACTTCGTCCCCAACCTCACCCACGGCGCGCTCCCCATGGCCGCCTGCCGGGAGCTCTCGAGCCTCACCTTCAACGCCCATCTGATGATCTCCCAGCCCCTGCGCTACCTCGCCGACTTCGTGGACGGGGGCGCCGACATCATCGCCGCGCACATCGAGGCCGAGGACGACGTCCGACAGTTCCTGGAGGCGGTCCGCGAGGCCGGCCGGCGGCCGGCGCTGGCCGTCAACCCCGACACTCCCGCCGCCGACATCGAGCAGCTTCTGCCGTTGTGCGACATGATCACCGTCATGGGTGTGCATCCCGGCTTCGCGGGGCAACAGTTCATCGAGGGGACGGTCGAGAAGACCGCGGAGGTCCGGGCCATGATCGATGACCTCGGCCGCCAGGTGCACATCCAGGTGGATGGCGGCGTGGGCACCGACAACATGGCGCGGCTGTGCGCGGCCGGCGCGGATGTCATCGTCTCCGGCTCCTTCGTCCTCCGGCACCCCGACGGCTACGCCACGGCCATCCGCCAGCTCCGCGAGCTGGGCTGACCGCAGGCCGCATGCGCGTGCGCCTGCGAGCTCGGCGGCGCTGCTGACGGATGCCACGACGGATTCCCCCTCAGTGCCCAGCCCTCCGCGCAACCCACAAACCCTTGGTTCACCCGGCTGTGCCCCGTCTCTCCCCGGCGCTCGACACCAACTGTCCCAGCCCCTCCGTGTGCTCTAGTCCGTGAGCTGATGGCCTCCGCGACTTCCAGGCTACATAATCGCCCGAATCGCCCGAGAATGCCCTCTACTGGCGCGAGGTTGGTTTCCGCAGAGCTCAGGGAAGCGCCGCTCTCACCTCCCTCCGCCCATCCCCGCCATCTGCAAGCGCACGCTCCGCCCGGACTTTTCCCCTGGAATCCTTGACACCGGCTGGGGTGAAAGCTATACTATTGGGGCACACTTGGGTGAAGCTGGGCTGAATAGGGTCTTAGCGGGAGAAGATTCTGAGAGGCTGCGATGGAGCCGGAGCTGGAGGGGGCAAGCGTCAATCCGGTCGATGCCTCGGGGAGAATCACTCTCCGGGATCATCAGGTGGAGGAGCTTGAGAACTCCGTCATCCTCACCCAGGGCTTCGATGAGAACCTTCTCATGTTCACGCCGGAGCAGTGGCCGGCCTTCCGCAAGCGCATCGTGGGCGGCGGTGAGATGGACCCGGACATGGATGACCTGCGCCGCCTGTTCATCGCTCCGGCAACCACCGTCAGCCTCGACGATCGCGGCCGGCTGAAGGTTCCTGAGAACCTGCGGGGCTGGGCCGGTCTCAAGCCCGGCACCTCCCGGGCGGTCGTGCTGAACATCGGCACCCGGTTTGAGATCTGGGAGGAGGCCCACTACCGGCAGTACATGAGGAACCGGTCCCCGGAGCTCAAGGAGGTCGCTCGCCGGCGCTTCGGCAGCCGGCCCGAGGAGGCATCGGCGGAGGTGTGACGGCTCCCGAGCATGTGCCGGTCATGGTCGAGGAGGTTATCGAGCATCTGGCGCCACGGTCCGGCGGAGTATACGTTGATGGGACGGTCGGCAGCGGCGGACATTCACAGCATATCCTGGAGCGCTCCGCGCCGGACGGGAGGCTCATTGGGCTCGACCGCGACCTGGCCCAGCTTGAGCTCGCGCGCCGGCGGCTGGCGGAGTTCGCGGACAGGATCACGCTGATCCGGAGCAGCTACGAGGACGTGCTCGACGTCCTGGCGGATTTGAACCTTGACAGCATCGACGGCATGCTCATCGACACCGGTCCCAGCCGCGACCAGCTTGCGGGGCGGACCACCGGCCGCGGCCGGGGCTTCTCCTGGTGGGGCGAGGACGAGCCGCTGATTATGGCCTACGATCCCTCCCAGGAGACCACCGCCCGGAAGCTGCTGGCGGAGCTGTCCGAGAGCGAGCTGCGAGAGCTGTTCGATCGGACGCTTCGCGGGTCAGAGGTGGATCGCGTGGCCCAGGCCATCGTACGGGAGCGGGAACATGGGCCCATCGAGTCCACCGGCCAGCTCACCGGGCTGCTGCGGGAGGCGCTGGCCTTCAAAGGGCCGGCGGTGGACAAACGTGTGGCGGCGGCCTACCTGGCGCTGCGCATCGCGGTCAACGATGAGCTGGAGGCTCTGCGCCAGGGCATCGACGCCGCTGTCGAGGGCCTCAAGCGCGGAGGCAGGCTGGTCGTGCTGACCTTCCATGGTCTCGAGCATCGCATCGCCCGCGGGCGCCTGCGAGAGCTTGAGGGAGGACCAATCGGCCCGCCGAGGCTCATCGGCGCGCCGGAGCGAGAGCAGAAGGTGAAGGTCCTCACGCCGACGCCGCTGTTTCCGAGCGAGGAGGAGGTCTCCGCCAACCCCGCAGCCCGCAGCGCCCGGCTGCACGCCGCGCAGCGGGTGTGACGCCGTCAACAGGGAGGCGACAGGAGAGCAGGATTCAGGTTTTCCGGCAATTGGCTCCAGGCGGCCAATTCCGGACGACGGGGGACGAGTGCCCGGGTAATGACCGCAGCATTTTTGCACAAGTGAATGCACCACCCATCGCAGCCTCCATCGCAGCACCGAATGAAGCAAGGGTCGCTGCAACGTGGTCAGCTACGGTCTCCCCAAGGCACGCGGTCCACGGAAATATCGCGTCGCAGCAGATGGGCAAGGGCACTCGTCCCCCTGACACAAGCATTCTCGCGGCCGGGATGTGCCATGTGTGGATGGCCTTCCGGGCCGGTGAGGAGAAGCGTCTCGGACCGGCTGGGAGGGAGAGAGAATGCGGCGTCCGACAGCCTCCAGCAGGCAGCACACCCCGATTGGGCCCCCACATGTATCCCCTGCCGCACGTCTGTGGTCGGAGCTGATCAAGCCCGCACTCGTCATCGCCATGGTCGGCGGAGGAGCAGTCCTGTACCTGATGGGCTGCGCCCGGCTCTCGGTCATAGAGTGCGACGAGCAGCGCCTCGAGCGTCTGGTTCAGGACGAGCGCGCCAGGGAGCTTGAGCTGCACCGCCGCCTCGCCGAGCTTCGCACCGCGGATGAGATCCGGACCCACATCGCTCAGCGCGGGCTGTGTAGGCCCCGTGGCACCCTGCATGTGCACCTGACCGATGTCCCTCCCAGGCTCTACGCCGCGCTTCCGACCGCCACGACGGAGGAGCCGCCGCAGGAGATCAGACTCGGGCAGCGTGCGGATGAGGTTCGCCAGCCGCTGCTGGCCTCAGCGCCGGTCTTCGAGTGATCCCGCCTGCCGACGGCGGACAGCGCACCCCCGGGTGATGTGATGGCATACGCCCGCCACCGCAACCAGCGCCCCACTCCTGCGCCGCACCCGCTCGCCCTGGTGCGGGCGCGCTGGTTCCTGACCATCGTCATGGTGCTGATGTCCGGGATCGCCATCAAGCTTGCCATTGTCCAGGTCGTGCGCCGCGGGCACTACATGGAGGTGGACCATCACCTGCATCGCGGCCCCGACCCGGAGCTCCCCACCCCCGGCGGCATCTACGCCCGCGGCCTCCAGCCCATGGCAGTCAGCGTCCCTCTCGTCTCCATCTGCGCCAACCCTGAAGAGGTCGCAGCATCTCCAGCAGGGATCTCCGCCATCGCGCGGGAGGTCGCCACTGAAGCGGGCCTGAACGCCGCTGAGCTGCGGGAGAAGCTGGACAGCGGCCTGCGTTCGGAACGCAAGTTCGTCTACCTCGCGCGCCTGCTCGAGCCCGAGAGCGTCGCAGAGGTGATGGAGGACCCGCCCCACGGCGTGTGGACCATCCGCGAGTACAAGCGGGTCTATCCGGGCCAGCGCCTCGCCTGTCACGTCCTGGGCCGCCGCAGCGCCTGGCACGAGCCGCTGGAGGGCGCCGAGCTTCGCTGGAGCTTCCTGCTGGCGGGCAGACCTGGCACGCGGCCCAAGAACCTCGATCGCTACGGCCGAAGCATTCTGGGCGTGGACGCCGCGGGCGTCCTGGCGCCGGAGCCGGGCAAGAACCTGGTCCTGACCATCGACTGGTCGCTCCAGCAGGTCGTTGAGATGGCCCTGGATGACTGCATGGCGAAGAGCCGCCCCAAGACCGCCACCTGCGTGGTGATGGACCCGCGCACCGGGGAGGTCCTCGCCCTGGCCTCACGCCCGAACTTCGATCCCGCGGGGATGGAGCCGGGCCAGCCTGACGAGATCGCTGCGCGCCTCAAGAACCTCCCCGTGGTGCGCCAGTACCCGCCGGGGAGCCTCTTCAAGGTGCTGCTGGCGGCGGCCACGGTTCAGTCTCCGAAGTGGGAGCCCAGCATCACCTACGTGTGCACGCGTCAGACCGAGATCGGCGGGGAGCCGCTGCGCTGCTGGGACGATCACGGCCACGGTCCGTGTGATCTCACCAGAATGCTGGCGAAGTCCTGCAACATCGCGGCAGCTCGCTTTGCGTTGCTGATCGGCGCCGAGCACTACCACGGCTTCCTGGCGAAGCTCGGCTTCGGCCGCCGAACCGGCATCGGCCTGCCCGGCGAGGCCAGCGGCACGCTCCGCCGCCCGGAGGACATGCGCCGGCGCGACCTGGCGAACCTGGGCTTCGGGCAGGGCGTGGCGGTCACCGACATCCAGATGGTCACCGCCATCAGCGCCGTCGTCAACGGCGGCTCGCTGATGCAGCCGCACATCGTGCGCGCTGTCACCAGTGCGGAGACCGGCCGCGTGGTGCGACACCTCGAGCCACTGGAGATCCGCCGCGTGTGCAGCGAGGACGACTCCGCCCGAGTGCGGGAGATGATGGGCGAGGTCGTGGAGAACGGCACCGGCTGGCGGGCGAAGATCGAGGGGATCGCGGTGGGCGGCAAGACCGGCACCGCCCAGAAGTGGATTCCGGAGGAGGGAGGTTTCGTTCCGGGTCGAAATATCGTATCCTTCGCGATGGTCGCGCCCCTCCACGACCCGCGCTTCGTGATCCTCGTCACCGCAGACGAGCCCACTCGTGGGCACCATGGCTCCGAGGTGGCGGCGCCGGTGGCGAGGACGGTGGCAGTGGCCGCGCTCCGTCAGGCCGGCCTGCTCCCGGCTGAGGCCGAGATCAGTGCCGGCGCGTAGCAGTGTGCATCGCGCCCCGGCGCTGTCGGGGCGCGCGGGACGAACTCTGGGCGGGATGCCAAGCACCCATGGGCAGGTCGGTTGCTTTCAGCTCGCTGGTCAAGGCCCTCCCCGGCCTGGTCGCCCGCCGGGGCGAGGCCACCGTGTCCGGCGTGGCCTCCGACTCCCGGCTGGTCGAGCCGGGCGACATCTTCGTCGCCTACCGCGGATTCGAGGCCGACGGTCACGACTTCATCGAGCCCGCCCTGGTGAACGGTGCGGTGGCGGTGGTCTTCGATGATCCCCGCCGCGAGACCACCGTTGAGGGTGTGCCCTGGGCGCGCGTCGAGGACGGCCGGCGCGCCTGCGCGGAGCTGGCGGCACAGTATTACCAACATCCGTCCGCCGAGCTGCTCCTGGCCGGCGTCACCGGAACCAACGGGAAGACCACCACCACCTTTCTCATCGACGCTATCCTCCGGGCGGCGGAGATGACAAGCGGCGTCATCGGCACCCTCGGCTACGGGCCGGTTGACGAGCTCACAGAGGCCCCGCGAACCACGCCTGACGCCATCGAGCTTCAGACCTGGCTTCGGCGCATGGCTGACGACGGCTTCGAGGCCGCGGTCATGGAGGTCTCATCGCACTCCCTGGTGCTCAGCCGCCCCTGGCGGTGCGACTTTGATGTGGGCGTGTTCACCAACCTGTCGCAGGACCATCTGGACTTCCATGAAAACCTTGAGCGCTATCTCGACGCCAAGCTGCTGCTGTTCACGGACTACGCGGAGGCGTCCGGCACGCCCATGACCGGCGCGGTCAATCTCGACGACGAGTTCGGCCCGCGCATCGCCCAGCGGGCCTGCTGCCCGGTGCTGGGATACGGCCTCGCCGACGGCTGTGACGTCCGCGCTGAGGACGTGCGCTTCACCGATGGCGGATCGAGGTTCGGGCTGAGCCTGCCGTCCGGCCGGGCGACGGTGAGCCTGCGCCTCCCCGGGCCGTTCAATGTCTACAATGCGCTCGCCGCCGCCACCGCCGCTGAGGCCGCAGGCATGGAGCCGGAGGCCATCACCGAGGGCCTTAGCAGCGTGACCTCCGTGCCGGGCCGCTTCGAGCGCGTGGACGCCGGCCAGCCCTTCCAGATCGTCGTTGACTACGCTCACACGCCGCAGGCCGTGGAGAACGTGCTGGGCGTCGCCCGACAGCTCCAGCCGCGGCGCATCATCTGCGTCATCGGCTGTGGCGGCGACCGCGATCCCGACAAGCGCCCCAAGATGGGGCGCACCGCCACTGAGCTGGCTGACTTCACCATCATCACCTCCGACAACCCCCGGTCGGAGGATCCGCTGGCCATCATCGATGCCATCACCGCCGGCGTGGTCGGGGATGCGTGGACGGTGGAGCCGGATCGCCGGGAGGCCATCCGCACTGCGCTCGAGACCGCCGGCGAGGGCGACATGGTCATGATCCTGGGCAAGGGCCACGAGCCCTACCAGATACTCGCTGATCGAACCATCGACTTCGATGACCGCGCTGTCGCGCGGGAGCTTGCCGCCGAGGCGTACGGTTGATCCGCCTATGCACTCATCCGAGGTGACCGACGTGTCGCAGCAGACCCGGTTCACAGCAACTCTCGAGGAGGTGGCCGCCGCCTGTGGTGGGGAGGTGGACCGGCAGTGGGCGGACGTCCTCATCCGCGGCCTGAGCACCGACACCCGTGAGCTGAAGGAGGGCGAGCTGTTTGTGGCGCTCAAGGGGCAGCGCCACAACGGTCACGAGTTTTTGGCGGACGCGCTGCAGGCCGGCGCTGCGGCCGCGGTGGTGAAGGACGCCGGCGCCGCCCCCGCTGAGCTGCCGGTCGTCGTGGTGTCCGACACCCTGGAGGCGTTGGGGAGGCTGGCCGCCGCGCACCGGGCGGAGATGCCCGTGCGCGTCGCGGCCGTCACCGGCAGCACCGGCAAGACCACCACCAAGGACATGCTGGGCCACATCCTTCGTCTCCTGGGGCCGACGGTGGTGGCGGAGGCGTCACACAATAACGAGATCGGCGTGCCCCTGACCCTTCTTCGCGTCGGCCCCGAGCACCGCTTCTGCGTCCTGGAGTTTGCCATGCGGGGGCCGGGAGAGATCGACTACCTCGCTGAGATAGCCCGCCCCCACGTGGGCGTCATCACCAACATCGGCCAGAGCCACGTGGGACGCCTCGGCTCCCGTGAGGCCATCGCTCAGGCCAAGGCGGAGCTGCTGGAGCACGTGCCGCAGACGGGCGCCGCAGTCCTGAATGCCGACGACTTCTTCTTCAGCGTCTTCACCGCCATGTCCCGGTGCCCGGTGCTCTCGTTCGGATTTGGCCCCGAGGCCGACGTCGGCGCCGAGGATGTGCGTGACGAGGACCTGGAGGGCGTGCGGTTCCGCCTGATCACACCTCAGGGCGAGGCGGAGGTGCGCATGGGAGTCCTGGGGCGCCACAATGTCGCCAACGCCCTCGCGGCCTGCGCCGCGGCCGGCCACATGGGCGCCGGCCTGCAGCAGATGGTGCAGGCGCTGGGGGACTATGAGGGCGCCCCCATGCGCATGCAGCGGGTGGCGGGCCGCAACGGGTCCATCATCATCAACGACGCCTACAACGCCAGCCCGGACTCGGTCGCCGCGGCCCTCGACGTCCTGCGCTCGGTTTCGGGCAGGAAGATCCTGGTCTTCGGGGACATGCTTGAGATGGGGCCGGAGGGCGAGCCCGCGCATCGCCAGGTCGGCCGCGCCGCCGCCGAGGCGGGCGTGGCCCGACTCGTAGCCGTCGGCGACCTCGCCGCACTCGCGGCCGAGCGAGCCGCCGAGTTGGGCCTTGCCACCGACGCCGTCGAGGATGTCGCCGAGGCCGCGGCCCTGCTTGCCCCGGAGCTCCAGCCCGGCGACGTGGTCCTGGTCAAGGGCTCGCGCGCCATGGGCCTGGAGCGGGTGGTGGAGGAGCTTGCCGATGACCAGTGACCTGGCGCTGGCATGGGTGTGCGTGGTGGGTGGCTGCGCGCTGAGCGCGGCCTTCACGGCCGTGCTGCTCCCCCACCTGCGCCGCGCCAACATCCGCCAGCATGTGCGCGAGGATGGCCCCGAGAGCCACCTCCGGAAGGCCGGCACGCCCTCGATGGGTGGCCTCGCCATCTACGCCGCCTTCCTGCTGGTGGTGGCTCTCATTTCCGTCATGCGCGGCGGCCTGGATGGCCGGGCCTGCGCCGTGGTCCTCTTCATCATCGGCATGGCTGTGGTGGGCCTGCTCGACGACTATCAGAAGCTGCGGCGGCGGGAGGCCTACGGCTTCGGCGCCGGGGTGCGCCTGCTCTTCGAGTTCATCCTGGCGGGGCTGCTGATCCTCTACCTCACGCGCTATCCCCCGGAGCCGGTCGTCTCCGGCCTCACCATCGCCTCACTCGACGCCGCGAGCTGGGCGTGGCGCATCTTCGCGGCCCTTGTGCTGGTGGGCAGCGCCAACGCCGTGAACCTCACCGACGGCCTCGACGGGCTGGCCGGTGGCCTTACCTCCCTCTGCGGCATCGGCCTCGCCGGCGCCTGCTGGATGCTCGGACACCCGGACCTGGCTCTGTTGTCCCTGGCGGTCTCGGGGGCCGCGGCGGGCTTTCTGTGGTTCAACGCCGCACCGGCGAAGGTGTTCATGGGCGACGTCGGCAGCACCGGCCTTGGGGCCGCGCTGGGGGGCATCGCCGTGGCCGCACGCATCGAGGTGCTGCTGGCGCTGGTGGGGCTGGTCTTCGTGGCCGAGGCGCTCTCGGTGATCGCACAGGTGGTCAGCTTTCGCCTTACCGGCCGGCGCGTGCTGCGGATGGCGCCCCTGCACCATCACCTGGAGCTCTCCGGGTGGGAGGAGACGACCATCGTCCTGCGCCTCTGGATCATCGGCGCCGGCGTGACGGCAACGGGCCTGCTGCTCGCCGGCGCCCTGGTTCGGTGAGCACATGCGACCAATGAGCCTGCAGCCGACGCGAACACAGGAGGAGATCGACGCCTTCAGGCGCTCCCTGGCCGGCCGCTCGGTGGCGGTGATCGGCGCCGGGCGGAGCGGCATGGCCTGCCTCCGCAGGCTGGTCGAGGCCGGGGCGGAGGTCACGCTCGCCGACGCCCAGCCTCGCGACTCGCTGGCAGAGGTGCTCGACGAGGCCCAGGGCCTGGGCGCGCACCTGGTCACGGGCTTCGAGCGCTTCCAGCAGATCGAGGGCGTGAGCCTGGTGGTGAGCAGCCCCGGCGTGGCCTGGGAGCATCAGTCGCTGGTGGCGGCCCGACTGCGCGGGGTCGAGGTCATCGGAACGCTGGAGCTGGCGTGGCGGCTCTGCCCGGCTCCGGTCATCGGGGTCACCGGCACCAACGGCAAGGGCACTACCTGCCGGCTGATCGCAGCGATGCTGGCCGAGGCGGGGATCGAGCACATACTGGCGGGGAATATCGGCAACCCGCTGGCCGATGAGTTGACGCGCGCTAGCGCGAGCACGCCGGCGGTGGTCGAGATCAGCAGCTTCCAGCTTGAGGGCGTCGATCAGTTCCGCCCCCGGGTGGCGACGGTCCTGAACATCGCGCCCGACCACCTGGATCGCCACCCGAGCTTCGAGGCCTACCGGGCGGCCAAGGCGCGCATCTTCGAGAATCAGCGCCCGGAGGACATGGCGGTGGTCAACCTCGATGACGAGGCGGCCCGGCGGATGGCGGAGGGCTCCGCCGCCCGGAAGGTCACCGTGTCGCTGCAGGCTCAGGACGCCGATGCGACCGTGCGCGAGGGGCTGATCCTGCTGCGGCTTGAAGGGAAGGATGAGGAGGAGGTCTGCCCTGCGCACGCCTTCGGTCTGCCGGGGCGCCACCATCTCACCAACGTGCTGGTGGCCTCAGCCATCGCCCGCCTGGCCGGTGCGCGGCCGGAGGCCATCGCCGAGGCTATCGCCGGGTATCGGCCGCCGAAGCATCACATGGAGATCGTCGGGGAGATCGGGGGCGTCGCCTTCATCAACGACTCCAAGGCCAGCAATCCCAGCGCGGCGCTCGCGGATCTGTCGTCCATGCCGCGGCCGTTCGTGGCCATCGTGGGCGGCAAGGACAAGGGGGCGGACTTCGCGGAGCTGGCGAAGCTGCTTCGGGAGCGGCCGCGCGGGGTGGTGCTCATCGGGGAGGCCGCCGACCGCATCGCCGCGCTGATGGCCGGCGGCTTCCAGCGAGCGGAGAGCATGCCCGAGGCCGTGCGCCGGGCCAGGGAGACGGCCCGGCCCGGTGACGCCGTCATCCTGGCCCCGGCCTGCTCCAGCTTCGACATGTTCGAGGACTACGAGCACCGCGGCGAGGTCTTCCGTGAGAGCGTCAGATCGCTGCAGTCGGAGTGAGCAACAGTGAGCGCCGCAGCACGAGATCGCAGCCACCGCTCATCCGCCGATCCGGCTCCTCGTGCCGGCCCCATGGATCGGCAGTACTTCCTCGGCGTCTGGGCCCTCATGGTCACGGGCATCGTCTTCGTATTCTCGGCGAGCTTTCCCTTCGCGGGCAGGCCCGACGCCACAGGAATGCCCGGCAATCCCTACGAGTATCTCATCCGCCACTCCATCTACGTGGGCGGGTCCGTGGTGGCCATGCTGGTGGTCAGCCTGTGCCGGCCCCGCACCATCCGTCGCTGGAGCGGGTCCATCCTCTTCATCTGCGTGCTCCTGGTGGGGATGACTCTCTTCTCGCCGTGGGGCGTCAGCCACGGCGGCGCGCCGCGCTGGCTGAAGCTCCCGGGGCTGCCCGAGTTCCAGCCCTCGGAGCTGATGAAGATCGCCTTCATCGCGCTGCTGGCGGCGGTGCTGGCCCGCAAGGACGAGGGCCGTGACCGGGAGCCGGCCGCCTACGGCGCGGTGCTGCTGGTCACGGGCGTGATAACCGTCCTGATGCTCATGCAGCGCGATCAGGGCATGGCCACCATGTTCTGGCTCATCGCGCTGTCACTGCTGTTCTTCGCCGGCATGCGCCTCACCGCGCTGGTTCCCCTGGGGCTGGGAGGGCTGGCGCTGGGGCTGGTGCTGGCGCACCAGGAGCCCTACCGCTGGCGGCGGGTGGTGGCCTTCCTCGATCCCGAGCACGCCGCCCGCGATGTCTCCTATCACATCGTCAACATGCTCATCGCCCAGGCTCGCGGGGGGATCACCGGGATGGGGCTGGGCATGTCGCCCGACAAGTGGCGGTCCCTGCCGGCCCCGCACACCGACAGCATCTTCTCGGTCATCGGCTGCGAGTTGGGGCTCATCGGCGGCCTTGTCATCATGGCCGCCGTGGTGCTCCTCACTTGGCGGGCGCTGCACATCGCCCGGCACGCCAGCAGACCCTACGGCTTCTACCTCGCCGCGGGCGTCGCCGCCATGCTGTGCCTGCAGAGCATCGCGCACATCGCCGTGAACACCTCGTGCATGCCCTGCACCGGCCTCACTCTCCCCTTCATCAGCGGTGGGGGCACCAGCCTGCTCTCCGCCTCCGTGGCAGTGGGCATGGTCCTGTCGGTCTCGCGCTACGGGAGGCGGCCCGAGCCGTGAGCGCCCCGCGCCTGGTGATGGCCGGTGGCGGCACCGCGGGGCATCTCTTCCCGTGTGTGGCGGTTGCCGAGGAGGTCGAGGCCTTGGCGCCGGAGGCCCGGGTGCGGTTCGTCGGTGCTCGGGGGCGCATCGATGAGCGCATTCTGGCCGAGCGGCAGCTTTCGCACAGCCTCATCGACGCCCGCCCGCTGCCCTACCGCCCCTCGCTGGAGGCGCTGCGGGGGCTGGTGGCCCTGCCTCGATCCGTGGGGCAGTCGCGCCGCATCATCCGCGACTGCCGGCCCCACGCCATCTTCAGCACCGGCGGCTACGTCGGGGCGGCTGTGGGCCTGGCGGCGCGCATCGCGGGGGTACCCCTGGTCCTTCACGCCTCCGACGTGACGCCGGACCGGGCCAACCGCCTTCTGGCGCGCTGGGCCGCTGCCATCACCACGGTCTCTGCGGAGGCGGCAGAGGCCCTCTCGCCCAAGGCCGTGGTGACCGGCAACCCCGTCCGTGCCGAGGTCGCCGATGCCACGCCTGAGGACGCCGTGCGGGAGCTCGGGATCGAGGCTGACCTGCTCACCATCCTCGTCACCGGCGGGAGCCAGGGCGCCCGGCGCCTCAACACCGCCGTCATCGGTGCGCTGCCGGAGCTGCTCGAACGGGTGGGCGTGCAGGTGGTGCACCTCTCCGGCTCGCTGGACTACGGGACGCTGCGCCAGGAGGCCGAGCGCCTCGGGGCCCCCGAGCGCTATCATCTCATTGAGCACCTGCCCAACCCCGGCCCGGCCCTTGCCGCGGCTGACCTGGCGGTGACGCGGGCCGGCGCCGGCAGCCTGGCCGAGCTGTGCCTGCATGGTGTGCCGATGATCGTCGTGCCCTACCCCTTCGCGGGCGGGCACCAGCGCCTCAACGCCGAGCCGCTGGCCGAGGCCGGGGCCGCCGTGATCGTGGAGGACGAGCAGTTCACCGCGGAGCGCCTCCTCGCGCTGGTCAGGGAGATCCTCGGCGACGAGGAGCGCCGTAGGAGGATGGCGGAGGCCGCCCTGGCGGCGGCGCGCCCCAGTGCCGCCGCAGAGATCGCCGGGATCCTGCTGCAGGTGGCCGGGGCCGAGGCGGCGCGTCCTTAGACTGTAACTTGCGGGCGCGGGCACCCGCAATCCAGCGAAGCGCTGGGGCGGCCGCCAGCAACCCGGATGCGTACTGGGGCGCGGGCGCCCTCGCCCGCGCTTTCCGCCGACATTACGCATTCGCACTTGGTGGCGCTTGCCGACTCGCCACCCAGGGCGTAGAATGAGACAGGCCCGCCGGCCCGACGCGAAGATGCCTGCCGTGGAGCGTTGCTGATGGTCGCGATCAACCGGATCCAGCTCCAAGCCGATCAGAAGGTCCACCTCATCGGGGTGGGCGGGGTGGGGATGAGCGCTCTCGCTGCCATCCTGGCTCGCCGCGGCATCACCGTGTCCGGCTCGGACCGCAGCGAGAGCCCCCGGCTGCAGCGCCTTCGGGAGCTGGGTATGGAGGTCTCCGTGCCGCAGACGGAGGGAGGGGCCGGCGATGCGGACGTCGTGGTCAGGTCCACCGCCATCTCCGATGACAACCCCGAGCTGGCCGACGCCCGGGCCCGCGGGATACCCGTCTACCACCGCTCCGAGCTGCTGGCGGCCATCGTCCGCGGCATGACCAGGGTCGCCATCTCCGGGACCCACGGGAAGACCACCACCACCGCCATGCTCGCCGCCATCATGCTGGAGGCCGGTCGCGACCCGCTGGCCATCATCGGCGGTGACGCCGCCAACTTCGGCGACAACTACCATCTCGGGTCCGAGCCGCTGGCCATCTTCGAGGCCTGCGAGAGCGACGCCAGCTTCCTCCGCTACGGCCCATGCTCGGAGATCATCACCAACGTTGAGCCCGACCACCTCGACCAGCACGGCGACTTCAGCGAGGTCCGCCGCGTCTTCGGGGAGTTCGTGGAGCTGGTGCCGCCGGAGGGCTTCCTGGCATGGGGCGCCGAGGACCCGCACCTGGGCCGCATGGCCCGGCGCTGCCGGGGCGAGAGCATCCCCTGCGGCCTCCGCACCGAGGCGGCCTTCAGCGCCGACGAGATCGAGCTGCAGCCCTTCGGCGCCAGCTTCCGGCTCCTGGCTGAGGGCCGCGCCGTCGGCCGCGTTCACCTGCGGGTCCCCGGCGAGCATAACGTGCGCAACGCGCTGCTGGTGGTGGCCGCCGCCACGCGCCTGGGGGTCTCCGCTGAGCAGGCGGTGGCGGGCCTGGCGCAGTTCCGAGGCGTGGGCCGCCGCTTCGAGCTGCTGGGGGAGCTGGACGGTGCGCTGGTGATCGATGACTACGCCCACCACCCCACTGAGGTGGCTGCCACCCTCGCGGCCGCCCGGCGCGGCTGGCCCGACCGGCGCATCATTGCCATCTTCCAGCCGCACCTCTACTCCCGCACCCGGGACTTCATGGATGATTTCGCTGAGGCGCTCGCTGCCGCGGACGTGGTTATCGTGGCGGCCATCTACGGCGCTCGCGAGCAGCCCATCGAGGGTGTGCGTGCCGAGGACCTCGCCCAGCGCGTCGCCGGGAGGGCACCGGACAGGGAGGTCCGATGCGTGCCCGACAAGCGCGAGATCATCGAGGCCGTCCGTGGCCTGGTGAGGCCCGATGATCTCGTCCTGACGCTGGGCGCAGGCGACATCCGCCAGGTGGGGGAGGCCCTGGCATGCAGGTAGCCCCCAGTGCCGACAGGGCCCCCTCCTCCGCCCGATCGCGATCGCGGGCCGCCGAGCGTCGCGGGCGCCGGAAGACAGCAGGCACCGCCGCCTGGCTGGTGGGGGTCTCGGTGGTCATCGGCCTCGTGCTTGGGGTCTCCGGCTCCGACCTCTTCCTGGTCCGGGAGGTCTGGGTGACCTCGCACAACCGGAGCCTGCAGGCCGAGGCGGCCGACCGAGCCCGGCAGCTTGAGTTCGGCACCGTGTGGCTTCCGCCCACCCGGGACATCGAGCGGCAGATCGGTGGCCTCCCGCGCGCACGCTCGGTGCAGATCGCCAGGGAGCTGCCGGGCACGCTCATCATCTCCGTCGAGCCCCGCATCCCCATCGCGGTGGTCCATGATGAGGACCGGTACATGGCTATCGACGCCGAGGGGGTCTGCCTTTACTGGACCGGCTCCCCGCCGCAGGGACTGCCCGTGGTGCACCTTGAGCGTCCCGAGCTGATGGAGGTAGGCCGCATTCTGCCTGGCCGCGACGTGGCCTGGATTCGCGCCGTGATGCAGGGCCTGGCCGAGAACGACCTCGTGGACGGCGCTACCATCGACCTCACTCACCCCGTGTGCATGACGGTCTCCACCGCCGACGGTGTGCTCGGCAAGCTGGGCAACGAGCGCCTTCTATACGAGAAGGCGCTGCTGTTCGGCGAGCTGCTGGGCAGGCTGAGGGACCGAGGCGAGACGCCTCTGTACATCGATCTGCGCGTGCTCTCCCGGCCCACCTACAAGCCGCTGAGGTAGCTGCGGCCTCCGTCGCCGGGGAGGAGGAGCACGGCGGCGCGGCGAATCACGCACGGCGACGGCGCCACGAGCGCCCGCGGTGTCAGTTCGTCGCCCGGAGGCCACCAGCGGTGCCACAGTCCGCGCCGGTAGCCGGCATTGACGTCGGCACAACCAAGGTCTGCACCGTTATCGGCCGCCCGCGGCCTGACGGGCGCCTGGGGGTGCTCGGCGTCGGTCTCAACCCCTCCGCCGGCCTCAAACGCGGCGTCATCGTGGACCGCGAGGACGCCATCGCCTCCATCCGTGAGGCGGTGGCTACGGCCCAGGAGCAGGCCGGGGTGGAGCTGGCCAGCGCCTACGTGGGCGTGACCGGCGCACATATCTCCTCCGTCAACGTCACCGGCCGCACGAACGTCGCGCCCGGCCCGGCCGTCTCAGAGGAGGACGTTCAGCGCGCGGTGCAGAGCGCCCGTGACGCCGTCCCGCTTCCCCAGGACCGCGAGATCGTCCACGAGGTGATCCGGGGCTTCGCCGTTGACGGCGAGACGGGCGTCTCCCGGCCTGTGGGCATGTCCGGCCGCCGCCTGGATGTCGAGCTGCACGCCGTCACCGGCACCGCCAGCATCGTCGAGAACGTGGAGCGTTGCGTCGAGGATGCCGGCGTGGCCGTGGCTCGGCGGGTGCTGGAGCCCATCGCCACCGGTCTCGCCGTCATCACTGACGCCGAGCGCGACCTGGGCGTCATCCTCATCGACGTGGGCGGTGGCACCAGCGACATTGCGGTCTTCCTGGGCGGCTCCATCGCCCACACCTCGGCCATCCCGGTGGGCGGCAATCACGTCACCCGCGACATCGCCCGCCTCCTGCGCGTCTCCTTTGGGGAGGCCGAGAAGCTCAAGTGCCGCTACGCCCGCGCCATGCCTCAGAACGTGCCCTCCGACGAGAGCGTTCAGGTCATGCTCGCCGACGGCAGCGAGACCGAGGACGTGCCCCTGCACCTGGTGGCGGAGATCATCGAGCCGCGCCTCGAGGAGATCTTTGCCCTGGTGCGCAGCAACATCCTGCGCTCCGGGTGCTACGAGCAGGCCAGTGCCGGCGTGGTGCTCTCCGGCGGCGGGTCGCAGCTCCCGGACACCCCCGCCCTGGCCTCCGCCGTGCTCGATGATCTGCCCGTCCGCGTGGGGAGCCCGCGCGACGTTGCCGGCTCCATTGAGGCCATCGCCAACCCCGTCTACGCCACGGGCTTCGGCCTCGCGCTGCTGGCGGCCCGCGAGGGCCACGTCGCGGTCGCCGTCGCCGAGGCCCGCCCCGGCCTCATCGACCGCATCCGCCACTGGTGGGAGCGCATCCTCCCCCGCGCTTAGTGGCCACTTGCGCGTGGTCGTCTGCGCGCCATGTCCCCGTCTGAGGTTTCGTCCCATCGAGGCCCGGGGCTCCGTGACCACGGCCGTCGGCTGGAAGCCCGACCTACGCGGGGAAGGCAATGGCGACGGTGTCGGTCGTGCCGTTTGGAGGGGCCGGTCTCCGTCCCGGCCCGGCCGTGCTTGGGTCCAGCCGAAACCTTCGCGCCCCCACCGTGTCTATACTCCTGCGGGGCACACTCGCAGATCACACCGCAGCCGGTCCCCGCGGGCTGAGGCCCACGCAAACACCCTTGTTGGTGGCGGTAGGATCGTGTCCTGGCATCCTGAGATCG
Organism: Armatimonadota bacterium; assembly: GCA_034722055.1. Lineage (GTDB taxonomy): Bacteria > Armatimonadota > Zipacnadia > Zipacnadales > UBA5352 > JAYENL01. The sequence goes on from JAYENL010000236.1 coordinate 22,550, forward strand.
GCGAGATTCAGAGCCTCGTGGACGGGGAGCTTGACCCGCGCGGTCGCCGATCCATCGAGGCCCACCTGCAAAGCTGCGAGCGCTGCAGGCGCATTGCAGGGCGGCTTCGGGACCTGAGCGAGACGCTGCGGTCAATCGCCCCGCCCACCCCACCTGCGGACCTGCAGGGCCGCATCCTCAGTGCGGCCTCCGAGGCTCCGCGGGCGCGCCAGCTCACATGTTCCGAGTGCACCGAGCTTGCCTCCGCGTACATCGACGGCGAGCTCTTCGGCTCCGAGCGCGACGCCTTCGAGGCTCATGTCTTCACCTGCGAGGCCTGCTACGCCGCCCTCAAGCACATGGAGCGCACCGCCCTGGTCATCCGTGAGACGCCGCGGACTGCCGCGCCGGCAGGCCTTCGCGAGCGCATCCATGCCGCGGTTGAGGTCGAGCGCAGCGCCTCGGTGTTCACGATGCGCCGGGTCGTCGGAGGTCTCGCGGGCCTGGCCGCCGCGGCGGCTATCCTGGCGGCGCTCATCCTCCCGCGAGTTTACGAGACTCGCCCCACCTCGCCCCAGCCGGTCATTGCCGAGCGCCCCGTTGAGGCGGAGGCTCCTGCTGCGGAGACTGGGCCCGCCGTGAGCGAGGATCGCTTGGAGCCAGCCGGGGAGGCGGAGCTGGCGGAGGCGACGCCCACCGCATTAGAGGCCGGCGATGCGCCCGCGCGACAGCCCTCGCGCCACCGATCCGCGCCGGGGACACGCCCGGCAGCGCCGCCGGCCCCCGCGCCGGCGGCTGAGGCCGCCCCAGGAAGCAGCGCCGAACACGACAGTGCGCCGGGGCGCCCGCGGGTGACGCCGCCGAGCGCCACGCTGGGGGAGGACGATGAGCGTGGTGCGACGCCCGCGGCGAGTGACGGTGCGCCGGTGGAGGAGGACGCCGACGACGGAGGGCCGCGCCGTCCCGAGCGCGCGCCCGGCCCGATGGAGCCCGCCCCCAGCGAGGAGGCAGCGGTCGGGCCGGTACTGGCATCTGGCCCGGAGATGGAGGAGCCTGCCGTGCCCCCGACGCCTGCCGCCGAGGACGATACTGTCAGGCCGGGGGCCTCCTCGGCAACGGAGGGCCCGACCACGGACACCTCGGAGACTGCCCTCGCCACGGGGCCGCGCACCACCGGCCCCAGGGTGCGGGCGCAGCCGGCTCCTCCGGCGGCTTCCTCAGTCGAGGCAACCTCAGGCCGCAATCCCATACGCCTGGCAGTCCTGCCGACTCGGCGAGGCACTCAGATGGTCATCGAGCAGTCCCCGGAGCCTCGTGCCGAGATCTTGGCCCGCCACAGTGAAGCGGTCAATCGGGAGTCCAGGTCCGCCTTCGACAACCCTCGCACCGGCATCGAGCTGCGCTAGGGCTGACTGGCACAAGTTCGCGTATCATGCGGCGGCACGGCGGTGCGTCTGCTGCTACCATGGAGGGGCCGGCCGCGAGCGCAGCGAGCGGTGGAAGGTCGCGAGCGAAGCGAGGGACCTTTCAGGTTCCACCCCGGCCCACGGCGCGCCGCTCGGCGCCAAACGGCATGCAGGCGAGGGCGCCTGCATTACGTAGCGTGTGGGCTCGGGTGAGACCCCAACAGACACAGCACCGTAACGCCCCACGCTACGCGAACTTCCGCGACTGTGCGCTAGGCGCACCGAACTTCATGACACCCGCGAGCGTCGGCCCACTATCGGGGCGACGCTTTTCGTACCAGACGTCCTCCAGCAGGTGCTTTGCGGTGAGAGCGATGAGGGTGCTTGCCACGCTGTGCGTGCTGATGAGCCTCGGCGCAAGCTGCGGCGGTGGGGGAGGGGCGCCGGCCACGCCCGTGCAGCCGATAGCTCCAGCCCCTCCACAGAGTCAGCGCCCCACCTTCGATGCGCAGCGGGCCTTCGACGACCTCCAGGCGCAGGTAGACTTCGGCCCGCGTGTGCCCGGCAGCCCGGCCCACGAGCAGTGCGGGCAGTTCCTGCGCGACAGGCTGGCGGACGCGGGCGCCCGGGTGGTGGCGCACGAGTTCACCTCCGCCATCGCCCTCTCGGACGAGCAGTTCGACTTCACGAACCTGCTCGGTGTCTTCGCGGAGGGCGCGGACGGCGACGTCCTGCTGCTGGGTGCGCACTGGGACAGCCGGGCGGTGGCGGATCGCGACCCCGACCCCGATCTCCGCGACGAGCCGGTGCCCGCCGCCAACGACGCCGCCTCGGGCGTGGCGCTGCTGCTCGAGATAGCGCGGGCCTTCGCGCAAGCCCCGCCGCCCCGCCCGGTCGTGGTGGCCTTCTTCGACGCCGAGGATCAGGGATCGTCGTCCTCGCAGTTGCCGCACGATGGCTGGATTCTGGGATCCCAGCGGCTGGTGGACGAGTGGCCGGACGACGTCCCCTGGCCTGACGAGATGATCCTGGTGGACATGGTCGCCGGCGACAACGAGCACAACGAACGCGTCGGCACCCCCCAGTTCGCCAATGACCACTTCGACCTGCCCATCGAGGTCAATTCGCTGGAGCGGGCGCCGGACCTGGTGGATCGCATCTGGACGATCGCCGAACGTCTCGGCCACAGCGCCTTTGAGCGCACCAGCGGGTACCGGGTGGTGGACGACCACATTCCGTTCCTGGATGCAGGCGTGCCGGCCGTGGATATCATCGAGTTCGTGCCCCCGGAGTGGCACACCGTGGATGACACGCCGGAGCACTGTGCGCCGGACTCGCTGCATCAGGTGGGGGAGACGCTCCTGGAGTTCATCTACGCCGAGCAGCGCTGAGCGCCGTGAGCCGAGTCTCGTAGCCGTCGTCTTTCCGTGGCACGGACGCTGCTCCGTGCGTTGTTGCGGGTGTTGTTGTGGTTCCGTGGCACGGACACTCCTGTCCGTGCGCCGTGCCTTTGTCGTGTGCCGGTATGGGGTTCCGTAGCATGGACACTCCTCTGCGTGCGCCGTT
>JAYENL010000237.1:0-5894 GCA_034722055.1 Armatimonadota bacterium
TCGAACAGCACGTACGCGGCTCGTTGCTTTAGTTGATCGATGGCCTCCTCCATGACACCGGTGGCGACCAGCTCGGGTCCCTGGTCGCTCCTCGTCCCCCCCGGCAGCACGAGCAGGGACTCGATCTCGGTCGGCAGGAGCGCCTCGTCCAGCTCCGCATCGCCCACACACATGTCGGTGAGCCCTCGTGCGGCGCTGGCAATGTCCAACAGGTTACTGACACCGGAGCCATAGAAATCCGCGTCGGCCAGGATGGTCTTCTGTTCAACCAGACCGAGCACGATGCCCAGGTTGATCGCTACGGTGGTCTTCCCCTCACGTCCCCCTGGACTGGTGACAAGCACCGTCTGGAACGGCTCTCGCTCCCGCAGAGCTATGACCGAGGACCGAAGGACTCGATAGCTCTCCAGGTAGGCTGATGGAGGAGGGTCCGGGCCCAGTATGGTCTCAGTCTGGTTCAGCACAGTTGTCTCACCTGAGGTCAGAATAGTCCCGCATCAGCGTCTGTCTCATCTTGCTCCGGTTCGCCCGTCACTGCCTCCACCGGCTCGAACTCGACGTCGCTCCGAGGGATCCCCGCCAGCACCCTAACACCGAGCATCCTCTCGGCCTCCTCCTCGTCCTGGAAGCTGAAGTCCACATAGTGGAGGACGAAGATAAGCAGAATGCCCAGGCCCCCGCCAGCAAGTACTGCCACTGCCAGCCTGCCCACGAACGCGGCCAAGCCGCGCGGAACACGCTCAGGCTCCGCTTCGTCCACCACTTCTACCAGCGTTACCTCGGGGTTGCCGAGCTGCTCCTCCTCCGCATCTAAGCGATCGAGGCTGTCGAGAAGCGTGGCGTAAGCCTGTTCCGCACCGGCCAATCTCCCGGCGACCTCCTCATAGACGCGGGCATCCGCCCGGACGGTCGGGAGCCTGGCTCTGATCTCCCCCATGCGCTCCTGCAGCAGCTCCAGTCTGCGAGTGAGCGCTTCCGCCTCCACCTGGGCCGTGACCGCCGTCTCGGCCATGACCGCCGCCGCTGCGGGCCCCACCTCCTGCTCAGCCTCCGCCTTCACCTCGCGCAGACGCTCCTGGAGGCGTTCGATCTCCACCTTCAGAGCCCGTACCTGCTGATGCTCCTCCGTGCGGCGAGCGAGCTCCTCGTCGAGCTGAATCTGCTTTTCAACGATGGCCTGTTCAAGGGCAACTACTCGAGGATTGGTGATGGACGTCTCCTCGCCCTCCACTCTGGCCATACGAGGTCTCTCGCGGCCTGCCAGAACATCAGACCTGGCCTCAGCGGTCCCTTTCGCGACCTGGGCGGCGGCCATCTGCTCCTCGACAGCAGCCAGCTCCTGAGTAAGGCTGTCGAGAACTCCGGTTGGTGGAACGCCCTCGTACTCCGCGATTAACGCGTCGGCCTCCCGGCGGATCTGCGCCACCTCCTGCTTCAGCAGGGGCTGGCGCTCCTGGAGGATGTGACGCGCCAGCTCCAGCCGGCGGATGCGGCGGGCTCGCCACTCCTCCCCCAGGTGCTCCATGAAGGCATCGCAGTAGCGAACCGCAAGATCCTTGGCGTTGCTGACGTTGGGAGCCATTCCTGTGCGTGGCACGCCAATGGCGGCCGCGGACACGCGCGCCGCGTCGCTGCCTCGTATCGGTTGCAGGCTGGCTGGCTCGAGTTGGCCCGTAGCCTCTTCTGCAGAGACCCCTATAGCCTCTGCCGCAGTTCGCAGCATCTCCGTGCTTCCGACGAACTGCGCGAAGTTACTCCAGAATTGCTCTTCCTCAGGTCGGCCGATCTGCACCTCATTGCCTTCGAGTAGCACGTCTCTCTTCGCGACATCGTGGACGAGCACGGTACCGACCGCGGGGTAGGTAGTCTCCTGTGGCATCAGGCGCCAGCCCACCACAGCCGCTGCCGCTATGCCCGCCATAACCAGGGCGATCCAGAAACGGCGCCGGATGATGCGGTAGTATTCAATGAACTCCATGCTGCCACCCCATGTCGGTCACGCTTCCGCGATGAGGCGCTGGCTGCGCAATCGCGTCGAATGCATCCCCACGTGCGGCGTCCCGGCGGCCCGCTGGCCGGGCTAAGGTCCTACGCTCTACCTCGTCGCCCCGGGCCTCGGCTACACCGCAATGCCAGGGGGGCCAGCGCAGCCTTCGGGGGGCCCCGAAGGTCGCAGCTACGCGGGATGTCCTACCACGGTCGTCGATCACGGAAGGAGCATACTGCACGGCCGGGCGAATCGCAGTCGGAGGGCGTTGCTGCGCTTTGGGGTCGCATACAAGGAGGCCTGCATCGCCGCAGGTGACGAGACCGAGTGCAGGCGCACCTGCACCTTCAACCGGAGGCTCAACTCGAGCCTGGACGCACAGGATGGCTTGCCTCATAGGAAGAGCTCCGCCTCCATCTGCGGTCTCTGGTGCGTACGGTATCTCAGGCGGGCCTCGACAGGGCTGTACTCCGTTGGCCCTCCGAGACCAGCATGACTGCGATTCTTGCTATCCTCCAGCAGGCGGCGGCCATCCGGCTCACTATCAAGGGGTCATAGTATATGAGGAGCCCACGGCTGTCAAGCCAACCGCGCGTTGTTCTTGACGCGCCACACGCGAGTCACACACCGATCCCGCCCCGGCCAGCCCCGCTGTCCCACGCCTGGGTCGTCGATCAACGACACCTCCGCGCTCATGCGATTGTTGCCATACGCCACCGCACCAGCACGATCCGCGGCCCGTGGCGGCACAGCGGCAGTGCGCGGCCTACTTCACGCCGCCATGCTGCACGAGCACCCTTCCCACGTTTGGCTTCTGCCATTCCAGTGCGACGCCGAGGGGCGTCTGGTACTCGTCGTCGCGAGCGTTGACGTTGGCGTCGTACGCGAGCAGGATCTCGGCGGCCTGCGCACTGTCGTTCATCGCAGCAAGGTGAAGGGGCGTCATACCGCCGCTGTCACGAGCGTTCGGGTCGGCGCCGGCCTCAAGTAGTGCTCGCGCTACTTCGTCCGAGTTCTCCCTGGCGGCGAGATGCAGCGCCGTGTAGCAGCGGATGGTCAACTCCCGGTCACGGATGTCTGGGTCGAGACCCTTTGACAACAGCAATTCCGCGGCCCGAGGACGGCCGTAGATGGCGGCAACGTGCAGGCCAGAGTAGCCCGCACTGTCCAGTTCACGCAGGCTCGTGCCATGGGAGATGTGGTACTGGACATCGGCGAAGTCCCCGGCGCGCACCGCCTCGTGCACGGTGAGGAATCGCGGCCGCTCCGTGTGACTACCCCGCAGGGCCAGGGCGCCGACAGCCAGGATGAGCGCGGCTCCCAGCAGCCACAGCCATCGGTTGCGCATCTCCTCACACGTCCTCCAGATGCTCCAGTCGTGTTGCATCCCTGGTCTGCCCGCTGCTCGGCTGCCAGGCGCCGGCTCGGCGCCTCGAGCATCGTGGCTGGCGGCCGGCGGTGACGGTGGGTGTGGCGCCCGCCCCCGTCGCCACACCGAGCCAGGGCTGGGTCAGGGTGGTCGGCGCCTCCCCCGTCAGAACAACATCCCCCCGAGTGTGCGTACCAGCAGCTCGTCGATCACCCGCTCCCACAGCTCTCCCCTGACGCTCCGCGGCGGGATGTAGATGACGTCCCCGGGATGCACCAGGTAGCGCGGATCATCCGGCGGCACGCTGGCCAGGTCGAACAGGTGCAATGCACGGCTCCCCTCCGCGATCTTCTGCGCGATCCGCTCCTGCCGATCGCCCCCAGCTCTCTCCGGCTCGGCCTGCGGCCTGCCCCGCAGCCGCTGCCGCCAGTCCTGCGGCCCCCGCCTCCGTTCCGGCCGCCTCGGAGCCTCGGCCGGCCCGGCCTCCTCCTCCCGGCGCATCTGCGCTCGCACCTCGCCCAGCCTCTCACGCCGGATCAGCGCCACGCGGTTGATCCTCGCCCCCGGCGCGGGCCCTCCGGCATCGGCGATCACGTCGATGACGGTGTCGCCCTCGTGGATGGCGTGCTTGCCAGGCTGCAACACCGCACCGAAGATGTAAACCTCGTCGCTGATCTTGGGCACGATGATGGTGTCCCCGGCCTGCAGCGCTCTGTTCTGGGTGGCGTCACCCTCATTGACCAGCGCCTCGATGTTCAGCGTCTCCGTGTGCTCTCCACGCACCAGCAGGCACGCTGTGGTCAGGGCCATGGGCGTCTCGCCCCCCGCCAGCGCCCAGGCGTCCGCCACCGTCTCCACGCTCTCCAGCGGGAAGCTGCCGGGAGTGTTGACCTGCCCCACCACGTGCACCATCTGCGGGCGGCGGGGCACCACCAGCGCGTCCTGGGGCTCAAGCGGCAGGTCGGCGGAGGCGTCCCCCTCATCCAGCAAGGCCGGCAGGTCCACCTGGATCTGCTCCCCGGCTCGAAGCACGTAGGCGCCGGAGGCGTCGGCGTCGGGCGCCAGGCCCCCGGCCATCACCACCGCCCTCGACACCGTGTCCGCCTGCTGGGGCGGCAGCTCCCCGGGCGTGTTCACCGCCCCGATCACGAACACCGGGCTGCGCTCGGGGACCACCACCACGTCCCCGGCCCGCACCGGCGTGTCAACGCCCTCCATGCCCTCGGGCGCGCTCCCCGGATCGAGCAAGGGCCTCAGCTCCAGCTCGATGCGCTCGCCATCCTGCAGCACGTAGGCCCGGCTGAGATCGCCGTTGACCGCCGCCCCGCCCGCCGCGGCCACGGCCTTGGAGGCCAGGCGGGCGCCGCCGGCATCCTGGGGGCCGGGCGCCTGCACTGCCCCGATGACCATGATGGCCTGCGTGCCCATGCGGGGGACGATGAGCACGTCATCGATCCCCAGCACGGGGTCCTCCACCTGCTCCTCGCCCGCCGCCACCTCCGGCCGCAGCAGTGGCTGAAGGTTCAGGTCCATGCGCTCGGCGCCGCGCAGAAGCTGCACGTCGCCCAGATCGGCCACCTCCGCAGGCCCCCCGGCCGCCAGCACCGCCCGCGAGGCCGTCAGCCCCTCCTCCAGCGGCACCAGGCCCGGCTGCATCACCGCCCCCGCCACCCGAACCGAGCGCTCCACGATCGACGGCACCACCAGCGTATCGCCGGCCTCGAGGCCGATATCCTCCGGGATGATGGGCTCCCCCTCCACGACCTCCCTCACCACCCGCGCCTGCTCCCCGCCCCGCACCAGCACAGCGCGCTCCAGGTCCGCATCCGGACGCGGCCCGCCAGCCGCCGCCAGCAACGGCAGCAGGCTGGAGTACTGCCGCACGTCATACGTCCCGGGGCCGTGCACCGCGCCGATCACCGACACCACCCGCGCCACCCCGCCGATGTGCAGCACCGTCACCTGCGGGTTCACCACGTAGCGCCGCAGCATCTGTGTGAGAGCGTCGGCCAGCTCCGTGGGCGTGCTGCCGGCAACCGGCACGGAGCCGAGCATGGGCAGGGAGATGGTCCCGTCGGGGCGCACGTAGGCGGTCCCGCTCAGCTCCGGCTCCCCCTGCACGGTGATGGTCAGCACGTCGCCGGCCCGCAGGGGAAGGCCCCCCGGCTGGGTGACTACCTCGGGAGCCGCGGGCGGCTCCTCGCCCGGCTCCGCCTCCTCGTCGGGGGCCGCCTGTGCCACGACAACGCCCTCGGTGCACGGGGCGGTGGCATCTGCCGGCGGGGCTGAAACGGTATACGCGGCGGCCTCCACGGAGTGCACGGACGGCGAAGCAGAGATCCCCCGCACTGGCGCCTCATGTGCTGCTGAGACCAGGCCCAGCGGCATCAGGCAGCCTGCCAGGACGAGCAGAGGGACAATAGGCCGTGGCCGCGTGCGCATCGGGCCCACCTCCTGCTGCGAAGTGCTGTTGTAAGGTATCGTGCGGCGGCCGGCGGCTCGGCGCTTGCATGGTGGCATGCGCATATTCAGACCACG
>JAYENL010000238.1:0-5760 GCA_034722055.1 Armatimonadota bacterium
AGTCTCCCAGCGAATAGGCCTCAGGTTCCACCCCGGCCCGGTGAATAGCTCTACCCAGGGGCCAAACGGCGCGCAGGCGGGGGCGCCTGCGGGAGACCTTCGGTCTCAAACGAGTGGGCCGGGGTGGAACCTGCGCGGTCAGTCGCTACCGCTCCTGATCGCGCCCCGCTCGCCTCGCTCGCGGCGGCCCCTCCATGGCGGGCACGCGTCTTGTGGGGACGTAGGAAGGTACGCGAACTTCTGCCACTTAGCGCTAGCCCGGCTCGCGGCGGATCACGGCCACGATGGCATCGTCGCGGAACTCGCCGCCGCTGAACTGGCGGACGGCGCGCATCACCTCGGTCGCCACCTCCGAGGCGGTGGAGCCGTGCAGGCCCGCCAGCACCTCCAGGAGGCGGTCCTCCCCGAACATTCCGCCATCGGGGGCCCGGGCCTCCTGGACCCCGTCGGTGGTCATCACCAGCACGTCTGCGGGCCTCATCTCGATGGTGAGCTGCCGGTATGCCGGGGTGGTGGCGATGCCCACCAGCGGGGTGTTGGTGTGCAGCCGCTGCACGTCATCGGTGCCGCCGTCCCGCAGCAGCAGGGGGTGGGGATGCCCGCAGTTGGTGTAGGTCAGCCTCCCCGTCGGCAGGTGCAGCTCGGCGATGAACGCCGACGCGAAGCTGGACGGCTCCATGGCATCGTAGACCCCGCGGTTGACGCGGTCGGCGATGGCCGCGGGCGAGAGCCCCTCCATGGCCGCCGTCTGCAGGTGCGAGTGCATCATGGACACGTGCATCATGCCGTAAACGCCCTTGCCGGCCACATCCCCGACCCACACCACCAGGTTGTCCTCGGACGGGCGCAGGAAGTCGTAGAGGTCCCCGCTGACCACCCGCGCCACCTCCAGCCGCACCGCCAGCTCGTAGCCGGGCGCCGCCGGGAGGGCATCCGGCAGCATCTGCCGCTGCATGCCGCGGGCCAGCTCCAGCTCGTGCGAGAGCCGCAGGCCCCTGGAGCGTTCGATCTCCCGGGCCCGCAGCACATAGGAGCTTACGAATGCCAGGATGACCAGGATGGGCGCGCCCTGATACCACAGGAGGTTGAGGACGTCCTCCACCTGCAGGGGGATCTCAGAGATGGCCATCTCCGCCCAGACGTAGGCGCCCAGCGCGGCGACTGCGGTAACGATCCCCCCCGTGCGGCCGAACCACATGGCGGCGACGATGACCACGATGTAGTAGAGCTGGAAGATGGCGCGCGACTGATCGCCCCACTCCAGCACGGCGGTGGTAATCAGGTAGATGTCCACGGCGATGGCCAGCGGTCGCTGCAGCGGCAGCCAGCGCCCGGCCAGGCGCGAGATGAACAGCGCCAGGGTGTAGACGGCCGCCACGATCGTGGCCATCTGCACGTGCCGCGGCGTCTGGACATTGCTGAAGGTGGGGGAGAGGACGATCGCAATGATGATGGCACTGCGCGTCAGCGCCACGAAGATGTCGGACTCGTCAGCCCTGTCCCACGTCCCGCCACGGCTGAGGGCCTCGCTTCTCACCTTCATCACCTCCTCTGTGGTGCGAGCTCAGCACGTGTACAGGCGCAGCCGGCCTATCGCCGCCCGCGCCAGAGAGGTTTCTCCGGGCCGCCCGCGAATACCTGCCCCAAGATGCGAGTCCGCCGCCAGTGGAGCCATTTGCAATGAGGTGACTCCCGACGTGGCGAGGCACGGTCCCGAGGACGCTTCGGATTTCGAGCGTCAGCGACAGCGCATGGTAGAGGGCCAGCTTAAACCCCGTGGCATCCGCGACGAGCGGGTCCTGCGCGCAATGGCTCAGGTGCCGCGGGAGCGTTTCGTGCCCGAGGGGATGCGGCTGGAGGCCTACGCCGACCGCCCGCTGCCCATCGGTGAGGGTCAGACGATCTCCCAGCCGTACATGGTGGCCGCGATGCTGGAGGCGCTGGCCTGCAACTCTGGGGACGTAGCGCTGGAGGTGGGCGCCGGCTCCGGATACCAGGCCGCCCTGCTGGCCGAGCTCTGCCGCCAGGTCTACGCAGTGGAGATCGTGGAGAAGCTCGCGGAGCGGGCCCGGCAGAGGCTGGCGGACCTGGGGTACGAGAACGCGGAGGTGGTGGTCGGCGACGGCACCCAGGGCCTGCCCGAGCACGCCCCCTACGATCGCATCATCGTCGCCGCCGGCGCGCCCCGCGTCCCGGAGCCGCTGAGCGATCAGCTCGCCGACGGCGGGCGGCTGGTCATCCCTGTGGGCAGCCGGATGACACAGCGCCTGCTGATCGTGGAGCGCTACGGCGAAGAGATCGTGGAGCGAAAGGGCATGCCCTGCGTCTTCGTGCCTCTGGTCGGGCGGCACGGCTGGAGGCCCGGCACGTGAGGGCGGCCAGGGAGTCGCGGATGGCTCGCGCGCCGCGTGCGGGCGGGGGCGTCCGCAGCAGGGACAGATCAGCGCAGGCGGGAGACAGCAGATGACACAGCGCCTCGGCTTCCGCACCATCGGCTACCGCAAGCTCTCCCCGGAGGAGGCCATCAGCCGCATCGCGCTGGTGGGCTACGACGGCGTGGAGCTGTGCCTGGAGCATCCGGGGCTGGAGCCGGAGCGGCTCGACGAGCAGCGCTGCCGGCGGCTGGCGGAGCTGGCCCGAGAGGCCGGCACCCGCATCGCCACCGTGAGCTACCACGGCGACCGGGATCCCCTGGCCCTGCGGTGGCAGCGGGCGCTCCGGGCGGTGGAGCTGACGCCGCACTTCGGCTGCGACGTGCTCATCATCAACTCGCCGCGACCGGGCTCCGGGGCGCCGGCGGACCTGGAGGCGCAGTTCCACGATCATCTCGCGCAGCAGATCGAGCGCGCCCAGGCCCTGGGCGTGACGCTGGCGCTCGAGCCTGAGCCGGGGCTGCTGGTGCATGGGGTGGAGGAGATGCTGGCGCTGATGGAGCGCTTCCCGTCGCCGGCGCTGGGCGTCAACCTCGACGTGGGGCACGCGGAGCTGACCGAGGACGACGTGCCCGCGGCCGTCCGGCAGTTGGGGGCGGCGATCGTGGGCGCGCACGTCGAGGATATCGCCGGGGGCGTGCACCAGCACCTGGTGCCGGGCACCGGTGAGATGAACCTGGAGGCCATCATCGGGGCGCTGCGGGAGATTGACTTCGGGGGCTGGATGACGGTGGACCTGTTCGACATCGCCGACGCGCCCGACGAGGCGGCCCGCCAGTCCCTGCGGGCCATGCGCCGGCTGCTGGGAAGCTGACCCGGGAGGAGGTCCGATGCAGGACCTGCCGCAGCCGATCCCCCCGCATGACGCGCACACGCACACCGTCTTCAGCGACGGTCGCGACACCGTGCGGGACATGGTCCGTGCCGCGGAGGCCGCGGGGCTGGAGGCCATCGCCATCACCGACCACGTCACCCTGGAGACCTCGGACCTCGATGTGCGCCGCGAGGAGATCGAACGCGTGGGCTCCCGGTCGAAGGTCGCCGTGATCCCGGGCGCACAGTGCCGCATTCTGGACGCCACCGGCCGGCTCAGCCTGCCCCGATCCGCCGAGGACCTCCCCCTGGTACTGGCGAGCTTCTCGGAGGAGACCAGGGGCATCTGCACGGCGGTCCCCGCGGACCGCTCGCGGCTGATCGAGAACGCCTTCGGTGCTCTGCGGTCGGCCGTCAGCGGCGGGCGCGTGGACGTGCTCGCCGATCCCTTCAACCTGGGCCGCTTCGAGGCGGCGCTGACGCCTGGGGACCTTCCGCGCGCCCACATCCGGGATCTGGCGCGGCTGATGGCGGAGCACAACGTGGCGCTGGAGCTGTCGGCGCGGGCCTGGTGGTGGCATCCGGCGCTGAGCGTGGAGGAGTTCGTCAGGGACTGGTCGGGCCTGCTGGGGATCTTCGCGAGCGAGGGCGTGAAGTTCGTGGCAGGCACGGACGCTCACTGCGCCGGCGAGGTGGGCAACAACCACTTCACCCGACGCATCATGCGCCTGTCAGGCATCGAGCTGTCGATGGCGGTGAACCTCGCCAGCGTCGCCGACGGGCACTGAGCCGTACAGGAACATGGCCCCCGCGCTCGCCGGGGCCCTGCCACCTCCCCGCGGTGCCGCTCAGCCGAACAGCTTCAGGCACAGCTCGGCGATGGCGCGCCCGTAGTTGGCGCAGTGCTTCTGCGCGTCCTCGTCCGGTGCGCCCTGGCAGGTGGGGCCGTAGTGCGGTCCGCGGGAGACGCCCTTGACGATCATCCCGTGGACCAGCAGACAGCCGATGATGTCCGTGAGCGTGGTCTCGTTCCCGCCGCCCATCACCCCCGAGGACGAGAACGCGCCGCCCACCCTCCCCTCCAGCTTCCCGTGGTGCTTCACGGACTCGTCGATGAGCTGCTTCAGCGGCGCGGCGATGGTCCCGTAGTAGACCGGTGAGCCCATAACGATGCCATCGTAGTCCAGCAGGTCGTCGGCGGAGACGTCGGCAACCTCGCGCAGGTCCACCTTCATCCCCTCGACCTCGGCGGCGGCCTTCGCGATGGCCTCAGCCATCGCCGCGGTGTTCCCCGTCTTGCTGAAGTAGGTCACCAGCATGTTCGCCATCGGTCTCCCTCCTCCAATGCGTTCAGCCGATGAGGCGCAGAAGCTCACGGACGCTCGCCGTCACGCCCTCCTCGTCCTGGGGGCCGGGCTCCCAGGCCAGCACCCCCTCCCAGCGCTCGTCCTTGAGGATGCCGATGATCTGCTCCACCGGCGTCATCCCCTGGCCGAGGATGGCTTCGGTGCCCCGCGGATTGCCGTCCTCCTCCCACCGCTCAGCGACGTCCTTGATGTGGAAGTGCGCGCTCCACGGCAGGCACCTGCGCACCGCATCGACCTCATCCTGGCCCCAGAGGGTGAAGTTGCCCGTGTCGGGGCACAGGCGCAGACCGTCGCTGCCCAGCGCCTCGCAGGCCCGCACCATGTCCTCGGCGGTGTGCAGCAGCCAGCCGGCGTTCTCGATCACCAGCGTCACGCCGGTGCCCTCGAACAGCTCCAGCTTCTCGCCGAGGCGGTCCATGTACCGCTGGAAGTTGCCCTCGCCCCTGTGCGCGTGCTGGGAGCCGTGCGTGAAGCAGATGGGGGCGCCAAGCCGCCGGGCTGCATCGAGTCCCTTCGGGAAGGCCTCATCCGCGGCCTGCTGCCTCTGTGGCTCGTCGCTGACCAGATCCGCCGAGATGTAGTAGCAGGCACAGCCCAGGCCGCTGTCACCGAGCGCCTTCGCCAGTGTGTCCACGCCATCCTGGTCGGCGGCGCGGGCGAAGATGTCGATGGCCTCAACACCCATGCCCTTGAGGTTCCCGAACAGCTCCGCCGGCGTGAGCTTTTCATCGTGCCAGACCGGCGGGTAGATGCTGCCCATCCACATGATACCGGGCGTCATGGGCATTGGTTGGAGTCTCCTCGTTGGATCTCGGTCGCGCGGGCTGCTCGGCCCTGCTCGAGCCGCCGGGCTGGAAGCCCGGCCTACGCACTTGGGTCCGCTACAGAGGCCCGGGGCCCACTCCGTGCCGCGTACGCCGTTCCTAACGATAACGACCGGGCCGGGACGGAGACCGGCCCCTCCAAACGGCACGGCAGACGGCGTCGTTCCGTGGCACGCACACTCCTGTGCGTGCGTCGTTTGTCGTGTGTGCCGGGCATGTTCGACAGTCGGGAGGTGCAAGTCCTCTACCCAGCCAGATGGAGGCGAAGGGTGAGCGAAGCGCAAGGGCGACATCGCGAGGTGTCGTTTGAAGGAAGCGTGGAGC
>JAYENL010000239.1:0-24771 GCA_034722055.1 Armatimonadota bacterium
AGCGGCGGGCAGCCTTGCCCGCCAGCCATTTGCCGTTGCCGTCTCCCCCTCTCTCGCCTCCGAGCGAAGCACAAACGCCGGGCCGGCCGGTGGTCCGGCCCCTCCATGACTGCTCGCGTCGCTCCCTTTGGCGTAGGGAGCGGCGGGGAGCCTTGCCCGCCAGCCGTTTGCCGTTGCCGTCTCCCCCTCTCTCGCCTCCGAGCGAAGCACAAACGCCGGGCCGGACAATGGTCCGGCCCCTCCATGACGGCTCGCGTCGCTGCGTCTGCCGTACGGAGCGGCGGGCAGCCTTGCCCGCCAGCCGTTTGCCGTCTCCCCCTCCCTCGCCTCCGAGCGAAGCACAAACGCCGGGCCGGCCGGTGGTCCGGCCCCTCCATGACTGCTCGGGGCGCTGCCTCTGCCGTACGGATCGGCGGGCAGCCTTGCCCGCCGGCCGTCTGTCGTTGCCCCCTCTCCAGCCTGCGGGCGGCGCCCGCCGACGAGAGTGGAGTGGAGTTTGCGTGGCAAACTCCGAGGGGAGAGGCCCGCGTTCGGGCTGTCCCGACGGCTTCAACCCGCTGGAGAGGTCTTGCGCGTCACAGGCCGAAATGCGCCCCGTCACGGAGTATGTGCGGCCACGAGCGCGTGAGGGAGGGTGTGGGGCGGTGCCACGTGGCGAGGGCCGCGACCCGGTGCTGGACGCGGCGCTTGCCACGCTGAAGGAGGTGTAGCACCATGAGGTCACGAGCAATCCAGTACGCTGCTCTGTCGGGACTGGTGATCGCCATGACTGGCGCGCAGGGTGATGTCGCGGAGCATCCCTCGCAGGTCACTGACGAAGAGCTGTGGGCTGCCATGGACCTGCAGCGGCCGGGACTGGAGGACGTGCGGGCGGCGGTGGAGGCCCAGGACTGGCAGGCCGCCGCCGAGGCCTGGGCGGAGTACTTCCGGCGGCGGGAGAGGCCCACCCCGCACGTCCGGCGCGACACCTGGCCGGAGTATGTCCGCGAGCACTATCCGCAGCTCGTGCAGCCCATCGTGGAGATGGCTGACGAGATCGGCGAGGGCGACATCGCGCACGGCCCCTACGTGCTGCGCGTGGAGGGCCGGGAGATCAAGTGGCTGGAGAACCCCACCAGGGACACCAACTACGTCTCCGCGGTCGGCTCGCAGTGGTTCCTCAACCCGCTGGGGCGGGCGTATCTGCTCACCGGGGACGAGAGGTATCCGGAGACATTCGCCTGGATCTTCGACTCCTGGTACGACCACCAGCTTCAGATCCGCGAGCAGCAGGGCGGCCTGGGCTTCGATCCGGTGTTCCGCGCCTACTACCCCGGGATACGGGCCCGCATCCTCACCGACAACTACTACTGCATGGCCCAGAGCCCGGCCCTGACGCCCGAGCTGCACGTGAAGGTCATGAAGCAGCTCCTCGGCTGCGCGGCGTGGCTCTACGCGCATGAGAGCCCGCGCTACCGCCGCGGCAACCAGCAGGTGGCAGCGGTGCTGGGCTGCGGCATCGGCGGCCTGGTCTTCCCGGAGTTCCGCGACGCCGAGCAGTGGGTGGAGCTGGCCGAGCGGCGCATGCGCGAGCACCTCCAGCAGGACTTCTTCGCCGACGGCGGCCACAGGGAGCTGTGCACCCAGTACCATAAGACCGTCCTGCGCGACATCGGCTACGTGGCGCTGACCGCGGAGGCCAACGGTCGCGAGAGCCTCTACTCCGACCCCGAGGCCGGACCGCTGATCGAGCGCGCCTGCGAGTGGCTGGCGAAGCTGGTCATGCCCACCGGCGAGACCCCGGCGCTGCACTCGGCGGTCTTTGCCACCGACTACGCGGTGCATCTGGAGCTGGCGGCGCGGCACTTCGGGCGGCCGGACTTCGCGTGGCTGGCCGGGCGCGTCTGGGAGCGCGGGCAGGCGCCGAGCCAGAAGTCGCCCTTCGGGTTCGCGAACTTCATGCTGGCGGCAGCCACCGGGGATTCGCCGACGCCCGGGCCGAAGCGGCCCCAGTGGCTGAGTCTGCACCTGGCGGACTCGGGCTTCGCGGTGATGCGCACCGGGTGGGAGCCGGAGGACCGCTACCTGGTGGCACAGTACGGGTGGGCGAACACCGGCCACGCCTACCCCGCCGCGCTGCACCTGCTCTACGAGTCGAACGGGGAGCTGGTGGCGACCTCGCCGGGCTCTCCCCGCAGCTACCGCCATCCGGCCTACGGCTACTGCCACTCCACGCCCAGCCACAACGTGGTCACTATCGACGGGGAGAGCTACCCGGGCAGACCGGCCCCGGGCGGGCACCTGGAGCTGCTGGAGGACCTGCCGGGCGCGTGGATGTTCAGCGGCTACCACGAGGGCTACGAGGAGCCCTTCGGCGCGACGGTCCACCGCGACATCCTGGTCGTGAAGGACGGGCCGGTCCTCGTCCGCGACCGGATCGTCGGCGGCGAGGGCCATGAGGCCCAGTGGAGCTTCCATACCCCGCTGGAGATGAGCGTGGCCGCGGAGCGCACCGCGCACCTGGAGGGCAGCGTGCGCTACACGCTTTCGGCGGCGCGCCCGGACGAGATCGAGCAGGTCACTACCGAGGAGCACTGGGAGGCGGTGCTGCCGCGCGACTGCCAGCCGGAGGACTGCGGCGCGCCCGTGAATGTGCTGCGCTGGCACAAGCGCATCGGTCCCGAGGGCGCGCAGTTCGCGGCGGCGCTGTTCGAGGGCGACGGACACATCGAGGCCGCGGGCGAGGATGCCTATCGGCTGACGCTCGGCGACCGGCGGTGGTTGGTGCTGTTCGGCGACGATGGCGGGCGGGTGGAGGTCGATGACGTGGCGGCCATCGCTCGCTGCGCCTGCGTGGAGCTGCGCGACGGCAAGCCCACCCGCGCGTGGGTCTTCGAGGGCACGCGGCTGACCGTCGGCGACAGGCAGTGGCTGAGCTCGCGCGAGCGGACCTCGCGCGAGGTCGAGCCGCCGGGGCTGTGAGGTGCTGCCGGGCCGCCCCCAGGGCCGAGTGGTTCCCAGGGACGCACTGGCCGGGCACGGCAGCCGTAACGGCGCCGCGCTTCAGTCAGTAGACGCCGACCTCTTCAATCGTCACGTTTTCGGGGGGCAGGAGGTTGTCGTGGGGGTCGGCGGTCCCGGTGGCGAGCGCCCAGAAGGTGAGGTCCTTGTCCGCGATGCTCACATTGCATTCCGCGTCCAGGCGCCCCGCGATCTGCCGTATGTGTGAGGAGGAGGTCGCTGCGATGCACGCCGCCCCGGTACCCAGGCTGTGCGCACCGGCAAGGACAAGAGCCAGGCGGTCGTTGGGGAAGCACGGGTGTGGCCCTCGCACGACGAGGCCGGAGTCTTTGGAGAAGATCGTCCCCTCCTCCACCTCTGTGACCTCGGCGGGAACGGGTTCGTCTCCCCGGTAGAGCATCATGGGGTAGTCGCCGACCTCCTCCTCTCCGGGAGCGGCGCCGAGGCGCCATTGCGGCCCCCTGCTGGTGATAAGCGATTCCAGCACGCCGGGGGTAAACTGATTGACCTTGCCGGAGCCGATGAGGTAGAGGCTGCCCGGCGTGGTGACGAGATTGGGATCGGCGTGCTTGGCTGAGATCAGGTCCACGCAGTCGCGCTCTCCCAGCATCAGGCCGAAGGCCGAGATCAGCCCGCGGATGCCCAGATTGTCGCCGTACGTCCGCCGGTCATAGGCCTGCCCATGAATCCGAGCCTTGGGACCAGGATACTTGGGGCTGGCCACGACGTAGGCCGGCTGCGGCGTCGGCGGTAACAGCATGTCGCGGAGAATAGCCACCTCTGAGTACAATTGCACCCGCAGCTCCCTGCGCAGATCCTCCTTGAGCGCCGCGATTCCTGCCGGGCTCTCCTCGTACTCCACGTGCAGGCGACCCCGCAGGTCGGTGGCCATCTGCTCCCCGCGCTTGAGGAGGAAGACGCTGGGCTTATCCAGCGCTGTCGCGTAGCCGATCTCGTAGAATACGTTCGGATTCTCGTGCGAGACCTCGGCGATGACCAGCTCCGCGCGCCCGATGAGCGTGTGCACCTTCGACAGCAGGTCCTGGCCGGCGCCCGGGACATCCTCCGCGTCAACGCAGGCCATGTCGAACTCCTCGACGATGGGCCGGACTACCTCCCGAATGAGGGCGTACTTCGTCCCGAACTCGCGGATCACGAAGACGTAGGGCTTCCCCTTGGTGATCTCCTGAACCGCCTGCCAGATGCGCATGCCCGCCGACGTCTCCACGCCAAACACCTCCGATACATTCACCCGCAAGAAGGCGAGATTGGCTTCGATCCCATGACGCGCGCGGCAAGGCGCACATTCCCGACGATGGGCCCGAATCCCTTCGGTCCTATGTCGCTACCCCCAACTCCACGATCCACGCCGCGAGCTGCGCCCGCCCCCCAGTAGGCCCAGCCGACCGGCGTACCGTCCTGCGCCCGGACACACGGGCATACTGCCAGCGCCACCGCATTGGTCTGCGTCATCAGTACATTCCGTACTCCCTGCAGGCCCGGAAGTAGGTCTCGATGTTCTCGGGCGGCGTGCCCTCCCGGAAGCTGTCCGAGGAGCCGATGATGAAGCCCCCGCCGGGCTTGGCGAGCTCCATGGCCTCCCGCACCGTCTCCTCCACCAGCTCCGGCGTGCCGTGCTTGATGACATACAGCAGGTCCACGTAGCCCTTGATGGTGGTCCGCTCCCCGATGGTCCGCTTGGCCTCGGCGAGGTCGAAGTCGCCGACCGGCGGCGGTGTGCAGGTCTCCAGCACGTCCACGCCGCAGTCGGCGATCATCTCCATCGAATCCGCCAGCTTCCCGTCATCATAGTAGTCGTGGTAGGCGCCGTAGCCGTGCGTCAGCTCCACGTGCTCGCGGATCTGCGGGACGAAGACCTCCTCGAAGATGGCCGGCGACCAGCCCGAGGAGAGCGAGTTGTAGTACCAGCTTCCGAAGATGAACTCCACCCCGCCCTCCAGGGCGGCCCGAACCTGCTGGAGGGAGCGCTGGTGGAAGATGTCGATGACCGCGTCGAACAGCTCCCGGTCGGTGTAGTAATCGATCATCAGGTTCTCCATGCCCCGCGCATCGCCGGCCTGGTGATCCAGGCCGCTGCGGATGCAGACCATCACCACCCCGCGGTCCCCCAGCGTCTCCTCCGCGCGGTGGACGTAGTCGTAGCTCGTGCGCACCTGCGGCAGGATATGGCGCAGGGCGTCCAGGTCATCGCGCGACTCCACCAGGTGCTCGAGCTTCACGGGATTGGGCGACACGCCGTACTCCCGGCCCGCCGGAGGCACGCGGGTGACGTCGGAGAGCCGGCCCGCCGGGGTGTGGAAGGTGCGCTCCACGATGTAGCAGTCGCCGTCATCGCGCCGGCTCTGCTCCACGTGCACGTCGGGCAGGTCGTACTCCTGGGGGTGTGAGTAGACGTAGTTGGGAGTGGGCTCCCCGAGGATGTGCATGAAGTCCACGTCCGGCAGCCGCCGCATCTGGTTCTCGAGGCTCAGGTCGTCGTACACGGTGCTGAACCACGCGGAGTAGCGGGGCGAGATGGGGACCCGGTCGGGCTCCTCGTGCCGCAGCGCCGTCAGGATGCGCTCCCGTCCGGTCATCTCCGCTGGTGGCATTGTCATCCTCCGCTGCAGCGCGGTGTTCGGGGCGCGGTCAGGAGCTGTGGCGACTGACCGCGCAGGTTCCACCCCGGCCCCGGGCGCTCGGAGCCAAACGGCATGCAGGCGAGGGCGCCTGCATTACTCAACGTGTGGCCTGGGGTGAGACCCGAACAGACACACCACCGTGACGCCCCACGACACGCGAACTTCCGCCCTGAGCATTACGGCGCGGCCGCCGCCAGCTCGCGCTCCAGCAGGATGGCGTCCTCCACCAGCCGCTTGGCCTGACCCAGCAGCACGATGACCTCCTCCGCCGTCAGGCTGGCCCGCCGCTGCTGCTGGCTATCGAGGTAGCGCCAGCGGCCCAGGAGCATGGTCAGCCGGGAGGCGGCGTCAAAGGGCCGCGCATCCCCGGGCAGGAAGACGTAGGTCCTGTAGGCCTTGGCGATCTTCGCGACGGCCTCATCGAGCGTGGCGCCCAGCGGGGCCAGCTCGAAGGGCATCTGCGGGGTCCGCAGGGCCGTGAGCGCGGTGGTGCCCGCCACGACCTGCACCGACAGCTCCACGGCGCAGCGGCCGCCGCGGTTGACCTCCCAGGTCACCGGCACCGCCCGGGCCTCCCCGGCGCCGAGCGTGAGCTTCTCGACGTCGAAGAAGTGCGCCCGGCGGGTGGGGCCGCTGACGCGCACATTGACCTTCACGGTCTGCGGCTCGGCGGTGAGATTCCGGAGGCTGACATCGGTGGTGTTGCGCCCGTACCAGGGCTCGTCGATGGGCGGCACCTCGCACCGCAGGGCGGGCCTGCCGAAGCTCATGGTGCCCACGGTCCCCGGCTGTCCGGTCATGGAGCTGGTCTCCGCGATGCGGGGGGCGTGGCGGTGCAGGTTCAGCCCCCAGGTGGCGCCGGCCTCGGGGGTGCCGTCGGCGCCGAACAGGTAGGCGACCTCCACGACCCAGGCGCTCTCACCCACGGCGGCAGCGCAGTCCCACGCGATGGTCGGCTGGGGGTCGCCGTCGATGGCGTCGTACTCGGTGCCCTCCGGGTTGACGGCCAGGGTCACGACGGTCTCCCCGTCGTTGCCGGGATCCAGGACGATAGTCAGCGACTCATCGGAGGTCACCGCGCCGTCGCGCTGGGCGGCGGTGCACTGCACCGCCAGCGGCATGGGCTCCTGCATCCACGCGGCGACGTACAGGCCGGTATCGTCGTACCCCAGCCAGGCCCTAGTGCGCAGCGAGGGGACGCCGCCGTCCTCGAGGATGAAAGGCCCCGCCATGGCGGCCCGCGCCCACTCTCCCTCCTCCAGCGTGCCGTCGATGGTCGGCGCGGTCGCCAGCCTGGGACATGTGACCGCCGCCGGGCTGGACAGCCCCGCATGAGAGCACGCAGCCCCCATTGCCAGCAGGGCGATGATCAGCAGCACCCGTCGCATCGCGGTCGCCTCCCTGCCCGCCAGATTCATCTCCCGCGCCCTTTCGTCGCATCCCACGCCCATCCCTCCCGCCGGCCCCGGCAGGTCCCGAGCCCGTGGCGCGAGAATAGATACCGACACACCCCCCGCACGCCCGCGTGGGGGCAGGTCCACACACATGCATGGGAGGGCAACACGGAATGCCGGTCATCAATGCGCGTGAGCTTCGCGACAACCCGGACGCTTCCGAGCACTTCTCCTCCTTCGGAGTCATGCAGGTGCCGCGGGGGGAGTCCGTCGAGCTGCATTTCCACGACTGCGACGAGTGGTGGATCGTGACCCGCGGGCACGCCCTCATCTCCACCGAGGGCGAGGACCATGAGATCCAGCCCGGCGACATGGTCTACACCCCCATGGGGGAGGACCACGCCATCATGGAGGTCTACCGCGACCTGGAGGGCGTCTACTTCGAGGGACCCCTGCAGGGCCAGAAGCGTCGCGGGCACCTCCACCACCCGGACGACGACTGAGCCGCATGAATGCGCGCAGCTCGGCCTGCGCCTGACGCGCACGGTGAGGCGCGGGCGCACACTCGTGGACCCGAGGCTTGCAGCGGGGATGACATTCAGGGCGCGTAGAGGTGATCAAGAGCGGGTCGTCGGACCTACCGGCCGAGCAGCGTGCGGTAGAACGGGAGGACGACGGCCACCAGGCAGTAGAGGTTGAAGGCCAGCATCAGGGCCCCTGCCAGCCACGGCAGCGCCCGGCGGGCCTCCCTCTGCAGCAGGCGTCCCACGCCCAGGGCCCAGAGCATCCCCAGCGCCGGGAAGGCCGGGAACAGATACCGCCCCTGGCTGCCGCCGCCGAGGTCGATGGTGAGGATATACCACAGCATGGCCAGCGAGAGCACCGCCGCGGTCAGCAGCAGCAGCCACATCCCCCGCACCTGCAGCGCCGAGCAGCGCACGCGGCCGGCCCGAGAGTCGGCCATGAGCATGACCAGCCCCGGCGCCGGCAGCAGCGTGATCCCCAGCAGCAGCCAGTAGATCCACAAAGCCGCCGCCACGTTCGTCCACCCGAAGCCGGCCCAGAAGTTACGGAAGGTCATGGGCAGGGCGATGTCGAGCACCACGCCGAGCAGATCCGGGCGCGCCACATAGATCTGCCAGGGGATCTGCTTGTCGATGTTGGCGGGGAAGTGCTGCAGGGCGCCGTAGAGGAGCATGTTGCGCACGTACCACCAGCCGCCGACCGCGGCAGCGACGCCCAGGGCGATGGCGGCGTGGCCCAGGATCCGCCCCCAGCGGAGGGCCGCCACGCGCCTGGCGAGGTCGGTCAGGAAGCTGTCCGCCGGCTCGGGCCGATGGCGGCGTCCGGCCGACCACGCCAGCGCCAGCAGGGCGGCCGGGAGGGCCGCCACCGCGGAGTCCTTGGTCAGCATGGCGAGGCCCAGCGCCAGGCCCAGCAGCGCGGCCCGCGCAGGCGAGAGGCCCTCGCGCATAATCAGCACTGACAGCAGCAGCACCAGCCCCACCGCGACCACCGTGGGAGGGTCGTTGCCCACCGAGGCGCAGATGTGCACGTACATGGGGTGGACGGCCATGGCGGCCGCCGTCGCGGCCGCGATCCAGAGGCGCTCGGGGAAGATCACCAGCAGGATACGCCACCCCAGCAGCACGCCGGAGGCTCCCAGCAGCACAGTGAGCAGGCGCATGGCGCGCCACGCCCGCCGCTCCGCGATGGTGAACCGGTGGGCCTGGCGCAGGGCCTCAACGGCCAGCACGTGCTGGCGGTCGCGCACGGTGGGGTAGTCCGGGAGGCGTGCGGCCACCTCCTCGGCGGGGCCGTGCAGAGCGGCGGGGGGCTCTGCGGTGGGCATGGTGGCGGAGCCCCCGCCCAGCATCGCCAGCTTGCCAACCGCGGCGCACAGCGTGTAGTATAATGGCGCCTGGTAGCTCTCGTAGCCGGCGTTGTCGGCGTAGAAGCTGGGCAGCCTGCCGTGCCGGGCGATGAACAGGGCGTAGTGGAAGTGCGCCGGCTCGTCGGGCGCCTGCCCCAGCGGGAAGATGAAGGCGTAGGTCACGCCCAACATCAGGTGCGCTGCGAGGCAGCCGGCGAGGAAGCTGGACCAGGGGCGGGAACGCCAGCGCGCTCCGGACGCGTTGTCTTGAGTGGCCTCGGCGCCGCGTGTGCTCATCGCTCCGACGGGCACTGTACCACAGCCTTGCGGCCAAGGCAACACAGGCTGCGGCCCGGCGATGATGTGCCCCTGGAGGTCCCGGCATGAAGGTTGTGCTGCTGGTCGGCGGCAAGGGCATTCGACTGGCCGGGGAGGACGCCCCCCTGTCCAAGGCCCTCTTCCGCATCGGCGACCAGCCCATCATCTATCACATCATGCGCAGCTTCGCCGCATCGGGCCTCACCAGCTTCCTGCTGACGCTGGGCTACCGCGGCGAGCAGATCATCGACTATTTCCTGCACCACCTTCCCTACCTGGAGAGCGATCTGCGAGTGCGCCTGGACGGCGACGGCGGCACCGCCGGCATCGACCGACTCGGCGGCGGAGCGCAGGACTGGCAGATCATTCTCGCCCGCACAGGCCCGGACTCGCCCACCGGCGAGCGGCTGCGCCGGGTGCGCGAGCACCTGGCCGAGGATGACAGTTTCATCGTCACCTACGGGGACGGCCTGTCGGACCTGGACCCGCGCGCCCTGATCGCCTTTCACCGCGAGCACGGGAGGGCCGGGACGATCACCGTGGTGCGCACCCACTCGCAGTTCGGGCACGTGGAGTTCGGCGAGGGGGCCGTGGTGCAGCAGCTCGACGAGAAGCCGCCACTGCCCGGCTGGATCAACGGAGGCTTCTTCGTCTTTGACCACCGGCTGTTCGACTACCTGCAGCCGGGCGACAGCCTGGAGGCCGACTGCCTGCCGCGGATGGTGGCCGACGGGCAGCTCGTGGCACGCCCGCACGAGGGCTTCTGGGCGTGCATGGACACCTACAAGGACGGGGTGGAGCTCAACGAGCTGTGGGAGTCCGGGCGGGCGCCGTGGGTCTGACGGGCGGGCCTGCGCTCCCGCCCGGCCGTTGGCTCGAGGCTTCGCGTTGGCTACACCCTCCGCGTAGGTCGGGCTTCCGGAGATCGCACGCGATCTCAGCGACAACGCCAAACGGCGTGCGGAGGAGGGCCTCCGCACCACGCACAGGCGTGTGCGTGCTAGGGGACGGCGACGTTTGCCGAGCCGACTGGAGGGGCTGGACTACGCTCCCGCCCGGCCGCTCGCTCAACCGAGAGGAGACTCGTATGGCCGACGTTGCGGGAATGAGGGTGCTGGTCACCGGCGCCCATGGGTTCGTCGCCGGCCACCTCATCGAGCGGCTGGTGGGCATGGACGCGGACGTGGTGGGCGTGGACCTGTGCGCGCGCCGGCAGTCCTACCTGAGCATCTCGGAGGCCGTCCACAGCATCGACCTCGTCGAGGGCGACATCGCCAGCAACGACCAGATGAGGGAGCTGTTCGATGAGTGGCGGCCCCGGGTGGTGCTGCACCTGGCGGCACAGGCGGACGTCACCCGGGCGCTCGCCGACCCCCTGGGCACCTTCGAGGCGAATGTCCGCGGCACCTACATCCTGCTGGAGCACGCGCGCAGGATCTGGGAGGGCGAGGACGGCCCCCACGCCATGGTGGTGGCCTCCTCCGACAAGGCCTACGGCCGGCACACGCACCTGCCTTACCGTGAGGACGACGAGCTGCTGGGACTGTATCCCTACGACGTGTCCAAGGCCTGCGCGGACATGATCGCCCGCGGCCACCACGTGGCCTACAGTATGCCCACGGGGGTGGTGCGCTGCGCCAATATCTACGGTCCGGGCGACCTGAACTTCAACCGCATCGTGCCGGGCACCTTCCGCTCGCTGCTGCGCGGCGAGCGGCCCGTCATCCGCTCCGACGGCACACCCATGCGCGATTACATGTACATCGACGACGCCGCGGACGGCTACCGGCGGGTGATGGAGGCCGTGCTCGACGGCGAGCGGCACGGCGAGGCCTTCAACTTCGGCACCGGCGAGCCGGTCAGCGTGCTGGATCTCTTCGAGGAGATGGTGCAGGTCGCGCAGCGGCCGGACCTCGAGCCACAGGTACAGGGGGAGGCCTCGAAGGAGCTGCGCGACCAGTACATCTCCGCCCATCGCGCCCGCCGGCTGCTCGGCTGGGAGCCCCGCACGCCCCGCCGGGAGGGTCTGCAGCGCACCTACGAGTGGTACGCGAGGCACCTGCCGGAGATCGAGGACTGACGCCGGCGGACGGCGCAAGGAGCGAGGTCAGGCGATCATGCCGCTGCAGATCGAGGTATCGAGACGGGAGATCGCCGACTTCTGCCGGCGGAATCAGATCCGGAAGCTGGCGGTCTTCGGCTCGGCCCTGCGCGAGGACTTCACGCCCGACAGCGACGTGGACGTGATCGTGTGGTTCGAGCCGGAGGCAAGGGTGGGGCTCATCACGCTCGGCGGCATAGAGCGCAGGCTTTCGGAGCTGATGGGGCGGAAGGTGGACATGCACACTCCGGAGATGCTCAGCAAGTACTTCCGTGACCGGGTGCTCGCGGAGGCGCAGGTCGTCTATGAGCGAACGTGATCCGCTGGTGCGGCTCCTGCACATGAGGGACTACGGTCGGGCCGTCTTGCGGCTCACAGACCAGGGCAGTCGAGAGCGCCTGGACAGCGACGAGATGTTCGCCTTCGCCATGATCCACGCGCTTTCGATGATCGGTGAGAGTGCTGCGGGCGTCTCCCAACAAGTGAGGGATGCCTCTCCGAAGATCCCTTGGGCGGACATCGTGGGCATGAGGCATCGCCTGATTCACGGTTACGAGTATGTCAGCTATGACATCGTGTGGGAGACGGCCACGGTGGATGTGCCTGAACTCATGCAGAAGCTGGACACCTTAGTAGCCCGCCTCCAGAACGACCAGGACGCGCGTGGAGTATGAACCCATGCCGCTGCAGATCGAGGTATCGAGACGGGAGATCGCCGACTTCTGCCGGCGGAATCAGATCCGGAAGCTGGCGGTCTTCGGCTCGGCGCTGCGCGAGGACTTCACGGCCGACAGCGACGTGGACGTGATCGTGTGGTTCGAGCCGGAGGCGAGAGTGGGGTTCTTCGAGCTGTTCGACATGGAGGAGGAGCTTTCGCGACTGCTGGCCGGGCGGAAGGCGGACATGAACACGCCGAAGATGCTCAGCAAGTACTTCCGTGACCGGGTCATCAGCGAAGCGGAGGTGTTGTATGACCGAACGTGATCCGGTCGTGTATCTACTGCATATGCGGGACCTCACCGAGGAGGCGCTCGAGCTCTGTGCGGGACGGGAGCGCGCGGATCTGGAGCGCGACAGGCTCTTCGGCCTCGCGATGACCCGCTTGGTTGAAGTCATCGGCGAGGCGGCGACCAAGCTGCCGGCGGAGGTCCACGACAGATATCCAGACATCCCCTGGCGGAAGATCATTGGAATGCGTAATAGGCTCATCCATGGGTACGAGTACGTCGATTACGACGTTCTCTGGGAGACGATCACGACCAGCCTGTCGGAACTACTGCCGCCGTTGACCGCCGCCATCAGCGACATGGGCGCAGCCGAGCAGGAGTAGGACGGCGTGGCAGTCGCGGTGGCAGCCAAGCACATGAAACTAACCGTTGTCATGCCGGTCTACAATGAACGGGAGACGATCCTGGCGATACTCGACCGGGTGCGAGCCGTGGACATCGGCAAGGAGATCATCATCGTCGATAACTGCTCCACCGACGGCACCCGGGAGATCGTACAGGGGATCGACCTGCCCGAGGTCCGCACCATCCTGCAGGACCGGAACCGCATGAAGGGCAACTCCGTCAAGAAGGGCATCGCGGCGGCGGAGGGCCAGTACACCATCATTCAGGACGCCGACCTGGAGTACGACCCGCGCGACTACCAGCCGCTGGTGGCCGAGGTCCAGCGCCAGGGCGTGCTGGCGGTGCTGGGCTCGCGGGTGCTGGGGGCCGCGGAGCGCGGCGAGCGGCTGCCGGCATCGCCCTTCTCGGTGGGTCGGGACTTCCTCAATGACTGGTTCAATATGCTCTTCGACACGAGCCTGACCGACATCGCCACCTGCTACAAGCTCGCGCCCACTCGCTTCCTGCAGGGCCTGGACCTGGTCAGCGAGGGCTTCGACCTGGACTTCGAGCTGCCCGCGCGCTTCGTGCTTGAGGCCCGGCGCCGGGGGATGCGTGTCAGCGAGGTCCCGATCCGCTACTGTCCGCGGAGTCTCGAGGAGGGCAAGAAGATCCGCTGGACGGACGGCATCGCGGCGCTGGCGGCCATCACCAGATTCCGCTTCGCCGCCATGAGCGGGTGAGCGAATGGGCCGACGACCTGGTTTGATCGTGCTGATCGTGGTGGGTCTGGGGCTGGCGGCGGTCGCGATCTTCGTGGGCATCGTGGGCCGCCCCGGCCAGCAGCAGGTCCCCGCCGAGCGGCCGGAGGAGCTCGAGGCGCAGGCCGCGGATGAGGAGTCCGAGGCGCCGGAGGCGCAGGTCTCGGGCGCGGAGGTCACTGTCAGCGATGCACAGGGCGAGGTAGTGTGGCGCGCCAGCTTTGGCGGCGAGATCACTTATGACCAGGACAGCCGCATCGCTCGGGCCGAGGATGTGCACTGGCGCTTTGAGGGGCCGGGCTTTGAGCGGCTGAGTCTGAAGGCCCCGGTGATGGTGGCCGGGTGGGAGGAGAAAGTGCTGCGCTTTGCGGAGGGCGTGGCCATTGAGGCCCACGGTGGCGACCTGTCCTTCTCGGCGGGCGCGGCGGAGTACCAGTTCGGCACCCGCAAGCTGATCGGCCGGGGGGATGTGCGCTTCCAGCGCGGGTCCTTCTCCGGTCGGGCGGAGGAGCTGGTGATCGACAACCGCGCGGAGGTGATCCGGCTCAAGCGCGGGGAGCTCGTCCGCCGGTGGTGACCGCCCACCCACAGCGAACGAATGAGGCGATGCAACGATGAAGAGGCAGATAACACTTGTCGCGGTGGCGCTGCTGGTGAGTGCGACCGTGGCCCAGCAGGTCAGGCAGACGCGGACGGGTAAGCTCACCTTTCGCGAGCTGACCTGGGACTTCGCCAAGAACACTATCACCATGACCGGGGACCCGGCCGTCGTAACCATCGAGGGGCGGCATCACGCCGAGCTGCGCGCCCCGCGGGTGGACATCGACGCCGACCAGCGGCTGCGGGAGGTGCACGGCGCAGTGGCTCACGGGGCCGTGCGCCTGAATCTGCTGACGGCGCCGGACCAGGACGGGAGGCGGCGCCGGGTCGAGGCCACCTGCACCCGGCAGGCGACCTACAGCCAGTCTGAGCAGCAGGTGGTGATGACCGGGGATGTGAAGGCCGACATCATCACACTGCCCGAGGAGGAGGGGGAGGCCGCACACCTGGAGGACGTCGATAAGGTGGTCGTGGACCTGGCCACCAGCGTCCTGACCGCTCATTCTGCCGAGGATGCCGAGGAGCAGGGCACCTTCACGGTCACCACCGACGTCGATCTGGAGAGCGAGGAGCAGTAGCATGGCGCTGGTCGCCGAGGGGCTGGTGAAGAGCTACGGCGGGCGCCGGGTGGTTGACGGCGTGGACCTGCACGTTCAGCGGGGGGAGATCGTCGGGCTGCTGGGGCCCAACGGGGCGGGCAAGACCACCAGCTTCTACATGATTCTGGGCCTGGTGCGCTCGGAGGCGGGGAGGGTGGAGCTGGATGGCGAGGACCTGGCCCCCTTCCCCATGCACGAGCGCTGCCGCCGGGGGCTGGGCTATCTGGCCCAGGAGGCCTCGGTCTTCCGCCGCCTGACCGTGCGTGAGAACCTGCTGCTGATCCTGGAGATGCAGGGGCTGTCACGGAAGCAGCAGGCGGAGCGCGCCGATGAGCTGCTGGGGCGGTTGGGGCTGACGGAGCGCGCCGACGCCAGGGGCGCGGTGCTGTCCGGCGGCGAGCGGCGCCGGGTGGAGATCGGCCGGGCGCTGTGCACCCGTCCGTCCTTCATCCTCCTCGACGAGCCGTTCACCGGCGTGGACCCCATCGCCATCGACGACATCCGCAGCCTGGTCGCCGACCTGCAGTCCGAGGACATCGGCATCCTCATCACCGACCACAACGTTCGCGAGACGCTCGGCATCTGCCACCGCGCCTACATCATCTCCGAGGGCAAGATCCGCACCCAGGGGCCCGCGCAGGAGCTGCCCAATGACCCCATCGCCAGGCAGTACTACCTCGGCGACCGGTTCCGGATGTAAGGGCGGCAGATAACGGCAGAGAACAGCAGATCACGGCAGACAACATCAGACAACGGCAGAGAACGGCAGCGACCCCTGCTATCTGCCGTGTGCTCGTAGCTGATAGCTGACCGCTGATAGCTGACCGCTGATCGCTGACCGCTGATCGCTGGTAGCTGTCCTCACCAATGAAACGCCTCGATCGCTATGTCCTGACCGAGATGCTCCCCCCGTTCCTGTTCGGGATCGGGGCCTTTCTCGCCATCCTGGTGGGCGTGCAGCTCCTGTACGAGATGCTGCGCATGATCTACACGGCCGGCTTCCCGGCGTGGGCGGCCATCCGGATCTTCCTGCTGGAGATCCCCGGTACGGTCACCCTCACGCTGCCCATGGCCACCATGTTCGGCAGCCTCATGGCCATGGGGCGGTTGTCGGGGGACGGCGAGGTGGTCGCCATGCGGGCAGGGGGGACCAGCGTTCCCAGAATCGGGGCGTCGCTGATCGTTGCCGGGATGCTCATCTCTATCATCGGCCTGGTTGTCAATGAGAGCGTGGTGCCGCCGGCGAAGAACCGCGCCTTCGAGATCGCGCGGGATGTGCGGACCACAGCCGCGGGTGAGGATGACTTCGTGTACGTGGATCGGGATGACGAGGGCCATGTCGAGCGCATTCTTCATGCCGAGCGCTTCGACATGGAGCGCCTCGCCCTCTACGACGTGACGGTCGTCGATTACACCCTCGGCTCCAAGCCCGTCTTCTATACCGTCCCGAAGGCGTGGTGGCAGGGCGAATACTGGATTATGAGGAATCCTGAACAGACCATCTGGGACGAGAACCTGGGGGGCCTCCGAAGCTGGACGGTCCCGAAGGCGTCGATACCTGTGGGCCACAGCAAAGATGAAATGGAGCGCATCCGCAAGGGCCCCGATGACATGACGCTGGAGGAGCTGCGCGAGGAGATGGCGACCGCTCGGCGGCGCGAGGCGGACGCCCGGGCCGACCGGCTGTGGATGCACTACCACGTGCGCCTGGCGATCCCCTGGGCCTCGCTGGGCTTCGCGGTCCTGGGCCTGGCGCTGGGCGTTCACCGGCAGCGCTCTTCGCGGGGCATCGGCATGGGCGTGTCGCTGCTGGTAATCTTCATCTACTACGTGGTGGCCCACACCCTCACGCTGGTCGGCGAGCGCGGGGTGGCGCACCCGGCGATCATGGCCTGGACGCCCAACGTGCTGCTGTATCTGACGGGAATCGGCCTGCTGCTGAGCAACTCACGGTGAAGGCGGCGGCTGACCGCGACGGAAACGGGCTCTGAGGCGAATGTTCACCTACACCACTGTGCTCGTTGCCGCGCTGGCGGTCCTCGGGGCACTGATCGCCTACCTCGGGGACCTCCTGGGGGCGTGGCTGGGCAAGCGCAGGAGCACCATCTTCGGCCTCCGCCCCCGCCGCAGCGCCCGGCTGATGGCCGCCGTGGTCGGCGCGCTGCTGCCGCTGATCGGCCTCACCGTCGCCACCATGGGCTCCCGCTACGCCCGCGTGGCGGTCTTCGAGCTGCAGTCCCTCCTGCAGCGGCGCAAGGACCTGGAGGAGAGCGTAGCCGATCTGCGCGACCGGGTGAAACGGGCCCAGAGGCGAGCCGGCGAGGCGGAGGAGCGGGAGGCCAGCGCAGAGGCGGACGCCAAGGAGGCCCAGAGCCTCCGCGAGGACGCGGAGGCGGAGCTGGCGCGCGTCCAGGAGGCCCGAGACGCGCTGAAGGCCCGCCGGGATGAGCTGGAGGCCCGCGTGGCCGACCTCCTCGCCAGACGGGAGGCGTTGGTGGCCGAGCGCGACCAGGCTCAGTTGGAGCTCAGCGAGGCGAGGGACAACCTTGAGGATGTCCGCGCGACGCTTAACGCCACCAGGGAACAGGTCAAAGAGGCGGAGCAGCACGTTGCGAACCGGGCGCTCGAGCTCAAGAGGATCAGCGATAGGCTGCAGACGGTGCAGCGCCGGTTGGAGCCCACCCAGCGAGAGCTGGAGGCTGCGACCGAGGACCTGGCCGCGCGCCAGCAGGAGCTGGAGGATGTCGAGGCGCACCTCCGGGAGGTCCTCCAGCGCCAGGAGCTGATGGCCGAGCAGCGGGCGGCCTTCGAGCCCGGCGCTGAGCTGATCCGCTTCGTCGCATCGGGCGACGAGACGCAGGATCAGCTCGAGAGCACGCTCTACGAGTACCTCCACATCGCCAGCGCGGTGGCCGAGAAGGAGGGGGTGCCGGAGGGTGAGAACGGCCGCTCCGTGATCGCCGTGGCCCCCATCCCGCCCTGGGCGCTGGCGCACGAGGTGCCCGAGACGATGATCGTCCGCCACGTCGCCGAGGAGCTGCGGGAGGGCGAGGCGGATGAGTATGTGGTGATGATCCGGGCCTTCCGCCGCTGGTTCGAGGGCGATGAGCAGCAGCTCGCGGTGCAGTTCAAAGCCGCCCCCAACCGCCTGGTCTTCACCAACGGCCAGGTGCTCGACGAGCTGCTCATCAGCTCGGAACTGAGCGCTCTGGAGGCCTTCGAGGCCCTGTGGCTGCGCATCACCGATGAGAGAGAGAGCCGCGTGCGGGCGCGGGCCATCGAGGAGGGAATGCTGCCTCACCCCACCACCGGCAACTACGGCTCCGTGGACCTCGCGGAGCTGTTCACGGCCGCCGAGGCCGTCAGTGAGGGCGTGGGCATGATGCGCGTCCGGGTGATGGCCGCGCAGGACACCTTCACGCGCGGCCCCCTGCTGCTGGACATCAGCGTGGAGCCGGCCGGCGAGAGCCCCTGACGCGCCGGGGGAGGCCCCCCATGTCTGAGCTAGCCTTTACCCGCAAGTTCCGCGAGGGTTGTGTGCCTTGGGAGGGGCTGCCTGAGGGCGCTCCGCAGGAGCGCACGAAGTCAGCCCGCAGGCTCCGGGCGCAACAACGGCCGGGCGGGCTTCGGCTCCAGCATACAGCTTGGAGCCTCAGACGGCCCCTCCGAACCACAAACGGCGCGACTCGCCGGTCGCCACGAAGTGGGTAAAGGTAACATGTCTGACAGCGACCCGCAGGTCGTCGTGGCTGTGGATCCCGGGCGCGCCAAGTGTGGAATCGCCGCGGTGGCCGCCGACGGAGGCGTCCTGGGGCGCCGCATCGTCCCCGCCGACCAGGTCGGACGCGCCGCATGGCAGCTCGCCACCACACACGGCGCATCCACCATCGTGCTCGGGGGGCGCACCGGCGCCGGCGAGGCCTGGGAGCGGCTGACGCAGGCCACCTCCCTCCCCATCGCGGAGGTCGAGGAGCACATGACCACCCTCCAGGCCCGGCGCCGCTACTGGCGTGAGAATCCGCCACGCGGCCTCTGGCGGCTCGTGCCCACCAGCCTGCGCGTCCCTCCTGAGCCCTACGACGACTGGGCGGCCGTCATTCTGGCTGAGAGATACCTGGGGCTGGCGGACACCGAGGCGAGGTAGCGCCGCCAGCGCTGCCCCTGGCGGCCACAGTATGCGGCAACTGCCGCGCGCCATGCCGATCAGAATCGAGGGGATGACATGAACGATCCCAAGTCCCTGCTTCTGCCCGAAGAGGGTCCCATCGTCCCGGACTCCTGGCATGATGTCGCCAGCGCCATCGAGGGTGAACGTGGCACGATCATGGTTGTGGGTGGCACGGATACCGGCAAGACCGTCCTCGCCTGGTGGCTGGCCGAGCGGCTGGCGGAGCGCGACAGCGCGGCCGTCGTGGACGCTGACCTGGGCCAATCGATGCTCGGTCCGCCGGGAACGGTGGGGTGGCGGGAGATCGGGGGAGGCCGCGAGGAGTTCGTGTTCGTCGGCGTGGTCTCACCGGCGGGGCGGCCGCTGGGAGCGGCCATGGCCACCTGGAGGGCCGCCCAGCGCGCGGGAGAGGCGGCAGCGTGGGTCGTCCTGGACACCTCCGGCTACGTGGATGGCTCCGGCGCCATCGCTCTCAAGCGCGGCAAGATGGACCTCGTGTCCCCCACCGACGTCATACTCATCGAGGATGAGCCCGGGCGGCTGGAGGCCATCGCCCGAGCGGTGCGGCCCGGCGAGACGCGCCTGCATCGCCTCCAGCCCACGCCGGCGGACGCCAAGAGCCCCTCCTTCCGCCAGCGCTGGCGCCAGGAGCGGTTCGGGGAGTACATGCAGGGCGCGGAGGTGCGGGAGATCTCCCTGCGCGAGCGCGCGGTCTACGGCGGCCGCCCGTGGGTCTGGGGCGGCTCCTGGGCGCAGATCGCCGAGCGCCTCCGGGGCCTGCTGATCGGGCTCAGCGACGCCCGGGGCATGGGGCTGGCCATCGGCCTGCTGCGCGAGGTGGAGGATGAGGGCGAGACGCTGCACGTGCTTACGCCGCTGGGCAAACGAGAATCCCCCGGGGAGGACACAGAATCTCCGCGAGGGCTCGATGACGTGGCCGCGGTCGGGCTGGGCACGGTCCGACTGCGGGAGGATGGAACGCAGATTCGCGAGGAGTGACACCGAGAGGGGGCCCCCGGGCGCGCCGGCGGTGCTCTTCGAGGACATCCCGCTGCCGGCGGAGCTGACGGCGGCGGTGGAGTTCTGATGTCGTGACGCAACGTAGAGCTCGCGGTGATGGAGGTGCGACCAGTCCCGGCTGTCGGGTATCATGAACGTGACGGGCAGTTCGACTGGATGATCCGGGCGCATCTGAGCGAGGCCCCATCTGAGGCAGCACCCTGAGGGGGACGATGGCAGTGCTGAGCGAGAAGATGCCGGAGCCGCGGGAGGGCGAGGACGGGGAGGACGGCGAAGGCTGAGACGCTCAAACACTGGCGGGGCGCCGCCGTCGAACGACACTCACGAGGAGCACTGATATCATGGCCAGCAAGACCGTCAACGAGCTCGAGGTCGGCGACCGCGTGGTCGGCACCTACGCCGCTCGCAACAAGTCCCTGGCGAGCTTCCGCAGCAAGCCCGGCCAGTACCTGTCGCTGACGCTCGCGGACGCCACGGGGGAGATCCCCGCGCGCATGTGGGACAACGCCGAGGAGGCCGCGGCGCTGTTCGGCGCCGGGGACGCGGTGACCGTCCGCGGGGTGGTGGAGGAGTACCGGGGGCAGAAGCAGCTTGTCATCGAGCGGCTGAAGAGGGCCGAGGTGGAGGAGGTGGACCGGGCCGTCCTGGTGCCCTCCAGCTCGCGGGACATCGAGCATTTGCGCCAGCGACTGCTGGAGACCGCCGAGGGCGTGCGGGAGCCGCACCTGCGGGCACTGGTGGACAGCTTCTTCGGCGACGAGGAGTTCCTGGAGTGCTTCTGCCGCGCCCCGGGCGCCAAGAGCCTGCACCACTCCTACATCGGCGGGCTGCTGGAGCACACCGTGGGCGTGATCGAGGTGCTGGAGGCTGTGGTGCGGGTGCACCCGGAGCTGGACCGCGACGTCCTCATGGCCGGGGCCCTGCTGCATGACATCGGGAAGGTCGCCGAGCTTGAGTGCTCCACGTCAATCGAGTACACTGACCAGGGGCGGCTGGTGGGACACACCGTGCTCACCGACCGGATGGTGAACCGGGCCATCGACGAGATCGATGGCTTCCCGGAGGAGCTGGCCAACCGCCTCACGCACCTGCTGCTGTCGCATCATGGCCAGCGGGAGTACGGCGCCCCGGTACTGCCCATGACCGCGGAGGCCTGCGCCCTGCATTACGCTGACAACCTGGACGCGCACGTGCAGTACTTCAACCAGGTGGTCAGCGACGGCCGCAGCGCCGGCACGCAGTGGTCGGACTACCAGCGCCTCTTCGAGCGGTACATCTACGTGGGCTCGGACTCCGCGACCCCCGGCTCGCAGCTTCCGCCTCAGGCGCCGAAGGCGCCGCCGCCTCAGGAGCGGGCCGAGGACTCCCAGCCGCCCGGCAACCTCTTCGACGAGTGAGGGGGGAGAACCCGCGCCGAAGGGGAATCAAAGGGGTACCCGATGTCGTCTACCTTCCAACGTGGCTGCGCGGACTGCTGCCGGATGGCGGCAGGCCGGGCATCGAGAACCTGACGCGACGCTCAATCGCTTCTGAACAATACAAGTGGGGCAGCGTCTACGAATGGCGAGAGGCAACGAACTCACACAAGAGGCCGTAGAGCAGCTCGTGGAGCGAGCCAAGACCGGCGACCGCCGGGCCTTCGGCCGACTTGTGGATGAGTACAAGGACAAGATATACAACTACGTCGCCCGGATGCTCAATGATCCGTATGAGGCGGAGGATGTGACGCAGGAGGCCTTCCTGCGGGCCTTCCGGTCCCTTCCGCGCTTCCGGGGCGCATCCAGCTTCCATACCTGGCTGTATCGCATCGCCAGCAACCTGGCGATTGACGTGGTCCGGCGCCGTAAGCGTCAGGAGCCGACCTTCTCGCTGGACGAGCCGCTGGAGGGTGAGGACGGGGAGTACGACCGGGAGATCCCCGATGAGACCGGCGGGCCGGAGGAGGCCAGCACCACGCGCGAGACGCGGGTGGCTGTGCGCCGGGCCATCATGGACCTTCCCGAGAAGCTGCGGGATGTCATGATCCTCTACGAGCTTCAGGGAGAGACCTACGAGGATATCGCCGAGATCCTGGACGTGCCGCTGGGAACGGTGAAGAGCCGACTATTCAACGCCCGCAATCGCCTCAAGGACGAGCTGGAGGAGCTGGTGGCGGCGGGCGAGATCGAGGTCGAGCGGTAGCCGGAGCTGTGCGGCCGACGGCACGCGCTTCCCATAGCCAACAACACGGCGGGACGGTCCGCCGACAGTGACGCGACCCGTAACGGGCATGTCAGTGTGGGGAGCTGGAGGTCGAGGCATATGACGTGCAAGCAGGTGCGCGCGGCGCTGGTCGCGTGCTGGGGACGCACCGACGAGCTCGCGACCGAGGTGCTGGAGCACCTGGAGGTGTGTGAGGAGTGCCGGCGCGAGGCGCTGCTGTTCCGAGAGACCCGCGTGATGGTGCGGTCACTGCCTCCACTGAGAGCGCCGAGCGGACTCAGCGAGCGCGTGCTGGCTGAGATCGAGCAGGAGGCTGCAAGCCGGACCTGGCCCCAGCGCCTCACCCGGTGGCTGGTCCCCTCGGGGCAGCCGTCCTGGGCGCGGGCGGCTGCGGTGGCCGCGGCCCTGGTACTGGCGGTGGGCGGCGGCATGTGGTACGCCCAGAACGGCCAGCCACAGCAAACAGTCGCGGTGAGCAGTGACTCTCCCGCCCCCGGCACATCGGCGGCACATGTGGCGACCGCCGGAGAGATCGACCAGCTCATGCTCGAGCATCAGACGCTGGAGATGACGCAGCCGCTGGCGGACGACGCAGGCGTCAGCCTCGTCGTCTACACCGCGCGGTAGGCAATCGAAGTGAAGAAGCCATCCCCCGCAATGAGCAGAGCACGCAGGCTGGCGGCCGTGGCTGTGGCCGTGGCGGCCGGCTCCATGATTCTGGCACAGAGCGAGATCGACCCCCTGGACGTCCTGCGCAGATCCATCGCCGCCCGCAACTCCGTGGACTTCTCCGGCGTGCGCACCGTGGTCGTCTTCGAGGACGGCCGGAAGGTGCGCGGGGTGGAGCAGCGCATTGACTGCGATGCTCCCGACAAGCTCCGCGTCGTCGTGCTCGCGCCCGAGGAGGAGGCCGGCAGGCTGTGCATCACCAACGGCCACGAGCGCTGGGACTACGACCCCGGCATCGGCCGCGCCGTCCAGGCACACGTCCCGCATCCCAAGCGTGTGACGCAGCAGCGGCTGCGGGAGCTGGAACGGCTCGCGCACCGCATGAAGCTGCAGTACGTGGGCACGGAAAGCATCGCGGGGCGACCGGTGCACGTGGTGAAGGTCTACACCCGTCAGGGCCTGCCGGCGAAGAAGACCTGGGTGGACACACAACGCTTCCTCCCCCTCAAGACCCAGCGCTTTGACTCTCACGGCCGCATGCGGTCCTCAGCCTACTACACCAGCATCGACTACAGCCCTACCTTCTCGCCCGGCCTCTTCGACTTCACCCCACCCGCCGACGCCACCGTGGTGCAGGTGCCGCGCCCGGGCGAGCGTATGCCGCTGCCCCGGGCTCAGCAGCGCGCCGGCTTCGAGGCCGCCCTGCCTGACTACCTCCCGCCCGGCTATCACTTCCAAAAAGACCGCGTGGCGGTGCTGAAGATCGGTGGCCGCAAGGCTCTGTGGCTGTCGTTCAGCAATGGGGCGGACACCTTCAGCCTCTTCCAGCGCCCCGGCAGCGGACCGGCGGACCCCCTCCACCGGGGCCGATCCGTCACCTGGGAGGACGGCGGCTTCCGCTTCACCCTCATGGGACCGCTCTCCGACGAGGAGATGCGCCAGGTGCGGGCCACCATGAAGCCCTGAGCTCCCCGGGGGCGGCATCGGGAAAGAATCGGGAAAACCTTCCGCGAACGCTAAAGTTCTCCAGCCACCTGCCGATAGTCCCATGCGAGGGATGCGGCTAAGCGACTCGGACGCGCATGTGTGGGAGGAGCGGCAATGAAGATCGATCCCAGCAGACTTCACAGCATCGGTCGCGGCACCGTGGGACGAGTGGAGGGCAGTGACAGCGTCGAAGGCGCGCGTCCTGTGCAGGAGGCGGGCGCGAGCCCGGCCACCCGCGGGGTGGACCAGCTCGCCCTCAGCCAGCGTGCGGAGGAGATCAGGGCGGCCAGAGCCGCCCTTGCTGAGGCGCCGGCGGTTCGCGCCGACCGCGTGGCGCAACTGAAGGCCCAGGTGCAGGCAGGCACCTACAAGGTGGATCCGAATAGGGTGGCCGAGCGGATACTCAACCCGCGTATCTGAGCGCACCTCGGTTCACCTGGCCGGTCGCGCGCTGACCCCCGCGCGGCCGGCACATGCGTTAACGGCAGCGACAAGCTACAAGCGACAAGCTCCAGGCTGACGGCAACGGCTTCACGGCAACGACAAGCTATCAGCGGTCAGCTATCAGCGGTCAGCTATCAGCGGTCAGCTATCAGCGGTCAGCTATCAGCGGTCAGCTATCAGCGGTCAGCTATCAGCCTGAAGGCAACGGCTTAGCGGCAGGGACGGCCAGCCCTTCGTTGTAGGGCCTGGACCTGTAGCGCGCACACTGCTCTCCGTGCGTCGTTCCGTTCGGAGGGACGGGTCTTCAGACCCGTCCGCCGTTCGTCCCTCTTCCCCTTCCCCGGCTCCAACTCGTGGGCCAAGCTTCCAGCCTGTCGCCGTTCTTCGGGGCAGAGGTGCACCCCCTGGCCTGTGGAGGATCGCGTCAACGGCGGCCTTCCCCGGAGATGAAGAGCATCTCACGTCCCGGAGGCGGGATGGCCGGACGGGCAAGGAAGCCCGCCCCCCGTACGGCCTATGCATTACCCACATCTGGCGCGCTCGTGGAGGGCCCGTGCCCACGCTGCGCGGCAAAGCCGGTTGCCGTGATGGAGGGGCCGCCGGGCGCGTAGCGCCCGGTGAGGCCAGTGAGCGCAGCGAACAGGCCGAAGGTTCCACCCCGG
>JAYENL010000240.1:0-23277 GCA_034722055.1 Armatimonadota bacterium
CGCGACGGTACTGTCACCGACCGTGGTGGGCCGGCCTCGCGCCTTCGGCGCTCGTGCGGCCCCTCCGACGGCGCACGACCGCAGGCTGGAAGCCTCCGCCACCACCCTTCTCTGTGCAGCACCCATCCGTGCCCGCCGCCGTTGTGCCCGGGATCCCTGTCACGCGAACGGAATGTGCAGCGGTCGCCCCTGAGCCGCCAGCGCCGCCTCGTGCAGGGCCTCGCTGAGCGTGGGGTGAGCGTGAATCACGTCAATGATGGCGTCCACGCTCAGCCCCTGCTCGATCGCCAGCGTCAGCTCCGGCATCAGCTCGGTGGCGTAGGTGCCGCACACCGTGGCGCCCAGCAGCCTCCCGCTCTGGGGATCTGACAGCAGCTTGGCGAAGCCGTGTCGAGCCCCGGTGCACACCGCCCGGCCGTTCGCGGCAAAGGGGAAGCGCCCCACGTTGACCTCGATGCCCAGCTCCTTCGCCCGGTACTCCACCAGCCCCACGGAGGCGATCTCCGGATGACAGTAGGTGGCGGTGGGCACGGCGTTGTAGTTGATGTGGCTTGCGATCCCCTGCGTCGCCTCCACGGCCGCCACGCCCTCGTGCATCGCCAAGTGCGCCAGTCCGATGCCCCGGATGCAGTCGCCGATGGCGTAGATATGATCCATCGAGGTCCGCAGTTGCGTGCCCGGACACATCGCCGCATGGGGGTGATCCGGATCGGAGGCCGGTGTGCTGACTCCCTCCTGGACGCAGATGCCCTGCCGCTCGATCTCCAGCCCGATCTCCTCGGCGCCGAGCTCCTCCAGGTTCGCCTCCCGGCCCATAGTGAGCAGCACCACCTGGGCCTCGAGCTGCTCCTCCTCGTCATTGCGCTCGAAGATCACGCGCTTGGCGTCTCCCGCGTCCTCGATGCGCCGGACCATGGCGCTGACCTCCGTCCTGCCGCCCCGGCGCTGGAAGGTGCGCATGACCACTTCGCTGGCCTCATGGTCCTCGCGCGGCAGCGGGCGGTCGAACAGCTCCATGAGGGTCACATCGGTCCCGAAGTGCAGGTAGGCGCAGGCCATCTCCGCCCCGGTGGCACCGCTGCCGATGACGATCATGGATTCGGGGATGAAGGGCACGTTCAGCGCGGTGTCGCTGGTCCATACGTTCTTGCTCCGGGCCCCCTCGATGACGTCGATGACCGGCTCCGACCCGGTGGCCACGATGATGTGCTCGGCCTCGATGGTGCGCTGCCCGTCGCCGGTGGTCACCGTCACCTCGTGCTCACCCGCGAACCGCCCGTGCCCGCGGATAAGCTCCACGCCGGCCCTCTCCAGGAGGGTCTCCACGCCGGTGACGAGCTGCTTGACGGCGCGCTGCTTGTGCCGTCGCACGCGCTCCACGTCGATGCTGAGGTCCTCAACCACGACCCCGAACCGCGACGCGCTCTCGCAGCTTTCGAGGATGTGCGCGGTGTGGAGCAGCGCTTTGGCGGGGATGCAGCCCCGGTTGAGGCAGGTCCCCCCCACCTCGCGCTCCTCGACCAGCGCCACCGACAGATCGAGCTGCCTGGCGCGCAGCGCAGCGACATACCCCCCCGGTCCCGCCCCGATGACCGCCAGGTCGTAGCGGTCGGTATCGCTCATGGTGCCATCCTCTCTTCGGAGCCCGCTCCGCCCGTCACCGCAGTGCCGTTCGCCGTAAGCGGTTGCTTTTCCGCCATTGCAGTTGCCGTTAGCTCGTGGCTCGTCGCTGGTAGCTGGTAGCTGACGTTCACCCCGCCGCCGCCTCGCCCACGGGCCTGGCCGGCCGCCACAGGTGGCTGTCCCACCGCTCCTCGGGCAGTCCGGCCTGGCGCAGGATGGCGACGTGGTAGCTGAAGTCCCCGAACTCCGACCAGCGGTGCGTGTCCGTCCCCACGGCCAGCGGCACACCCATCTCCGCCGCCAGCCGCGTCATGCGCAGGTCCTCAGCGGGGTACTGCTTGTGGGAGTTTATCTCCAGGGCGAACCCGCGGTCTCTCGCCGTCGCCACGGTCCAGCAAAGCAGCTCCTCGGACAGCGGCACGTCGGCGGCCAGCAGCAGTCGCCAGGGATGCGCCAGCACCTGCATGCCATGCCCCGCCAGGGCCTGCACCTGAAAGCGGAACTCGGCCTCGATCTCCTCCGGCCGCCCCTGGTGGCGCAGCGTCGGCATGGAGTGCACCGCGCCGAGCACTACGTCCAGCGTCCCCAGCAGGCCCTCCGGGAAGACCTTCCGCCCGTCGGGCAGCACGTCCAGCTCGATGCCCACCAGCATCCGCCCCCGCTGGGCGGCGCGGGCGGCGCGGATGTAGTCGAGGACCCTCTGGCGGGCGGCCGGGCGGCCGGCCTCGAACAGCGCCTCAGCGTCGTCGGTCCAGAAGCCCCAGCGGTTGCCCGGCGGGTAGAAGATGTGCGCGGAGTGGTCAGTCACGGCGAAGGCAATATCGGTGCTGAGCGCTCGCTTGGAATATCCCTGGAGGCTGACGTCCTCGGCGCAGGAAGAGAACTCGCTGTGGGTGTGACAGTCGAAGAGCTCGGTCTCCATCCTCATCTCTCGTGCGCGTGCTGCCTGTTGGTGTTTGGGGCATGGTACACCGACCCGCGCGCCGAATCAAGCACAGGAGCGCCCGGTGCGCCGTGGGCGTATAGCGAGGCCGGCTGCCACTTCGTTGCGGTGGGTGCTCTCTGCGAGGGTCGCTTCTGTGCCTGGCGCCGGAGCTTCGGCGGGCGGCGGCGGCCGGAGCCGGTTGCCCGCCTCTCCCCGCGACCACAGCCCCCCCGCCGCAACGGCGGGCCGGACAGTGGTCCGGCCCCTCCATACGCCACGGCAACAACCACCGACACCGGCGTGCACGCCCCGCAGCGTGGCCACGCCGCCCCTCCATACGGCATAGAGGCGTCGCCGTCAGCCTCCAGCCTGCCGCCATCCCGGTGCCGTCAGCTTGCAGCTTGCGGCTTGTAGCTGCCAGTGCTGTCGGGCGCGGTCCCGTGCCGCGCCGGTCGTTGTCGTCCGCCGTTGCTGTTATGTCGGACGGAGCGGCGGGCTGCCTAGCCCGCCGTCGTTGCCGTCTGCCCCCGTAGGGCCCGTTGTTTCTCGTACTCGTCTCGTGCTGCGCTACGGGTGAAACGCCTGCGAGGCCAGCCTCCGCTGGCGGGCGCTTCGCGGTGGCACACGCCCCCTCGTCCCAGAGCAACTCCATACGGCACGGCAACAACCGCCGACAACGGCGTCCACGCCCGGCGGCGTGGGCACGCCGCCCCTCCGTGCGGCAGGCGAGCGGGTAGGGGCTGACCTCCGCGGGCAGTCCGGGCTAGTAGATCCCGGGGCCGTCGTCCACGTAGGAGAGGGGCAACTCCACCGGCGCCCCACCCTCGCGGCTGGACTTGTAGATGGCCTTGATGACCTCCACGGCCTTGCGCGCCTCATGGCCGGGAATGGCCGGCTCGCGGTCCTCCATGATGGCCTCGCACAGGTCCTGCACGTGAGCCACGTGGCCCGTGGCGGTGAGGGCGGTGGGGTCAGAGGCTGTGCCCTCGCCCGCGGCCTCCTCCGCCTCGCCCTCTTCCTCCTCGCCGGGGATGTCCCACATGGTGATGTTATCGCCGGAGAGGCCGATGCTGCCGTTGTCGCCGTGGATCTCGACCTTGCAGCCGTAGCCGGGGGTCACGCTGGTGGTGCCCTCCAGCACGCCCAGGGCGCCATTCTCATACTCCAGCAGGGCCGCTGCGGTGTCCTCGACGGCGATGTTGCGCACCAGCCGGCGGCACATCGCACAGACCCTGGCGACGGGCCCCATCAGGTGGATGATCAGGTCGATGCCGTGCACCCCCTGGTTCATCAGCGCGCCGCCGCCATCCAGCTCCCAGGTGGCCCGCCAGTCGCCGCTGGCGTAGTACTCGTGGGAGCGGAAGTACTTCTGGTAGCAGTCGCCCATCACCAGCTTGCCCAGCTTGCCCGTCCGCACCGCCTCCCGCACCCTCTTGGTGCTGTCGTAGGTGCGGCGCTGGAAGACGCCCGCCAGCTTCACGTCGTTGCGCTCGGCGGCCGCGATCATGTCGTCGATCTTCTTCAGGGTCACGTCCAGCGGCTTCTCGCACAGGATGTGCTTGCCCGCCTCCGCCGCCATGATGGCCTGCTCGGAGTGCATGCCGCTGGGTGTGCACACGCTCACGGCGTGCAGGTCGTCGCGCTGAAGCATCTCCTCGACGTCGCGGTAGTAGCTGTCCCCGATCCCGGCCTCCTCGGCCAGGGCCTTCGCCTTCTCCTCCACGATGTCGCAGCAGGCAACCAGCTCGGCGGCCTCGACCTCCTCGATGGCCTTCCGGTGCGTGCCGGAGATGACCCCGCAGCCGATAATCCCAAAGCCGATCTTATCCATCGATCTGTTCCCTCCGTCCTGTTCTGTGAAGGCTGTATGTGGGTCTCTGCCGCCGGCCCATAGCCGGCGGACGTCAGCCTCGAGGCTACTCCGCGCCCGCCTCGAGGTTGTCGAGCGTCTCCAGTATCAGGATCAGCGCCTCCGCCGTGGCATCGGTCTGCGCCGACACCAGGTCGCTGGGGAGCTGCGGCTCCAGCCAGCTCCCGTCGGGATTCTGCCGCTCCACCAGCGCCTCCAGCACGGCCTCGGCGATGCGCCGGTAGTTGACGTTGCCGGTCACCAGAAACAGCCGGGAGGCCGCCCAGCCGAAGAAGCCACTGCGGGGGCTGGTATAGCGGTCCTCGGCGCCGGACTCGCACAGGTCCACGAACTCCTGAGCCACCTGGGTGTAGGAGCGCTCCTCGATGGCCTCGCCGATCTTGGTCAGGAAGCCCGCCACCAGTCCGGGCACGAAGTACCACTGTCCGGGCTCTGTGAGCTGCAGCACGTACTCGGCGTCGAGGCCCTCGCCGTAGACGCGCACCGGCTCCTCGCCCCGGCGGACCATCAGATACATCCGTTCCCCCGTCTGGGGTATCTGCTCCCAGCGGCGCACCAGGAAGTCGGCGGCGGCGCGGGCCACCCGCTCGTCGCCCATGTACAGCGCCGCCAGTCCCGCCGCGGCGGTGCCCAGGGCGTCCTCCTCGTCATCCAGCCCCGCCTCGGGGCCGTCGCGCAGGAATCCGCCGGTGTCCGGATGCTGCAGGCTGGACAGGAAGGCCCACGCCCGGATGGAGACCCCGAACTGGCCCAGCTTCTGAGCGCCGGCGATGATCCACGCCGGGCCGTAGGCGTAGTACCGCTCCAGCGACCCCTGGCGCCCGAAGCTCGCCCCCAGGTCCCCGTCCTCGTCCATACTGTTATCCACGATCCACGTGCACAGGCGCACTCCGCGGCCGCTCTGACCGCTGAGGGCCAGGGCGTAGGGGACCTTGTGGAAGCCCGCCATCCCCTCCGCCAGGGGCTGGAAGGAGCCGTCGTCGTTCTGCTGTCGTATCAGCCACTTGACGGCCCGAATGGCCGCCTGCTTGCACGTTGATCTGTCCGTCGTCATCACTCCCGGCATCATCGCGCGCCCCCGGGCGGGAGGGCGTGCCGCGTCATCGTTGCAGGTGCCATGGCGCCGGCGTCAGGTCAGAACGACGCCCTCCTCCACCACCTGCTCGCCGCGGTCGGCGTACGCCACCTTCTC
Organism: Armatimonadota bacterium; assembly: GCA_034722055.1. Classification (GTDB taxonomy): domain Bacteria; phylum Armatimonadota; class Zipacnadia; order Zipacnadales; family UBA5352; genus JAYENL01. The sequence goes on from JAYENL010000240.1 coordinate 5,611, forward strand.
GCCCTGCGGCACCGTCCGCCAGATCAGGAACTGCTTGCGGATCGAGGACAGGAACAGGGAGTTCGTCTTCTTCCAGGAGGTGATATCCCCGGCCAGCCGATCCAGCCGGATCTCGATGGCGTAGATGTTCTCGTCCTCGGTGGGCAGACACGACAGCGAGAAGTCCTGGCTCACGCCCAGGTCATACGGCGCCAGCCACATGCGCAGCTTCACCGCCACCCCGTCCTCGGGCTCGTCGCCCAGCGCCTCCAGCCGCACGTTCTCAGCCAGAAACTCCCCGCCGGCGTAGCCGACGTACTCGGAGAAGAACTCCTGGAGGAAGGCCGCCACCCCGAAGGCGTCGCGACCGGTCACCGTGAAGGGCAGCCGCACCAGCAGCACGTCGCCCTCCGGCTCCGGCAGCTCCCACTTCCGGGCGATGCCCGGCGAGGCGATCTCGGAGGCCTTCTTGGAGGGGTAGACCGTGGACAGCAGCACCACGATCACCACCAGGATGGTCACGCCCACCGCCGACATGGAGGAGTAGTTGAGCTCCACGCCGGCCTGGATCTTGAAGGTGTGGATGCCGTAGGCCAGCACCTGCCCCAGCAGGTAGCCCACGATGGCGCCCAGGTTCGCGAACACCGAGGCCTCCGCCAGGAAGAGGATGGCGATGTGCGACGGCGCCAGCCCCAGGGAGCTGTAGATGCCGATCTCTCTGGTCCGCTCGTAGACCGCGCCCAGCATGGTGTTGAGCACGATCAGCGCCGCGATCAGGATGGGGATGGCCATCGTCTCCAGCCCCGCCGCCGTGGTCATGCCCACGGAGCTGAACAGGTAGCTGTCATCGCCCACCCCGGCGTAGAGGCTGAGGGCGAAGCGCTTCATCATGCGATCGACAGTCTCCGCGACCTCCTCGGTCTCCTCGAAGCGGATGCCCACCGAGCGGAGCGTCCCGCCCAGCTCCAGAGCCGTGTCGTAGGGAATCACCGCCAGCTTCTCCAGCCCGTAGTGCTTGTAGTCCTGGAGCAGCGACTGGGCGCCGGAGGAGCCAAGCTGCGAGCGCCGCTGTGCCTGGCGCTTGAGCTCCTCGATGACCTCCGGCCGCAGCATGGCGTAGTTCACCGGCGTCATCGGCTCTCCGTCGAGGTCCTGCATGTCGCGCATTGCGGCCTCATCGACGATGCCGACGACCGTGAAGTCGGCGCCGAACAGCTTCACGCTGACGTCGCCCACGTCGCCGGGCCCGACCTCCAGCGTCTGCGCCAGGGACTCGGGCAGGAGGATGACGTTCTTCTCCCCGCGCTCGATCCACCGGCCGGCCTTGAGCATCAGGTCGGCGTCCATGATCTCATCTTCCTGGGGGGAGAGCCCCAGGATGGCGTTGACCGTGTAGGTCTTCGAGAGGTCGTCCGCCAGGGAGATGTCCACCATCAGCTCCTTCTCGAGGTCGGCGCTGGTGTACCACGCCCGTGGGGAGACCACCGCCTCCTTCTCAAGCTCATTCTCGATGATGTCCGCGGTCGGCGCCTCCAGCGACAGCCAGGAGCGATCCCGCAGCATAATGCCCTGGTAGCTGGGGTCGTGTGACAGGACGATCTTGTTGTGGCGCAGGTAGGACTTCACGGAGGTGAATGACAGCACCGTGAAGGTCAGGAGGATGAGGGTGACCGCGGTCAGGGCGGTGCGGGTCTTCCGCCGGCGCATGTTGGCGATCCCCAGCCCGAAGGCCGCGCCGGCCACCGACAGCCGTCCCACGTCGGCCTCGTGCACGCCGCCACGGGACTGCTTCATCGACTTGAGCTCCTGGTTGAACTTCATGGTCACGATGCTGATCACCAGCACCGCCAGCGCCATGACGATGAACGCCAGCAGAATGATCGGCGGGCTGGTGGTCAGGGCGAAGGCCGGATGCACCAGCGCCAGCAGCATGAACACGATCACGAAGACCACCACCGTGCCTATGATCTGCCCGATGATGGTCCGGGCGTACACGAACAGCCGCTCCCCGAAGAACGCGAAGGGCAGCAGGATGGCCAGGTAGAACAGCACACCCTTCACTACGTCCTCAGCGGTCTTTCGCACGTCCGGGTAGGCCCGGGACTCGTACCCCCAGGCGTGGCGGGCCGTGGCCATAGCAGTGTCGTACTGCCGTTCCTCCAGCGCATCCCTGGCGGTATCCAGCGCCTCGTACGCCGTCTCGTGCAGCTCCCCCACCCGCTTGTTCGTGATCCCGTGCTTCTCCAGCCGGTTGATCCGGTACTCGTCGATCAGCCACATGTCGTTGGCGATCTGCAGCGGCGTCATGTGGATCGCCGGCGTCTGGGCCGCCGGGAAGCCCACACCGGTGGGCTTCGCCCGCGTGGCGTTGATGCAGACCATCCGAATCCCCACCAGCCCCATGGACATCGTCACCTGGAAGTCAATATCGGGCATGGAGTAGAGGACTGCGCACGGCTCCGTGTAGGAGGGGAACTCCGCGGCCACCTTGATCTCATCGATCGAGTAGCCGTAGGAGATGGGCTCCGAGTAGTCCTCGGCGTCGTAGACGAACACCTTCTCCAGCGTCTGGAAGTAGCGCTCATCCACCAGGTCATACAGGTCGGTGGCCACGCACCGGAAGACGATCACCGGCCGCTTCAGCCCCGCCCTGCCGTAGACGTCGCGGGGGTACTTCTTGTCCCCGTCGGTACCCCTGTCGGGAGCGTAGATGATGTCGCCGCTGTCGGGGTCGAAGTCGTAGGCCTCGAGCTGCGCCGACCGGCTGGCCATCTCGCCCCGGATGAGGAACTCGCTGGTCTCGTTGGCCATGGACATCGCCGTGGTGTGCACGCCCATCATGATCCGGTACTGCCCCTGGACCAGCACCAGGGCGTCGGCCACCGGGCTGTTGGGCACGAAGCTCTCTCGCCGGCGGAACTCCAGCACAGTGCCCTCCACGTCCTCCAGGTCGTCCATCTTCTTCAGCGCCTCGACGCGCTTGAGGGCCCTGTCGCTGAGCGTCATCTCGCCCAGCAGCCGGTGCAGCAGATTCACCAGCATCCGGTTCTGCGCCATCAGGTTGTCCATGTTCAGCCGGTCCGGGGTGTCCAGCGGCGTATTCACCCAGTTCCGGGCGTCGTTGACGGTGGTGAGAGTGATCCCCGGACGCCCGCCACGGATCACCATCTCGTGATCGAAGGCGATCTTGCCAGGGAAGAAGGTGTGCCACTCCCGACCCTTGATGGGGTTGATCCCGTCAACGAATCGCTGCTCCACCGGCACCCTCAGCGAGGCCGCCACCCGCTCGGCGTAGTCCGAGAACTGCTTGCCCAGCGGGGAGTAGAACCGCAGCAGGTGGGCCTGCGCGAAGTACCAGCCCACCTGGAAGGCCCCCAGCGTGGGCGTGTGTGTGCTCAGGTCCAGGCCGATGAACATGTGGATGGTCTTGAACTGGTCGAGCGCCTTCCAGATGCGCATATACTCCTTCTTGCGCTCGATATCGTCCTGTAGCCTGTCCACGCGCCGATAGCCCATCTCGGCCGACAGCTCGAGCTGGCCGATCTGGACCCGGTTGGCCATCTCCTCGCGGCGCTCCAGTTGCGCCTCCGACAGGTCCGCCTTCTCGCGCTCCAGCTCCTGCCGGCGCTGCTTCATCTTCTCGATCTCCGAGCGCGTGATCCTGAGCTGCCGCTTGAGCTGTTCCAGCTCGCGCTCCAGCTCCTTGTAGCGGTCCTGGCGCTGGCGCTTCTTCCGGGGCTCCTTGCCCCACAGGTCCACGAACTCCTTGGCGCCCGACAGGGCCTCGAAGTGCCCGCTGCAGGCCAGGAAGATGACGCTGCGCTTGGGCCGGTGCTCGGCGAAGATCTCCGCCAGCTCCAGCAGCGTGGCGATGGACACCGCGTTCTCGGCCCCCGGCGCCCGTGAGGGCACGATGGAGACCGAGTCATAGTAGGCCTCCAGGATCATGGCCTCCTCGCGGAGGGTGGGGTCGCTGCCGGGAAGGATGCCGATGATGTTGCGGTTGGTGCGGTTCTCCCAGTGCGTCTGCGCGGTGAGCGTGCCCTCCAGCTCGGCGTCGGCGGCCGCCTCCTTCAGCGCCTGGCCGTCCTCGCGGTCGATCCAGAATCGGGGCACGTCCACCGGCACGCGCAGCCACTTCGTCTCCGCCTCGCCGCGCGTGGTGACCTCCGGCTCGATGAGCACTACGGCCGCCCCGCCCAGCAGCGGCACGTTCAGCCAGTTCTGCCCGTTGTTGAAGTCCATGAGCACGATGGCGTCCTTGACGGGCTTGCCGTTGAAGTCCGAGAGGTGGCCGTCATCGACGTAGATGATGGGCCCCTCCAGGCCCTCCTTCGGCACACAGGAGGTGCGGCACAGGTTCGGCCACAGGCCGGCCAGCTCATAGCTCTCACCGCCGGCCTCCAGCGCCGCGCCGCCCTCCAGCGGCGTGGGCAGCTCGAACTCCTGCACGTAGGTGGTCATCCCCAGCTCCTCGAAGGCATCCAGGATGATGTCGGCCGCCTCCTGGTTGCCCGGATAGCCTGAGACCCTGGAGCCGAGGTCCGCGAACTGCTCTATCCTTGACGCCAGCCGCTGCTCCGAGATCTGGTCAGCCAGCTCGCGGGGGTTCATCGCGCCCCAACTGGTGCCGCACATGGCCACCGTCAGCAGTGCCCCAACCGCGATGACCGCGCTCAGCTTCCGGAGCGCCGTTTGCTGTCTGGTGAGTGGCATCTGAGTGCTTCCTCCTTGCCTGCCGCTACGCCGGCATCGCCCGCACCCGCGGGCGCCCCTGTGCGGCTCAGCCGAAGTGAACCACGTAGCGACGGCCCATCTCTTCATATATCGCGCTCAGCCAACCCCACACCAGGCCGGCTGTGAAGAAGTGCCCCACGACGATTCCCAGAAAGAACGGGATCAGGCGGCGGTACATCCCCATCCCGCCGACGCGCAGGATGAGCGTCTTGATCACCCAGACGATGAAGAACGGCCCCCACAGCGGTCCGCCGTAGGCTGTGACCATCGCGTAGCCCAGCGGGTGCAGGGGAAAGCGCAGGAAGATCGAGCGCAGCCCGATCAGCACGGCCGCCACCACAAAGCCCACCGCTGCGGCGCCTGTCTTGCCCCGGTCCGGCTCCTTGTGGCCCCGCTCGAAGCTGGCCAGCTCCTCGTACTCCGTCGTCGCCAGCCGCGTGCGATAGCCGCCCTGGGTCGTCCCGCCCTCCAGGATGTTCGCACCGTGCGTGTAGTACGCCTGCAAGTGTATCACATAGGCACCGGCCAGTCCAACCAGGAGCGCCACCACCAGCCACACCGCCATGGTCCTCTGACAGATGCGCCCCTGGTCGGCGATCTTGGTGGCCTCGATCTGATACGCCATCATGGACTGGAAGTAGCCGCGCGAGAGGAACATCAGCAGCGAGAAGATGGTCAGATTCGACCACCCGCCGAAGCGCACGTAGGGCTCTGAGCCGGCGATGTTGATCATCATCCGCTTATGCTGGTAGAACGGGAAGAGCCACACCATGGCCGCCCCCGCCTCCGCTCGCGCGCGAGCGTAGACCAGCGAGAACAGGAAGAACAGGAACAGGTAGATGGCCGCCGTCCACAGCGCCATCCCCGCCATCGACGTCCACAGCAGCATCCCGCCGAACCCCACCACCAGCCCGATGAGAGCCCCGCGGTAGGTCATCGGCTCATCGCTGTCATCCACCTCCGGCGCCCTGCCCAGGGCCTTGCGGAAGATCCGGCCCAGGTGCTCCCGGCCCACGTAGGTGAGGAACAGCCCCAGGGCCAGATAGGAGCCGAAGGACTGCTCCTGCACGTGGGGGAAGCCGGCCGGCTCATGCCCCATCGCCGTGGCCGCCACGTTGGTCAGCCGCTCCAGGAGGTAGAACACCCACACCGACAGCGTGATCTCGGTGGGGACCAGATAGCCCAGCCCGAAGTTCTCCGGTCGCCAGGCGATCGACAGGGGCTGGATGGCCGACCACGGGCGCTCCGTGAACAGGCCTCCCAGGTCGTGGCTCCGGCCCATCGCCGGCACCGCCGGGTTCCAGGCGTTGAAGATGTTCATCACGTTGTAGATCGCCGCCAGCGCGAAGCCCGTCCACATGGCGCCGCTCTTGAAGAAGCTCAGCGCCGTCGCCGCGCTCTCGCCGCCTGAGAGCTCCATCACCAGGTGGACAATGGGGAAGGTCAGCCGCTCCCGCTCCACCCACTGGCGCCGGAACATGGTCATCAGCGACAGCATGCCGATGAAGGCCAGCAGCAGCAGCACCGTCCACGCCACCAGCGGCACCAGCCACGCTCCCCACGGCACCACCAGCGAGGAGACCAGCCACGGCTGCACATCCGGCTCGCTGTCAACGGCCTCGTACATCTCCCGGATGACCTCCGGGTCCCCGGGCCTCAGCCAATCGGGGATGTGCTCCTGAAACTGGGCGAAGTTGTTCTCCGGGGTGGCGAAGTAGAACAGGGCAGTGGAGTTGGGGAACAGCATCCGGGCCACGCCCACCGACGACATGGAGACCGCGATGCACAGGAAGGCGTAGACCATCAACGCGCCCCCGCGCCTGAGCTGCAGCCACCGCGGGAGCTTGCGAAACAGCGGGAGGAGCAGCGTCAGCACCAGCAGGGCCCCCACCGCCGGCACCACCGGAACGCTCTCACCAAGCTGGGCCCCGTGGCCCACCAGCCCCGACTGCTTTATCCACAGCAACGAGAAGACCAGGAACACCAGCGACAGCACCACGGCCCGCCACGACAGGCCGTAGAGCTCCTCCGCCTCCTGGGCTCGATCCTCGGGCATCTCCGTCTGTCGCTCAACAGCCACCGTATGTGCCTTTCGTGCCGACCTGAAACTTGACGTCGCCGAAGGAGTTTTGGTATTCTCCCCTTGGCCTGAGAGGACCTCCGCTGGGCCGGAGATTCCGCAGAGAGCTCGGATGCATCGTTCTCAGCGTGCCCGGAGGCCCTACTGCTCCGGGCTCCGCGCTTTCTGTGGCCGCGGCGGCTGAGGTCGCCGCTGGCGCAAAGCGTCCGGTGAGGCCTGTGAGGGCGGCGAACGGGCCGCAGGTTCCACCCGGCCCGGCATGCAAGTGTGCCTAGACAAACGGCGTGCAGGCGAGGGCGCCTGCACTACTTAACAAGTGGGCCGGGGTGGAACCTGAGGCGCTGGCGCGCCTCACCGCTCGCTCCGCTCGCGGCGGCCCCTCCACGGTGGCCGCAGGCGCGTTGCGCCAGCGCCGCATGACACGGGAGCTTCTGCCGCTCAGGACTAGCTGCTTGCCGCCGGCTTGCCGCTCGCATCTGCCGTCGTCGGCCGTGGCTCGTAGCTTGTAGCTCGCAGCTCGTAGCTTGCTGCTTGTAGCTTGCTGCTGATAGCTGACTGCTGATAGCTGACTGCTGATAGCTGACTGCTGATAGCTGATCGCTGACAGCTAATGACTGGAGGACGTCATGGGTCTTACCATCTGCCCCAAGTGCGGCGCGACCGTGCAGGAGACTGATACCCACTGCATGGAGTGTGGCGCCAACCTCGCTGAGGCCGAGCGGGAGCTGGCTCGCAAGGAGAAACAGACCCGCGGCGGCGGCCCCATCATCAGCGACGAGCCGGTTGTCCAGGGCGCCGCCGCGGGGCTCGCCGAGCCCGGCGAGACCTCGGAGAAGGTTCGCCTCAAGGAGTTCGACCGGCAGCTGGCCCGGAAGCTCGTGGCCGAGCGCACCGCCGTAGTCATCACCGCCCTCATCGCTCTCGTGGCCGGAGCCGGCATCCTCTTCGCGGGGTGGAGCGCCCTGAAGGCCGTCGGCGGCGTGGAGGCCCTCAGGGCGATGAGCTACGCCGACCTTCGCGAGCGCGGGCTGGGCGCCTTCGCCGACCAGGCCTTTATTTCGGCGCTGCTGATACTGCTGGGGCTGTCGGGACTGCTGTGCATGGCCGGGCAGGTCCATCGCTTCGTGCTGGCTCAGAGGGCCGTGGCGCAGGTGAGGGCCGGGGAGCGCCCCGACGTGGTGGGCATCAGCAGCATGACCGCCTGGGGCCTGATCATCGCCTCCTTCGTCTGTCCTCCGCTGGGCATCATCCTGGGGATCATCTTCACGTTGGGCCAGGATGAGAACACGCGGGATCTGGGCGGCACCATGATCAAGAGCGCGCTGATTGCGGTGGCGGTCGTCATCGCCCACCTCATCTGGAACGCCGTGGCGGGCTTCGCCTCCCAGGCCGGCGCCTCCCGTGCCGTCACCAACGCCGCGGAGTAGCCTGTCCCGTATCCGCGCCAGTGGCGCACCGCTTCCATCCTTCAGCGCTCGCCGGCCATCCACCTTCGATTCTCCCGGCGACCTCGGCCTGATCGTGCATTCCCGTGTACCACGGAGGAGGGGGGCGCTGGAATGCCGAATACCTCCCCGCCGACAGTCTCCTCTTGATGGAAACGTACCAGGGGGCCGGGCACGAGACAGGAGAAAGGAAGATGGCCTGATGCGCATCGCGTCGAGAGTCCTTCTCGCGGCTGCCTCTTGGTGGTGTTCACGTCCTGCCAGGGCGGGGACGGGATCGGCCCGGTGCCGGACGGAGGCGAGGACCTGGAGACGACGTTTGATGTCACATGGGACCAAAGTGCGACCGTCATCGACGAGGACCACCTGGGGCTGGTCAAGGACGTGGACCCGGACAACCACCGCTACACGCTTGATGCCGACGGCGTCCAGGCCGCCGGCCTGGACATCTCCGCCGGGCGGGTGCTGGTCATTCACGGGATCGCGCTGCGCAAGATCACCTCGGTCCAGCAGGACGGGCAGAACCTGGTAGTCGATACGGAGTTCGCGGCGCTGCCGGAGGCCATCGAGGAGGGCACCATCGAGTGGGACTACGGTGTCCGCTTCACCGAGGACACCATCACCGCTCCCAGCGTCGCCGGACAGGTGATGCCGCGGGTACCCGGCACGGTTGAGCCGCAGTTCAAGTTCACCTACGGCGACTACACCTACGACATCAAGATCACTCCCCAGGGCGACAAGGTCACCTTCAACTTCACGCTTGAGAAGGACCTCCCGGGGCCCGCTGGTGCCAAGCTGGTCGCCGAGGGCTTCGTGCAGCGGTTCCGCCACAGGGGCCGGATATCCATCACTGACAACAAGGTCGATGAGTTCGTCAACCGCCTCGACAAGATGCAGGGCCAGGCCACCGTCAAGGTCATCATGGCCGGCTCGGGGCGAGATGTCATCAACTACAAGCCCGACTTCACCCTGATCTCGCTCAACTTCCTCGTGGGGCCGGTCCCGATGAAGCTGGGCATTTCGGCGCAGTTCGTCATCAACGCGTCGGTGCCGGTGGAGGGCTCAGCGAACCTGCGGCTGACCATCGACTACGACAGCGATCTGGGCTTCCGCTTCTCCGGCGGCACGCCCCAGGTGGAGGGCGGCGTGCGGTCGCTGGACCAGGGCGACAAGAGGACGGAGGTCGGGGCGGCCGCCGCCATCGGGGCGAACTTCGGGCTGGGCTTCCCGCGCGTGAAGCTGAGCATCTGCGAGAGCCTGACGGGGTGGATACAGCCGGCCTACCTGCTTGGCGGCAGCTTCACCTTCACTCCGCCATGTGTGGAGGTGAAGGGGCGGTTCATCGCCTCAGCCGGGGCCGACGTCTCCGCCAAGATCTTCGGAGCCGACTTCAAGTACGATATCTGGAGCAAGACGCTGGCCGAGAAGGAGTGGGTGCTGTTCAGGAGCGCCGAATGCCCCGACGCGGCCGCGGTGGCGGCGATAGGCGAGCCCCTCGACGCAGCCGTTGCCGGCCGGTGAACGGGACGCTCAGCCGCTCACTTGCCGAAGCCGTCGGATGCTAGGCAGCCCGCCACTCCGTACGACATGACGGCAGCGGCAGGCCACAACGACCGACCACGAGCGGAGGCGCGGCACGGGTCCGCGCCCTACAAGGCGCCGCTCCTGTGCCGTGCGGCGCGGCGTGCCCACGCCGCCCGTCGTTGAGGGCGTTCTCCGTGGTCGTTTCCGTGCCGTGTGGAGGGGCCGGACCACCGTCCGGCCCGCCGTTGCTCTGTCGGGCAAGGATGCCCGACCTACGCGGATGACATCTCTGTCGGGCAAGGATGCCCGACCTACGCGGGTGACAGGGTCTCTGCTTCTGCAGAAACATCTCTGTCGGGCAAGGAAGGAGGCCCGACCGACGCGGAGATTGCGCAGCAGGCTCTAGCGCTGCAACTGCTCGATGACCTCGAGCATCTCCAGGCGCAGGTCGCTCATGTGGCGCAGCGTGGCCTCCGGCGCAGGATCGAACTCCCAGATGTACCGGTGGTCGCGCGGCGCGTCGGCGAAGGCGTCGATGGGCGTGATGCGCCGCGCCTCCGCCAGCAGCTCCCGGCCCCGGCTCGCCGTCTCGCCCTGGCGGCCGGCGACCAGCCGCTGCAGCGTCTGCAGCACCCGGTAGTCCTCGATGCCCTCCCGGCGGGCCTCCCACCCCACGGTGCCGATCGGTCCCTGATCGGAGGCGATCATGTACCACTCCCGCCAGGCCTCGGGGAGCTGCCAGCGGCCCTCCTCGTCCCGCTCGAGGGCGCGCTCGGAGTAGTAGGCCCACTGACCCAGCCCGCCGATCCCCGTCCGCCACGCCCACAGGCCGCAGATGAAGCGGTCGAACTCCGGCCGCTGACCGCGATGCCGGCAGTCGTAGGCCCACAGCTCTCTGCCCTCGCGCTCCGCCCGCGCCATCAGCTCCTCGCTGACTGATCCGTGGGACGCGATCCAGACGTCGTAGAGCTCGCCGATCTGCTCGATGCCGTAGCCGCCGATGGCCGTGACCGTCCGGGCCTGCGGGACCTTCGCGTAGACCCGCTCGTAGGTCGCGCGGACCGCCTCGACCCGCTCCGGCGTGTTCGGCTCATCGTGCACGTAGAACAGCAGCGGCGGCCAGCCCAGCTCCTCGCCCATGCGCAGCAGCGTCCTCACGCTCTCGGGCTCCCGGAATCCGCCCCACGTGGAGCCGCACGCGGACAGGAGGATCAGCGGCCGGTCCGGCGACGCCAGCCCGGCCTCGCGCATCTGTGCCAGCCGCTCGGCCAGGCCGAGGAAGTGCCGGGGGTCATCGGGATCGTAGCGCCAGTTGTGGTGCAGGTCGATCTCGACGCGGCCGTCCACGTCGTGCTCGGGCTCCACGTAGAGGCTGACGGAGTTCATGCCATGCTCCGCCATGTCGCGGTAGTAGGCGGCCTGCATGGGCGCCGTCGCCATCTCCGGCGGCAGGTAGCTGTCGGAGTAGTACATGAAGAACGTGGCGTCGGCGGGGTCGAGCCGCACCTGCGGCACGTCCACGATCACCTGCACCAGCGTCCGATCGTCGCCGGTGTAAAGCCACATCGCCAGCAGCACCGTCTCCAGCGGATAGCCCTCCGGCACATGCACGCGCACGCCGTACTGCAGCACATCACCGGCTGGCACGTCCACCTCCTGCGGGGGAAGCAGCAGCAGCGGATGGCGCTCGTAAGACTGCGACGTCAGCCCCCGCCGGCCGTAGCCGACCTGCAGCAGCTCGGCGTCGATGGGAGGCCGCCGCGCGTGGGCGAACAGCGGCGCGTCCTGGGGAATCAGCTCCGCGCGCACATCCTCCAGGTCGCGGAGGGCGCGCACCCCCAGCACGATGGTCTCGAACTGTCCCGGCGGGCAGGCGCCCCTGATCGGTGTGTGGCAGTCCCAGCGCGTGGGGGCGTAGCGGGCCGGCACGAAGTCGTTGGCCTTGCGGCCGAAGATCATGAAGCCCCGCTCGCGCTCGTGGCTGGTGGGCTCGGTGAGCTCGTTGACCGTCGGCGTGAGGTCGCCGATGCGCACCGACTCGTCCTCCCACATGCGCACCGCGTCCCAGTGCGCCTCCGGGCCGAAGCTTAGCAGGCCCACTTGTACCACGCTGTCGCTCTCGCGGGTGCGGAAGTCCAGCTTCAGCTCCAGCCAATCGCCGATGACTGCCCACCCGGTGCTCTTGGCGGCCAGCGTGTTCAGCACCGCGTCGTAGGCCACCAGCGAGTAGTAGCTGGCTTTCGGCGCGCGCAGGTAGGCGCGCAGGCGATAGCCCGTGTCCGGCTTCACGTGCACGCGCTGCCTGGCCAGCGCGTGTGAGGCGCCCTCGGGCCTGGCGAGCCTCAGCCACCGCTCGCCCTCCGGGGCGCCGCCGGTCTGCATCGTGGCGACTTCCTCCGCCACGCGCCAGCCGGTCGGCAGCCCATCCTGGAGCTGCTCGAAGGAGCCGTTGGTCACCATGTTCTGCGGCTGCGCGGCTGCCAGCGTGCAGGCACACAGCAGCGTCAGGCACGTTGCGCGCATCTCTCCCGCCTCCCGTCTCAGCCGGCTACTCCTGATGGGCCTCGCCCAATGCCGCCTCGTGGATGCTGTCAAGCTCCCGGCTCGGACCCGCCGTCGCCGTGCCGTATGGAGAGGCAGGACCACTGTCCGGCCTGCCGTTCCTCACGCCGTCCCGCGACCTTCTACTTGTGCTGGGCCTGGCTCAAGGCCGCCTCGTGGATGCTGTCAAGCTCCCGGGCCACACGCAGCCCATCCGCGAAGCTCGGCGACGCCTCTCCGCCCTGCAGGATAGCATCCATGAAGCTCCCGAAGAGCGTCTGCCCGTCGCGGTACCGCTCAGGGATCTCGCGCCCGGCATACTCCGAGGCCGGGATCTGGTCATCGCGCGGCCGGCGCTCGTAGACCATGATGGCGCCCCCAGGGTCGTCGCCCCGCACGGCCACCGAGGCCTCCTGGCCATCGATCTCGAAGCCCGAGTAGCCGGGGCTGAAGCGCGAGAGCTGGTAGCTGCCCAGCACGCCGGTCTCGTAGCGGTTGGCGACGTTGATGGCGTCCCAGGCGGTGACTTCCCCGCTGCCGTCGGCGTCCTCGAGCCGGCGGCGCTCGATGAAGATGGCGCCCATCCCCACCGCCGCGACCATCTCCCCCGCGCTCTCGCCCATGGTGAAGTGCGCCAGGTCCAGCGCATGTGCGCCCAGGTCGCCGAGCACCCCGTAGCAGCCCCTCTCGGCCTGCAGGCGCCACTCCAGCCTCACGTCCGGGTCCGAGATCCGATGCACCGACATGCGGCAGCGGAAGTGCCGCAGCTCGCCGAGGAAGCCCTCGGTCACCAGGTCGCGGATGTAGCGCACCGAGGGCGCGTAGCGCCGCTGCATGTGCACGGCGTGAACCACGCCGGCCTGCTCGGCTGCCTCCAGCATCTCCTCCGCCTCGGAGGCGTTCATGGCCAGCGGCTTCTCGCACAGCACGTGCTTCCCGGCGGCGATGGCCTGGAGCGTGAAGTCACGATGCAGATGATCCGGCAGCGCCAGGCTCACCGCCTGCACGTCATCGCGCGCCAGCAGTTCCGCGAAGTCGGTGGTCGCGAAGGCCGCATCCAGCCCGTGCCGCTCCACGGCATCCGCGACACGGTCGGGCCGCACGTCACACAGCGCCACCACCTCGGCCCTGTCCAGCGCCGCGTATCCAGTGATGTGATTGTCGCTGATGCGCCCCAGTCCCACGACTCCCACGCCGATGGTCTCCGCCACGGTCACTCAGCCTCCGGTGTCATCAGCTCCAACGGCAGGGCTCTCTGCAGATGCGCGTGACCACAACATATTCACGGCCCCGCCGGCGATATCCTGCGCGTCCTCAGACTCTCGGTTGCGGAGGGGGCCCCTGCAAGCCAGGTGAGTGCTGGGGCGCGGGCGCCCTCGCCCGCGCGTTCCACCGACACTTGGAATTCGCACCCGCGATATCCTGCCGCTTGCGTCCGGGCGCGCCGGCGGTGTATACTCATGACGCCGAACGCCTCGCCCACGAGACCGCGGCGATTATCATGTGGGGCGGCGGGACACACACCATCGTGAGCGAACACACTGGCGAGACGATCCTGGTCACCGGCGCCGCGGGCTTCATCGGCTCTCACCTCAGTGAGGCCCTGGCGGCGCGCGGGGATCGCGTCATCGGGCTGGACAACTTCGACCCCTACTACGACCCGGCCATCAAGCGCCGCAACGTGGCCGAGCTGGCGCAGTCGGATCGCTTCCAGCTCATCGAGGGCGACATCTGCGATCCGCAGGCCGTGGAGCGGGCCTTCAGCGACGGGCTCGACGGCGTGATTCATCTCGCCGCCCGGGCAGGTGTGCGTCCCTCCATCAAAGACCCCACGGGCTACGCGCGGGTCAACGTGGAGGGGACGGCGGTGCTGCTGGAGGCCGCGCGACAGCACGCTGTTGACCGCTTCATCTTCGGCTCCTCGTCCTCCGTCTACGGCGCGGCCAACAAGGTGCCCTTCAGCGAGGACCAGCGCATCGACCGGCCCATCTCCCCCTACGCCGCCACCAAGGTCGGCGCCGAGGCGCTCTGCCACACCTGCCACCACCTCTACGGCATGCCCATCGTGGTGCTGCGCTTCTTCACAGTCTACGGTCCCCGCCAGCGCCCGGATCTGGCCATCAACAAGTTCGTGAGGCTGCTGGAGACCGGCGAGCCCATCCCCCAGTACGGCGACGGCTCCTCCAGCCGCGACTACACCTACGTCGCCGACATCGTGCGCGGCGTCATCGCCGCCTGGGAAAGCGACCTGCAGTGGGAGATCATCAACCTGGGCAGCTCCGCCCCGGTCCGCCTGGATGAGATGATCGCGGCCGTGGGCGAGGCCGTGGGAGTGGAGCCGGTGGTGGAGGTGCTCGACGACCAGCCGGGCGACGTCCCCCGCACCTACGCCAGCATCGAGAGGGCCCGCCGGCTGCTGGGCTGGGAGCCGCAGTGGAGCCTGGCAGAGGGCCTGCGCGAGTTCGTGGCGTGGTACCGCGAACAGCGCTGAGCCCGGCCCTGCCTCAGAGGTGAGAGAGCGGGGAGGGCGGCCGCCCTCCCCGCTGGTTCACGTCCTGCCTGCGCTCAGGAGTCCCCCTCGTCGGACTCGCGCGGGAGGGTCTCGATCTCGTCATGCGCCGAGAACTCAGCCACCTCCGCCGTCTCGGCGACCTCGGCCATCTCCTCAGGCTCAGGCAGGTCGCTGTCAGGGTGGTGCAGGGCGTGGAAGGCCGCGTCCCATATCTCCCACACGCTCTCCGGCTGGTCCTGTGTGAGCATCGACACTACGTAGATGGCCAGGAAGGCGGCTGGAACGCTGACGATCGCGGGCTGGTCGAACGGCCAGAAGCCCGCCAGGTGGCCGATAACCACAACTGCCGAGATCAGGCCGCCCACCAGTAGCCCGGCGAAGGCGCCCTGCTCAGTGGTACGCCGCCACCAGATGCCCATCGCCAGCACAGGGAAGAAGGTGCTGGCCGCCACCGCCAAGGCCAGCCCCACCATCCAGGCGATGTTCGCCTCCCGAAAGGCCAGTCCCACGAAGATCGCCAGCGCGCCACAGATGACCACCGCGATCTTCGCCACCGCCATCTTCTGCTGCTCGCTGGCCTCCGGAGTGGGTTCCCTGGTTATGATCGGCTGTGGGAGTGGTATCCCCGCCAAACGCGTCACTATCTCGGGCCAGCCAGAGGGTGGCCAGGTGATAGTCTCTGAGC
The DNA here is from genome assembly GCA_034722055.1 of Armatimonadota bacterium. Taxonomy (GTDB): domain Bacteria; phylum Armatimonadota; class Zipacnadia; order Zipacnadales; family UBA5352; genus JAYENL01. The sequence goes on from JAYENL010000240.1 coordinate 21,114, forward strand.
CACCGGGGGCATCCGGCCAGACCTATGACCTGGCCTGGTCCGATCGGTGGATCCACGGCGCTGAGCTGTCAGTGACGGCTGTCCCGCCCGCGGGCTCCACCTTCGATCACTGGTCTGGCGACGTGCCCGCCGGCCACGAGACTGACAACCCCCTGATGCTGACCATGGACCGCAATCGGGAGATCGTCGCCCATTGGCAGAGCCCGCCGGAGCTGGCGGCCCACATCGACGAGGTCTCGCCCGATCCTCAGATCGAGGGCAATCCAGTTCACTTCGCCGGGCGCGGCGAGGCCAGCGGCGGCCAGCCCATCGCGGCCTATGAGTGGCGCTACGCCGTGGACGGCGTCGCGCAGCAGTTCGGCGACCAGCCGGAGTTCCACTACTGGGACTTCTCCGCGGGCGAGTATGACATCCTTTTGCGCGTGCAGTCCGGTGACGGCACCTGGTCACCGTGGGTGGAGTGGGACGGCAACCCGCTCACAATCACGTCCGGAGGCTGACGGCCGCGGCGGCCTCGCACATACTCCACTCTGTGCAGCTACCTGGCGGTCACAGCCCGCAAGGCTAGTAGGGCCTGCCGGCGAGCCGATGCGACGGCCCGCGGGCTGCGCTCAGCCACGGCCTCGTCCGCCGCCTCCAGCGCTCGCCGGCCCGCCCTCCGCGCGGCCTCGGGGCACTCGCCCCCCTCCAGCGCCTCGGCTACCATCGCCAGCAGCGTGTAGTCCTCCACGCCCTCCCGCCAGGCCTCCCAGCGGATCGACGGGATCAGCTCCCGCTCGTCGCCGTCGTAGACGGGCGCGTAGTCATGGCGCTCGGCGTCCCAGGGATCCCAGGCGCTGCCGCCGGCGTCGGCGTAGCACCAGAAGCCCTGGCCGGTGATCCCCCTGTCCCAGCAGTCCCAGAAGCCCAGGCGATAGCTCTCGAACGGGTCGCGGCTCTTCCCCAGCACCTGGTAGCTCCACAGGATCTCTGAGCCCTGGCGGAAGAACTCCAGGCGCTCGCCGGATGCGAACGACAGCTCCGGGCACCACAGGTTCACCACCGGGTCCATTATGTCCAACAGCTCCTGCGTGGCCGCGCTGTAGGGGTTTGCCAGCACGTGGGCGTCGGGCGCGATCTCCCTGATGACCTCCCCCGTGAGCTTCACGGCCGTGGCCCGCTGCATGTTGCACGGCTCATCGGAGAGGTACCACGCCACCTGCTCCGGCCCGAATCCCCGCTCTGCCAGACCCTCCCGCATGGCCGTGAACCACGCCACGAAGACCTCCCGCCAGCCCTCCGAGCCAGGCTCGAGATCGAGCTTGAGCCGCAGGTTGTCCTCCCACTCGAAGCCGGGCCACAGCAGCAGCCACTGGATGTTGTCGTGCGTGCCCAGCCCGGCGTCGAAGCGCGACCAGTCCAGCGGCTGCAGGCCGCCCTCCTCATCCAGCTCCAGCCACGGCAGATACGGATGCGGCCAGCAGTAGGCGTTAATGTGATGCTCCACCAGGTCCCGGCGGGCGTCCTCCCAGCGCTGTGGCATGATCCAGTAGCTCTCGTAGGAGTAGTTCCAGGTCACGATGGGCTTCTCGGGGGGCAGCTCGACGGGCAGCACCCGCAGGTGGACCTCTACCTCAACCGGCGGGCCCGCGCCCTGCGTGACCATTAGCGGCAGCCGGTAGAGACCAGGGCGCGCGCCGCCGCTGTCGATCTGCAGCCACCACCCGCCCATGAGCCCCGGCGGGAGGGTCATGGAAGCCACGGTCCCCAGCGTCATGTCAGCCAGCGGCAGGGGATCGCCCTTGAGCATCTCCACGCCGCCCGGGTGGATGCACTTGACCTCGCGCACCGTCACCCGTGGGGCCTCTTCGGGCTGTTCGGGCACCCTCAGGCGCGCGCTCACCTCGGTCTCGCCGATGTTGCACAACCGCACCAGCACCTGCTCGCGGTCGTCGAGGCACATCTCTACGTCCGCGTCGGTCTCACGATCCTCCGGCACCGGGCCGATCGCGGGGAAGGGCTCGAAGGGGTCGGTGGTCCACACCTGCACGGGTCCCGCCACGTTCGGGAGGCGCCTGCGATTGACATCCGCGGCCACCTGGAAGACCTCGGCGTGCAGCGGGAAGTACGGCGGGCCGGCGCGGTGATCGACCTCGGTGGGCAGGTCGGCGGTCGCGAGTCGCTG
>JAYENL010000240.1:23377-24604 GCA_034722055.1 Armatimonadota bacterium
GGCGCGAACATGGCCCTCGCGTGGCCCGTCGGGGCGAGCCGACACCTCACAGACGGAGGCCTGAGCATGTCCGAGCAGATCCTCCCCACCACCACCATCGAGGGGTACGAGATCGGCCGGCTGGTCATCGGCACCAACTGGTTCCTGGGCTACTCGCATATCAGCGCCGCCAAGAGCAGGTGGATACAGCGCTACCAGGACACCGAGAAGATCGCGCGGGTGCTGGAGGTCTGCTCGGCGGGGGGCATGAACGCCACGGTGGCGCCCGTCAGCGAGCTGATGACCGAGGCCCTGCGACTGCACGAGGAGCGCACCGGCCGGCACATCATCCAGATCCTCACGCCCGGCGGCGCGACCACTGAGGAGCTGATGGAGGGCATCGACGAGACCGCGGATCTCGGGGCCGAGTTCTGCCTGCCCCACACCTCCTGGACGGACGCCCGGCTGCACCCGGCGCGCAATGAGATCACCGACTGGCCCCGCGTCGCCGAATACATCCGGAAGAAGGGCATGATTCCGGGGCTGTCCACGCACCGCCCGGAGGCCATCGTGGTGGGCGACCGGGCCGGCTACGACATCGGCGTCTACATCCAGCCCATCAACCCCATCGGCTTCCTCTGCTCCGTGGAGACGGACTGGGTGGCGGGGGTCATCAACCGCACCGAGAAGCCCGTCATCGTCATCAAGCCCCTGGCGGCGGGCCGCGTGAATCCCCCCACCGGCCTGGGCTTCGTCTTCAGCAACATCAAGCCCATCGATGTGGTCTGCATCGGCCTGCTGTGCGAGGAGGAGGCCGAGGAGGACCTGGAGATCACCCGCCAGATCCTGGCGCAGCAGCGCGCCGACACGGAGCTGGAGTACACGCGCTCCAAGGCCTCCCTGACCGGCGAGTAGCGGCCAGGGCAGTAAGGCGCGGACCTGTGCCGCGCGGGCCGCTGCCGCGCGGTGTTGTTCATGTCGTACGGAGCGGCGGGCTGCCCAGCCCGCCGTCGTTGCTGTTTGTCGTTGCAGCCCTCCCGGCCCCAGCCGTCGGCTCGGACAACGGCGGGCCGGACAGTAGTCCGGCCCCTCCACACGGCGCGGGAACGACCGCGGGCAACGGCATCAACGGCGGGCGGCGTAGGCACGCCGCCGATCCGTACGGCATGGGAGCGCAGCCCTGCGCTTGTAGCTTGCAGCCTGTAGGTCGTTGCTGTAGGGCGCGGACCTGTGCCGCGCCTGTCGTTT
>JAYENL010000241.1:0-24573 GCA_034722055.1 Armatimonadota bacterium
GCGTCATGGAGGGGCCGGACTACTGTCCGGCCCGTCGTTCTTCGCCGCAGGCGGGAGAGGGGGAGACGGCAACGGCAAACGGCCGGCGGGCAAGGCTGCCCGCCGCTCCGTACGGCAAAGGCAGCCACGCGAGGCGTCATGGAGGGGCCGGACTACTGTCCGGCCCGTCGTTCCTTACGACAAGGACCAACGGCCCGGCCGGGCCGGAGACCGGTCCCTCCGAAGGGCTGGGCAACGGCGCCGTTGCCCGGGCCTACCCCAGCGCGCAGCCGCCGGGGCCGCCTGCGCGGACCTCGCCGACGATCAGCGGCTCCTCGCCGGCATCGGAGAGGACGTCGCAGGCGGCGTCGGCGTCCTGTTCGCCGACGGCGAGCACCATGCCCAGTCCGAGGTTGAAGGTGCGCCGCATCTCCTCCTCGGCCACGCCGCCGGTGCGCTGGATGAGGTCGAAGATCGCCGGGCGCCGGAAGCTGCTCATGTCCACGTGCCCGGTGAGGCCCTCGGGGATGCCGCGGCCGATGTTGCCGGGGATGCCGCCGCCGGTGATGTGCATGATGGCGTGGGGGAGAGGGCCCCCCTCGAGCAGCTTCACCAGCGAGGCGGCGTAGATGCGCGTGGGCTCCAGCAGCTCCTCGCCCAGCGTGCGTCCGAGCTCCGGGACCTCCTCGTCCAGCGGCATCTCGGCGCCGTCGAGGAGGACGTAGCGCGCCAGGGAGTAGCCGTTGCTGTGCAGGCCTGACGAGGGGAGACCGACGAGGACGTCGCCCGCGGTGACCTCGGAGCCGTCGATGATCGCGGAGCGCTCCATGACCCCCACCGCGAAGCCCACCAGGTCATACTCGCCCTCCTGGTACATGTCTCCAAGCTCGGCGGTCTCACCGCCCAGGAGGGCGCAGCCGGCGAGCTGGCAGCCCCGGGCCACCCCAGTGACGATCTCGGCGACGACCTCGGGGATGAGGTCGCCGATGCCGATGTAGTCCAGGAACAGCAGCGGCCGGGCGCCCTGGCAAACGATGTCATCCACGCACATCGCCACGCAGTCCTGCCCCACCGTGTCATGCCTGTCCAGCGCGAAGGCGATCTTGAGCTTGGTGCCCACGGAGTCGGTGCCCGCGACCAGAACGGGATCCACGTAGGCATCGCCGAGGCCCATCATGCCGCCGAAGTCGGTGAGCCCGCTGATGACCGCGGGAGAATGCGTTGACTTCACGGCGGCCCTCATCAGCTCCACGGCCTGCTCGCCGGCCTGGATGTCAACGCCGGCGTCCCTGTAGGTGGGGCCCTGGTCGTCCATCGCACCCCTCCTTGGTTCAGGTCCGGGCCGCGTGCTCCTCGAGGTCGAACTTCGTCGCCATCAGATGGTCCGGCACCGGAATGGGATACTTGTTGTCGAAGCACGCGGTGCAGAAGTTGGTCTTCGGCAGCCCCACGGCCTTGACGAGGTTCCGCAGGTGGAGGAACTCCAGCGAGTCCGCGCCAACGTGCTCGCGGATCTTCTGCTTGCTGAGGCGAGCGGCGATCAGCTCCGACCGGCCCGCGGACGTATCGATGCCGTAGAAGCAGGGGTACTTGATGGGCGGGCAACTGATGCGCAGGTGGATCTCCCGGGCACCCGCGTCGCGGAGCAACCCGATCTCCGGGCCGGTGGTCGTGCCGCGGACGATGGAGTCATCGACCACTACCAGGCGCTTGCCCGCGATGGCCTCCCGCAGCGGAGTGAGCTTCATGCGCACGCCCAGCGAGCGCATCCGCTGGCTGGGCTTGATGAAGGTGCGGTGGATGTAACGGTTCTTGATGAAGCCCTCCCCGAATGGGATGCCCGAGACCTCGGCGAAGCCCACGGCGTGGGGAATGCCGGTCTCCGGCACGCCCATGACCATGTCGGCGTCCACGGGGGCCTGCCTGGCGAGCATGTGGCCCATGCGGACACGCGACTGGTAGATCGAGCGGCCGTAGATATGGCTGTCGGGGCGCGCGAAGTAGATGAACTCGAAGATGCAGCAGGCCTTGCGCTCGGGCTCGATGATCTGCGTGGGATGCATCTCGCCGCCGGCGAAGCTGATGATCTCGCCCGGCTCCACCTCGCGAACGTAGTCCGCCCCGATGGGGTGCAGCGCGCAGGTCTCCGATGCCACGACCCAGTGGGCGCCATTGAGCCGCCCCACGCACAGCGGACGCACGCCGTGGGGGTCGCGCACGGCAATGAGCCGGTCCGGCGTGATGATCGCCAGCGAGTAGGCGCCCTTCATCCGGTGCATGGCCTCGGCGATGGCGTCCTCGAGGCGCCTGTGGCTGGAGCGGGCGATGAGCTGGGTGATGACCTCCGTGTCGCTGGTGGCCTTGAACACAACCCCCTGGGCCTCAAGCTCATCGCGGAGGGCCCTGGCGTTGACGACATTCCCGTTGTGGGCCACGGCGAAGGGGCCGCTGCGGTGCTCCGCCACGAAGGGCTGAGCGTTCTCGATGACGTTGGAGCCCATGGTGGAGTAGCGGACGTGGCCGAGCCCCACGTCGCCCTGCAGCCGAGAAAGGTCCTCGTCATCGAAGACCTCGGTGGCCAGCCCCATCCCGGTGTGAACGTTGATCTCCCCGTCGGTGCCCACCGCGATCCCGGCGCTCTCCTGCCCCCGATGCTGGAGGGCGAAGAGTCCGAAGTAGCACAGCCGCGAGATGTCGTCGGTGCCCGGCGCCTGGATGCCGCACACCCCGCAGGCATCGCCCCAGGCCCTCTCACGCGGCCATCGAAGGTAGGCTGCGCAGTCCTCGTGCGCGTTCATTGTGCCTCCCCGTGCACGCGCCGATCAGTCTCGATGACCTCCGCCCTGCACGCGGCGGTCATCTCCTCAAGTCGCCCGGCCAGCTCCGCGTCCTCAATGGCCAGGATGCGAGCCGCCAGCACGGCTGCGTTGGTGGCGCCGTCGATTGAGACTGTGGCTACCGGCACTCCGGAGGGCATCTGAACCATGCTGTAGAGCGCATCGACGGCCCGCAGGGCAGTGGCGTCGATGGGCACGCCGATGACCGGAAGCGTGGTCTGGGCGGCGAGGCAGCCGGGCAGCGCGGCGGCGGCCCCGGCTCCGGCGATGACGACCTTCAGCCCCCGTTCGGCCGCCCCCGAGGCCCACTCGGCCACCAGGTCCGGAGTGCGGTGCGCCGACATGACGCGCATCTCGTACGCCACTCCCAGCTCGCTGAGGAGCTCGGCGCACGGCCGCATGACCTCCAGGTCGGACTCGCTGCCCATCACGATCCCGACCAGCGGCGCACCGTCACCCATCGGCTCAGTCACTTCCCACGGCACGCTCAGCGATGTCGGTGCGGAAGTACATGTCCTCGAAGTCGATCTGCCCTACGGCGTTGTAGGCCCGGTCACGCGCCTGCTGGTAGGTCTCGCCCAGCGCCGTGACCCCGAGCACTCGCCCGCCGTCGGTATGGTACCGCCGGCCCACGCGCTTGGTCCCGGCGTGGAAGATCATCACCGCCTCATCCCGCTCGGCCTCCCTCAGGCCGGTGATCTGTTTGCCCTTGTCATAGGATCCCGGGTAGCCGCCTGAGGCGCAGATCACGCACACGCAGCGATCGGGCCGCCAGGTGGCCTCCATCTCGTCCAGCCGCCCCTCCACCGTGGCCACCAGCAGCTCCACCAGGTCAGTCTCCAGCCGCGGCAGCACCACCTGCGTCTCGGGGTCGCCGAAGCGGCAGTTGTACTCCAGCAGGCGCGGCCCGTCCTCGGGGAGGATCATGCCGGCGTAGAGGGTGCCCACGTAGGGCTTGCCGTCGGCGGCCATCTGCTCGACGCTGGGCTGGATGGTGTTCTCGAGTATGTCCTGCAGCATGTCGTCGGTGAGGAACGGCACCGGCGAGTAGCAGCCCATGCCGCCGGTGTTGGGCCCCTCATCGCCGTCGTAGATGCGCTTGTAGTCCTGCGAGGGGACCATGGGGAGGATGTTCTGGCCGTCGCAGAAGACCTTGATGGAGCACTCCTGCCCGAACAGGCACTCCTCAATGACCACCCGCTCGCCCGCGGGGCCGAAGACCTTCTCCACCATGGTGCGGTCGATGGCCTCCAGGGCCTCATCCACGCTCTCTGCCACGGTAACGCCCTTGCCGGCCGCGTCGCCGTCGGCCTTGATGACGATGGGAGCGCCCTGCTCCCGGACGTAGTCGCGCGCGGCCCCCGGATCATCGAAGACCTCAAACTGCTTGCCTGTCCCTCCGGACCGCTGCACGATCTGGTTCGCGAAGGCCTTCGAGCCCTCCAGTCGGGCGGCGGCTGCGCTGGGGCCGTAGATGGTCAGCCCCCGGCTGCGGAAGTGATCGGCGATGCCCATGATCAGAGGCCGCTCGGGGCCCACGACGGTGAGGTCGATACGCTCCTGCTCGGCGAAGTCGCCCAGGGCCTCGATCTCCTCGGCGTCGATGGGAACGCACTCGGCGACCCGGGAGATGCCGCCGTTGCCCGGGGCACAGAACAGCTCGTCGCAGTGGTGGCTCTGGGCGATCTTCCAGCTCAGGGCGTGCTCCCGTCCGCCGGAGCCGACAACAAGGATCCTCATTCGTAGACCTCAGCTTCCCGGAACACGTCCAGGTTCACGAAGATGCGCGAGTCCTCCTTAAAGCCCAGCGTTCGATCGATGGTGCCGACAGGACCATTGCGGTGCTTGGCGATGATGATCTGGACAGTGCCATCCATGTAATCGCTGGGTTCATCGCTTTCCTCGCTCACGAAAGCCTCTGCCTCCGCCTCCACCTCATCCGCCGACTTCTTTCTGTCGTAGTAGCTGGCGCGGTACAGCATGCACACCAGGTCCGCCTCCGCCTCGATGGAGCCGGACTCGGCGAGGTCGGAGAGGATGGGGTGCTTGTCCTCGCGGCGCTCCACGTTGCGGGAGAGCTGAGAGGCGAGGACTACGCAGACGTCCAGCTCCCGGGCCAGGGCCTTCATGGCCCGCGCCACCTCCCCGATCTCCTGGTGCCGGTTCTCGTACGAGCGGCGATCGGTGGTCACAAGCTGCAGGTAGTCCACGCAGATGATCCCGACGTCATGCTGGGACTTCATGCGGCGGGCCTTGGAGCGCAGCTCCATGATGGAGATACCCGGGGTGTCATCGATGTAGATGGGGGCCTCCGCCAGGGCGCCGACCGCCTGGCCGATGCGCCCCCACTCCGGCTTGGTGGCCTGGCCCCGCCGCAGACGCCATGAGTTGGCCTGCGCCCGTGCGCACAACATCATCTCGGCGAGCTGCTGAGCGGACATCTCCAGAGAGAAGATGCCCACAGGCACGTCCTCGTCGAGCGCGGCGTGCATGGCGATGTTGTTGACCATCAGCGAGGTCTTGCCCATCGAGGGGCGGCCCGCGACGATGACCAGGTCCCCCTCCTGCAGGCCGGAGGTCATCTTGTCGAACTCCGTAAGGCCTGTGGCTATGCCTGCCAGGAAGCCCTTGCGCCGGTAGACGCTGTCGAGGTGGTCGAAGGTCTCGTGCACCACCGGCCCCAGCTGGGTGTAGTCCTTGCTGGAGCGCTCCTGGGCGATCTTGAAGATCCTCTGCTCGGCATGGTCCAGGGCGTTCTGCAGATCCTCAGGGTTGTCGTAGGCCAGCGCCTGGATCTCGGCGCCGGCCTGGATCAGCCGGCGCAGGACGGCCTTGTCGTGGACGATGGTGGCGTAGCGGACGACGTGGGCGGTGGTGGGCACCTCGCCGATCAGCGCGGTAAGGTACTCCCCGCCCCCGACGCCTGCCAGCTTTTCGCGGCGCCGCAGCTCGGCGCCGACCGTCACCACGTCAACCGGGTTGCCGCGCTCCTCCAACGCCTGGATGGCGGAGAAGATCTCCCGGTGCGCCTCCCGGTAGAAGTCCTCCTCGGTGACGATGGCCATGGCGCGGCTGACCGCTCCGGCCTCCATGAGCATAGCGCCCAGGGTGGCCTGCTCGGCCTCCAGGTCCTGCGGCGGCAGTCTGTCGGACAGCCTGTCGAGCGTGCGCGTGATGCCGTCGTCGGACATCAGTGCCTCCCGCGATGGAGCATTGCTCGGTCAATGGTGCGCCGCCCGCCTCCCCGGAGTCCGCCCCCGGGCGGCCGGGCGATGCCCATGCACGCCCTTACTCCGCCTCGTCCTCGGACTCCTCCTCGTCCTCCTCGACGCCCTCCGCATCCTCGCCCTCCGGGGTCTCTTCGCCCTCTTCCTCTTCGTCCTCTTCCGCCATGTACTCCTCGGCGATCTCCGCCAGGATCTCCTCGGCGCTGCGCTCGTCCGCGAGAGGAACGACGCGCACCGGAAGCTGGCCCTCGACATCCTTGTAGACCTTGGCGGTGATGAGGTAGTCGCCGATCTCCCTGATGGGCTCCGGGATGTCAATGTCGCGCCTGTCGATGACAATGCCGAGCTGCTCCTCGGCCGCCTCGCTGATCTGCCCGGTGGTGACGGTGCCGTGCAGCCGGTCGCCCTCCCCGGTAGGGGCCTTCACGATGATGCGCCGGTCGCGCAGATCTTCGACCTTGGCGTGGGCGCGCTCGCGCTTGGCCTCGTCGCGGCGCTGAATGGCCTGGCTGCGGTTCTCCAGGTCCTTCAGGGCGCCCGTGGTGGCCCGAACGGCCATCTCCCGTGGCTCCAGGAAGTTGCGGTAGTAGCCGTCCGCCACGTCGATGACGTCGCCCTCGTGGCCGACGCGCGGGATGTCCTCAAGCAGTATGACCTTCATCTGTCTCCTCCTGATCGCGTTGCCGCTGTGGACACGGGGCTTCAGCGGCGTCAACAGCATGTCCGCGCGAGCCGCCGCGTGCGGCCCGCGGAGCGGTCCGGCAATGCCCGGTTCCGCTCAGAAGTCCGTCTGGTAGCGCACTCCGATCATGGGGTCGGTGTGCTTCAGGGCCCGCTCCAACCCCAGCAGCAGGCCGTACTCGCGTCTCACGGCCAGACGCCACCGCAGGTCCAGGCGCGCGTCATCGGGGTTATACAGCTCCATCTCCAGCGCCCGATCCCCGGCGTACTGCCAGTCGTAGCCCATCCCCAGCTTGTTGCCGAACAGCCCGCCGCGCACCCATCCAGGGCCCAATCGTTCGTTGTACTGCACGTCCATCGTCTCCACGTCCCCGAAGTCCCGCACCCCCAGCCGCCAGTAGGGATCCTCCTCCGGGTCGAGCCGTACGTCGATGGCCGCATCGGCTCTGAGCGCGTCTTCCCGCGCCGCACGCACCTGCAGGCGCATGCGGCTGCGAATCCGGGTGATCATCTCCTGGGTCTGCCGCACTCTGACCAGCGTATTCTCGATGTCGGTCATGACGTTCCCGGCCCGCTCCATGGTCCCGGTGCTGGCCTCGGCAGTCTCCCGCAGGCTGTGGACGGCGGCCCTCAGGTCCTGGGTCATCTGCTCGTCGCCCATAAGCTGCTCAGCGTGCTCACTGGTGGCCTTGAGGCTCTCGGACGCCTCCCGCACATTGTCGAGCGTGGCGCGGATGTCGGCCCTCATCTGTTCGTCGCCGGCCAGCTCAGCGGCGCTCTCGCTCATCTGGCGGACGTTCTCGCTGGCCTCCTGAAGGGTGGCGATCACCTCCTCGACCTGCCGGTCGATGGTGGTGTCCTCCACCCGCTCCCTGGCGTTCTGGGCGATGGCCGCCAGGTCCTCCGAGGCCAGCCGGATGTTCTCTCCCGCCGCCGCCAGTTGTGCCGGCGCCGGTGTGAGCTCTACCATCCGCTGCACCTGCCTGGTGGTCTCCTCTACGTCCTCGGAGGCCGCCATGAGGTTGGTCATGACGGCGGCCAGCCGTTCCTCGTTGGCCGCGCTGGCCCTGCCGAAGGTGTCCACGACCTCGACGACCTTGCCGGTGATGAGCACAGCCTGCTCCGTCGCCGTGCGAAGGTTCGCGACCGTATGCTTGAGATTCTCCTGCGTCTGAGCGTCGGCGAGCACCAGGTTGGCGGCCTCCACGGCCTCGCGGGCGGCCACGACCAGGCGCTGAGCCTCGTCCATAACGACCTCGGTGCTGGTGACCCCGCTGCCGCCCACGACGTCGCCGTCCTTGAGTTTCACGCGCTGCGTGACGTCCTCGGGACGGCTGATGGCCAGGTACCTATCGCCCACGAGCGAGCCCTGCTTGATCTCGAAGACGTCCGAGGCGTAGAGGATCTCGTCGCGGATCCTCATCTTCACGGCCACCGGCTGGGAGGGAAAGTCGGGGTCCGGCCGGATCTCCACCTCGGACACCTCGCCGATGCCCTTCCCGAACAGAGTCACCGCCGAGCCGCCTCTCAGCCCTTGGACGTTGGCGAACCGGACCGTTACGGTGTAGGCGCCCAGGTTCCGAAGGGCGTCGCTGAGGAACACCGCCACCGCCAGCGCCAGCACCGCCGTCACGATGACCAGCAGGCCCACCTTCGCCTCCGCTGACACCTGCGATCACCTCTGGGGACTGACAGAGCAGTGCTCGGTCATCGGGCCGGTCCCGACGGCGTGAACGAAGCGGTGGACGATCTCACTGTCGGAGGCCAGAAGCTCCTGGGGCGTGCCTATCACCTGAACCCGCCGCTCGTGCAGCATCAGCATGCGGTCGGTGATCCCCAGCATGTTCGACACGTCGTGGGACACCACGATGGCCGTGGAGCCGGTGTCCGCCCGGACCTTCTTGATCAGAGCCGTGATATTGCAGCCCATTACCGGGTCCAGGCCGCTGCTGGGCTCGTCGTAGAGGACCAGCTCCGGCTCCTCCATCAGCGCCCGGGCGATGCCCACCCGCTTCTTCATCCCGCCGGAGAGGTCGGCCGGCATGCGGTCCTCGGTGCCCCCCATCTCCACCACATCCAGCAGCTCCCGCACCCGCCGGTCGATCTCCCCCTGTGAGATGTCCGTGCGGTTGCGCAGGGAGAAGGCCACGTTCTCCGCCACCGTCATGGAGTCGAACAGCGCCGAGTACTGAAAGCACATCCCCATCGACCTGCGCACGCGGTTGAGCCCATCCTCATCCAGGCGGGTGATGTCCTCGCCCTTGAAGAAGATGTGCCCGCTGGTGGGGCGGTCAAGACCGATGAGCAGTCTCAGCAGCGTGGTCTTGCCCGAGCCCGACATTCCCATGATCCCGAAGATCTCGCCCCGGTAGACGTCGAACGAGATGTCCTCGAGGATGGGCGTGTCGTCCACGCTGTAGTAAACGTGCTGGGCCGACATCAGCGGCTCGCCACTGCGGTCCACCGGCTCGGCCTGAGGCGGGGCGTGCGGGCGGAGGCCCTCCTCCTCGTCCGGCGCACTCGCGGTGCTGTCCACCGCGGTCTCGCCGGCATCCGCCACACTCTTGTCGGTGCCCGACATCTCCACCAACCTCCACGGCCCCGCGGGCTACGGGAAGAGCACTACCGTCAGCGCCAGGTTCGCGGCATAGATGAGCATGATGCAGTAGACAACCGCCCGGGTGGTGGCGCGTCCCACCTCTTCGGAGGCCCTCTCGGTGTACAGCCCCTGGTGGCAGCCCACCACTGCGATGATGATTCCGAAGAAGACGGCTTTGATGACCCCCGCGGCCACCGTCCACAGGTCCAGGTTGTCCCCGATGCTGCCGAAATAGGCATCCGGCGTCAGTCCGGCGGTGGCGCTGGCCATGATATAGCCGCCCCCCACCCCGATGATGTCCGCCAGCAGCGCCAGCATGGGGACGGTCGTCAGCCCGGCGATGTACCGGGGGACCACCAGGTACTGAACCGGATCGGTCGCCATGGTGCGCAGGGCGTCGATCTGCTCGGTGACCTTCATGGTCCCGAGCTCAGCCGCCATCGCCGAGCCCGCGCGAGCCGCCACCACGATCGCCGTCAGCGCCGGACCCAGCTCGCGGCACATCGTCTCGGCCACAGCCCACCCTACGTACCCCGCCGCGCCCAACAGCGTCGCCTCATCGGCGACGTGGAAGGAGAAGACCATGCCCGAGAAGAGCATGGTAACTGCCACAATTGGCAGTGAGCTGACCCCAACGTTGGCCATCTGCTCGATGGTGGGCCGCAGCTCCACGTCGCCCCGCGACAGATGAACCAGAGTCCTCAGATGTAGCTCCGACGCCTCCCCGAAGTATGACAGCACCTTGAGAACGTGTCCGCCGAGGGCGGCGATGGCTGACAGCACGCTGGAGGCTCCGTGATCGGGCTGGTACCCCGGGTGGCGTCAGGCGGATTATACCGTCAGCCTGTGCGGGGAGTCAAGCTGGGCCCCGGACGGCGCTGCCGCCCCGCCTGAGGGTCACCGAGCGGCGGGATGCGATGCCAGCCGAGCGTCGTCCCCCGTGCCCTTCCTTGCCCCATGGAGGCCCGAGCCCGCCGCTGAGGGAACCTGTCTCTCGCGCGCGACACAGGCGATCCCGGAGGTGAGCGATGCGCATCAGCTACGCACACGCACTGGTGTGCGCGGTGGGCCTGCAGGCGCTGTGCGGCCGGCTCTCAGCGCAGCCGGCGACCATCAGGCCCTATCTGGCTGAGCAGGGGGTGGAGGTGGACGCCTCCGGAGTCCTGCTGCGGCGCGACGACGGCCAGGTCGTGGCGACATTCCGGGCCCCGCGCGACGGCGTCTACTCGGTGGGCGTGGCCCTGGAGGGCGAGAGCGTCACGCCGCTGGCGCCGGGCCTGACGGAGTGCAGGGCGGAGGACCTGGCGGAGCCGCTGGTGCTGCGCTACCCCTACGACTGGACCTACCACGAGAAGCGCAACGTGCTCAATCTTCCGCGTCTGGCGGCTCCGGGGCTGCTCATCGGGGAGTGGGGCGTCGCCGCCGACACCCACGACCTGTGGTCGCTGCGGCTTGAGGGCACCGACGATGGCCGCGTGCGGGCCATCCTGCTGGCGCACCGGTACCGCAACGATGGCGGGGATGCTGCCACCGCCGATCTTCACCTCGCTGCCGGCGAGGAGGTCACGCTCCGCATCCGCACTGCCGAGGGCCAGGATGCCTCCTGGGCGCTTACGCGCAGCGGTGAGAGGCGGCCCATCGACGGCCTCATGATGCAGGTCGCCTATCGGGGCTGGACGGCCATTCACTACGAGCCCGAGCACTACCGGCGCATTGCAGAGGCCTGCGAGGGCGTCTACGACTGGATCATCGTGCGCGAGAATGCCACCCGAGACTGGATCCCGCCCATCCTGCACCAGCGCGGCATCAGGGCGCTGGCCTATCAGTACATCGGGGCGCTCCGCCGCTACTCGCCCCAGGTGACCGAGGCGCTTGAGGCCGAGTTGGGGATGCAGGGCGCGGGCGGGCAGCTCTATACCGGGCCATACTCGCCGGATGGCCCGTGGCTGCTGGCGGACATCCGCAGGCCCCAGGTCCGGGAGCTGTTCGTAGCCCGCGCGGCGGAGGCCGTCGAGGCCGGCTTCGACGGCATCTTCCTGGACGGCTCCATCTTCTGGCCCGACGCCACCGGCCGGCGCGGCGGCATCGTCCCCGGCGCCGAGCACTCCCTGGCCTGGGCGCACTGGGAGCTGCTGTCGGAGATCGTCGGGGCGGTCCACGAGGCCGACGAGGACGCCGTGGTGGGCGTGCTCGGCAACGACTACTACGACGCGCTGAGCGCGGCCGACTTCGTGCTCAAGGAGCGCATGTACTTCGCCTGGGACCAGTTCGCGCGCGAGCTTCCTGACAGGAGGACCAAGGTCCGCCAGGACCTGGACGTGGGCTTCGAGCGCGGCGAGGCGCCGCTGGTGCCCACCCGCCTGGCCTACGGCGTGAAGGGCTATAGCTCCATCTCGGTGCGCACGGCGCGGCACTTCGTCCGCGAGCCGACCGGGCTGTGGTACCTGGGCACCGGAGATCACACGCCCGAGCTGCTCGACGAGTGGCTGGACGCCATCGTGGCCCACGCCACCGAGGGCCTGCACGTGACGGAGATCGACCCGCCGGACTGCTGGCTGCACTTCGGGGGCCGCGATACGATCTGGGCCGACCGGGCCTGCCGCATTGAGCTCTCGGGGCCGGCATGTCTGGCGGACGAGAATGGGACATGTCAGGGCTTGCACGGGACGCCCCTTGCGCTCGAGGCCGAACGCAGATACCGTCTGCTGCAGCAGTGTCCGGGAGGCGATCAGCAGTGACCCGATACGTCGTGCTCGCCGCTGTGACCGCGCTTGTGCTCCTGGCACTGGGCCAGGCGACGGCGCCGGCCCAGACCATCGCACCTGAGGCCGGCGAGTGGTACGGGCAGACGCGCAACGGGGGCTTCGAGGCGGGGGGCGAGCTGCCCGAGTTCTGGCATCGCTTCCCGCCGCAGGAGCAGGAGTGGGGCATCTGCCGGCGCGACACCGAGGATGCGCACTCCGGGGAGGCCAGCGGCCTGCTCGTCAGCGAGGCCAAGCACCCGCCGGGCAAGGCCCCCGTGCAGTGGAACCGCTACGGCCTGCCTGTGGAGGGCGGCACCTCGCTGCTGGTCAGCTACTGGGTCAAGAGCGACGGGCGCTGGGAGGGCCGCGCCGGCGCGCACTTCTATGACGCCGACGGCAACCACCTGGGCTATGAGACTCTCGATCCGCGCCAGGACACCACCGAGTGGACGCACGTGCAGGGCCTCATCCCGGTGCCCGAGCGCGCCGCGACGATGGGCTTCGCGCTCTATGGCGCCGATGAGCAGACCACCCGCTACGATGATGTCGTCTGCCTGGGCACGCCCTCTGTGGAGGCCGTCCGCGCCGCGCCACGGCTGGATGGAGTGCTCGATGACGGCTGCTGGCCGGACGAGCGGGCCATCACGCAGTTCATCGTGCACACCGGCGAGCGCCTGCCGACCTCGCAGCCCCGAGCGTGGATCGCCTACGACGACGAGGCGCTCTACGTAGCCTTCCAGTGCCCGCACCCGGGCGGTGCGGACCTGAAGGCCGACGCCACCGAGCACGATGGCGACACCTGGCTCGACGACTCCATCGAGGTGTTCCTCGACCCCTGGCACGAGCACGACGATTACTACCAGCTCTGCGTCAACTGCCTGGGCGTAATCCGGGACACCCACCGCAAGGACACCGCGTGGGAGTCCGGTGCCACGGCCTCGGTGCAGCGCCGGGACGACCGCTGGACGGTGGAGCTGGCGATCCCCTTTGATGCGCTGGGCCTGGACATGCGCGTGGGCGAGAGCTGGGGGATAAACCTGGTGCGCAACGACCGCGTGAGAGGGGAGACCTCGACCTGGTCGCTGGAGGCCTTTCACCGCCCGGAACGCTTCGGCAACGTCGCCATGTCGCCGAACGTGACCCGCTACAAGCTGGCGGCCCTGGCGAGGCGCCTGCCGGAGTTGCAGCGCCGCTTAGCGGCGCTGCAGGCCGACGTGGGCCCCCTCCGGCTGGCGGAGGACGCGCGGGCGGCGGTCGAGCAGCAGCTTGCTGCGGCGAAGGCCGCGCTCACGCGGCTGGGGGAGGCCGCGGCGGAGCCACGCCGGCTCAGCGAGGATGAGTGGGGGAGCCTGCACGAGAGCTATGCCAGCATCGACACTGCGTTGCGGGAGGCGCGAACCATGGCGCTGCAGGGAGTGCTGCGGAGCGGCCCGGAGGGCTTCGGCGTGGCCATCGCCGGGCCGCTGCACAAGATCCGGCGGGAGGGCGAGGAGACCGAGGGCATCCTGGCCGACCACGTCGAGATGACCGCGGCGCGCGATGAGGCGGAGTCCTTCCAGCTCGTGGTGGTCGCCGGGCAGCAGGCGCTGAGCGGCGTGGAGGTGCAGGCGCCGCCGCTTCGCGGGGAGGGCGGCCAGATTCCGCTCACGTGGCGCATCGTGGACTACGTGGAGACCGCCGACCCCGGCTACGATGCCGAATACGTCGGCTGGTGGCCCGATCCGCTGCTGCCCGGGGCACCCTTCGACGTCGAGGCCGGACAGCGCCAGCCCGTCTGGTTCACCGTGGAGGTGCCGCCTGACGCCGCACCCGGCGAGTACTCGACGGAGGTCACCGTCAGCCACGGCCAGCAGTCCGTGAGCGTTCCGGTGAGCCTGCGCGTGCGCAGCTTCCGGCTGCCTCGTCCGGGCACGCTGGCGACGGCCTTCGGGCTCTACGCCGGCGGGCTGGCCCGCTGGTGGTGGGAGGGCAAGCCCTACGAGGAGCACATGCCCATCGAGATGTTCCGCGACTGGTGCGAGTTCATGGGCCGCTATCGCCTCACGCCCAAGAACATCGCGCGGGAGTACCTCAGCCGCGGGACCGGCTTCTACCGCACCGACATCGAGCCCGGCAAGCCCATCACGGTCGATATGAGCAATCTGCAGAAGACCGTGGCGCCGCTCGCGAGTGAGTACTTCGCACCGTACTCCTTCTGTCTGCATCGCCTGCCGACTGCCGGCAGCATGGACAACTCCGCGCAGGGCACCGACCCGGAGGTCGCGGCGGCGATGTGCAAGGCCTACGCCGAGGAGTGGGAGCGGCAGGGCCTCCCGCGCGAGGTCTACATCTACGGCTACGATGAGCCCAAGCCCGATCACTACCCGCAGCTTGTCGCGAACTATCGGGCCATCAAGCAGGCGGTGCCCGACTACCCCATCATGCAGACCATCAGCGACCCGGAGCCCGAGGAGCTGGTGGGGCTGGTGGACATCTGGTGCCCGCTGAGCCCGCGGGTGCTGGGCGACTTCTACCGACAGCGCCGCCGGGCCGGCGACACGCTGTGGATGTACACCTGCTGCGGTCCCAAGCCGCCGCACGCCAACTTCTTCGTGGACGAGCCGGCCATCGACCACCGCATCCTGTTCTGGCAGGCCCGGCAGGCCGGCGCCACCGGCTTCCTCTACTGGTTCGTCGCCTACTGGACCGGCCTGCCAAACGCCTCCGGCGACCAGCCGCACTTCCCGGACGTGCCCATCCACATGCGCGACCTGGGCACCTACGAGCGGTATAAGGACAACGGTGACGGCGTGCTCCTCTGGCCCGGCCGCGACCGTCAGCCGCTGGCCTCGATCCGCCTGGAGTGCATCCGCGACGGCATCGAGGACTACGAGTACCTCGGGATTCTGTCTCGGCTGGTGGAGCGCGCGGAGCAGCTTTCCGCGGATGAACGACCCGACGGCCACCTGCTCGCCGAGGCGGAGGCGCTGTGCATCGTGCCGGAGGAGATCTCGGAGAGCATGACGAGCTTCACGAAGAACCCGCAGGTGCTGCTGGATCGCCGCGAGGCCGTCGGGGATATGATCGAGCGGCTGGGCGAGGCGATCGCCGCCGAGTAGCCGGTCGGCAGTGACGAAGACGAACGGCAAACGGCCGGGGGGCTAAAGACGCCCCCGCTTCGGACGACTCGCCCGCATTATCCGCGTCGGTCGGCCTGCGCCTGAGGGCTTGCGTCAGGCGCAGGTGAGAGCGCGCTGCAGCGCGCTCTCAGCTTCCAGCCCGCCACACAGTGCTGACCTCTGACGCATCAACGCCCAGTCTCTCACCTGTGACGATAATGTTGACGAGTCCTCCTGGCCAGGGCAGGGAGAGCGACTGGACACCGGCAGTCCGAGGAGGCGCCCCTACCCCAGGACCTCCGCCAGCTCCTCAGCGGCCTCGCGCAGGTCCGGCAGGACGCTGGAGGCCGGCGTGAGGGCATCGGTCGTGGCGACCAGCACTGCATCGCCGCCCGCGGCCAGCGCGATGACGTGCGCGTCGGGGCCGCGGACGGTGGCCTCGCGCGGCTCGCCGCCTGTGAGCCCGCGGGCGGCCGTCTCCGCCGACGCCAGCAGGTCGGCGCCCAGCGCCGCGAGCGCCTCGGCGTCGGCCGCCTCCTCGACATCCCAGGCCAGCGGCAGGCCACTGCGCGTCGCCAGCACCGCGGCCTGCACCTGAGGCGTGGCGGCCCGGAGATCGCGCAGCCGAGTCGCGACTCGCTTGGTGGTCTCCTCCAGTATGCCCTCTGCCATCAGCCCTCCAGGGGCAGGTCGATGGTGGCCCCGCCCTGCTCGGCGGACATGTCCATCGCCAGGCACACCTCGTGGGTGTTGACGGCGTCGGCGATGTCCACGTAGGAGTCCTCGCCGGACTCGATGCAGTCCAGGAAGTGGCTGATCTCGCCCTCAAAGGGATGGTGCTCCACGTCGCCGCTGTCAGGCAGGATGGCGGGGACCTCGGCCCAGCCGTCCTGCTCGGGGAAGAGCGAGGTGGAGTAGACCTTGTTGTCGCGGATGGAGCCCTCGTCGCCCAACAGATCGATGTTGAACTGGTAGGGCAGGATGCAGTCCACCGACGAGGAGATCTTGCCGATGGCCCCGGACTCGAACTTCACGGTGCCCACAACGGTGGCGGGGTACTCGTAGCGGTCGTCCCAGCCGCCGGCGTAGGCGCCGGAGACCTGAACGATGTCCGCGCCCACCAGCCAGCGGAGGGCGTCCACGGCGTGGCAGCCGCCGAACAGGAAGCTGGAGCCGCCGCTGGCCTTCGTGCGGGCCCACTCCCACCCGCTGTACCAGTCGCTGACCCCGTGCCAGTAGTCGCCCTCGGCGTAGAAGATGCTGCCGATGGCGCCCTCCTGCACCAGGCGCGCTGTGTTCATCAGCGAGGGGTTCCAACGCAGGCAGAAGCTGACCACGGTCTTCACGCCCGCCCCGGCGACCGCATCGCGCAGCTCATGCAGGCCGGCCAGGTCGATGGCGATGGGCTTCTCCATGATGAAGTGCTTCCCGGCCTCGCAGCACCTCACGCCGTGCTCCACGTGGACGTGGTTGGGGCCTGTGATGGACAGCGCCTGCACGTTGTCGTCGGCGAGCAGCTCATCGAGGTCGGTGTAGATCGCCACGTCGCCCAGTCCGGCCTTGGCCGCCGCCGCCAGCGCGCTGGATTCCCGGCGACTCCCCACCGCCACGACCTCTGAGCGAGGGTCGGCAATGTAGGCATTGATATGCTCATCTGCGACCCAGCCGGCTCCGAATATCGCGCACCCGATCGTCTCGTTCGCCATGGCGTGGCACCTCCGTTGCATCGGCGCCCACCGCTGTCACGACTCAAGCGCCGGGCGGTCTTCACGTCACATCGGCATTCCGCACTGCCAGCAGGGATTCCTTCCGTGCGCGCCGGCGGCTTGGAGGCGGCCTGGCAGGAGGGGCCGGAATCCCGGCCACGGACCGGCACACCGGGTGCGGCCTGAGATTGTGAGTTGCGGCCGGGGGCGCCCACAACCCAGTACTGGGACGCGGGCGCCCTCGCCCGCGCGTTCCACCGACACTTGGAATCCGCACCCGGCACACTTGCAGGGGACACGCAATACGCGGCACGTCATCGCGCGAAGTGAGACAGGTCACCACGCGGGCAGCTCACGCTGCCGTGGGGAGTTGGCCGTCCTTGTGACGGGACCTATCGACCCAACAGGATGTCCAGCCAGCTACGGCGACCGCCCTTGCGGGAGCGGCTGGAGGTCGTCGGCCGGCTGGTCGCGCGGGCGGGCCGGCTCTCCTCCTCGCCCTCCTCGGGATCGCTCACCCCGAAGGTGTCGGGCGCCAGGCCAGCAATCCGGTGGTCGGCCTCCGGATCGTCGGAGACGTGCTCGCACTCGAGCTCCGGGTCCCCGGACATACTCCCGTAAGTGTCCAGGTCCTCCTGGGTCACCCGTATGTCGCCTATGCCGCGGACGAACACCACCCGTGGCGACGCCGGTGGGCCGAGTTGCGTCCAGCGCACCTTCAGCATCCTTGCCACCCCCTTCCACGGCCTCGCGGCCGGCCGCGCCCTGGTCGGCCTGGCCTCCCCCCGGCGATCGGCCTCAGTGTACTACCGTGATACCCGGCGGGGCCGGGTCTCACGCCGCTGGGTCAGTTCAGCTCGTAAGTGAGCAGCTCCAGGGTTGAGGTCACCACGCCGTCCTCGCGCGTCTCATCGCGCACCAACCCCACACCCCGCGCGTAGTAGCTTCGGATAAGCACATGCACCGGACTGTCCTCGCCCGGAGGCGTGTCGTCGAACTCACGGTCTACCTGCACGCATCGGAAGGTCCCCGCCGGCACCTGTATTGTCTCATTAACCGAGGCGGTCGTAAAGGTTACATCCTCGAACTCCGGGTCCTTCCAGGTTTGGCCCTCAATCGGAGGCAGCATCAGCAGCGGGAGGTCGTACCAGCGCTGGATGATGCCCTCCTCGCTGCGCACCGCCACTCGGGCGTAGAGCGCCTCATCATCCACGCGGCGGTACTGCTGCCAGGTGGACTCTTCGTAGCCTTCGCCTGCCTCGCGCACCGTTCGGATCACGTAGTAGGCCTGTCCCTGCAGGTCGGCGGTGCCTATCACCGTCTCGTGATACGCGAACTCCTGGTTCTGGCCGTTCTGCGCGGGTATGAGGTCGGGGGCCAGGGTCATCGTGTAATCCCACGTGTTCCCCACCGCCATCGGCAGGTAGCTCGTGGAGCCTGGGCTCTGGCCGTCGCCTCCTCCGCCTCCGCAGCCCGCGGTCACGATGACGGCGCTGAGGCTCAGGAGCATCAGGGCGTTGCGCATGGACCTCATGAGGGCTGTCACCTGCTCCGTCTGATCGCGCGCGACCTGCATCTTAGACCGATTCGGGACGCTCCGATGTTCCTCATTGCTCCGGCATCAGCGCCCGGCGAGCGTCCGAGTCGGTGGGCTCATAGCTGAACTCCTCGTGCACCAGGGCGATGACGTCCAGGATGGGGCTCTCCAGCGGTCGGCTCTCGCGGCCGGTGACCCGCAGCGTGTGGGTGCCGGCCTCCAGCTCCAGTCGCACCGGGCCCTCCCACAGCCAGGTGTCGTAGGTCCCGATCCGGTTGCCCAGGCGGATGAGCTCTTCGGGGTCGTCGGGATCGCGCAGGAAGAAGCTGTTGGAGTTGGTGTCCCTGTACCGCGCGCGGATCCACAGCAGCCAGCGGCCACCCTCGGGCAGCTCCACCTCGTACTCCGCCCAGTGCTGCGGGCCGGTGTCGATGCTGAAGGGCCCCGAGGGCAGCAGCGCGCCGCCGATGCAGCCATCGAGCGCCAGGCCGGCCTGCTCGGCGGTTGCCAGGCTTCCCTCGATCCGCTGCGGCTGCCCGGCGTCCACGAACACCATCTGGGGGCGGATCGGCGCGCAGCGCGCCCGCCGCAGAGCCATGCGGATCTCCCCGCGGCTGATGCCGTCGCAGTGCATGAACACGCGCGTGGTCACCGGCACCACCACCTGGGCGCCGGGCTGGACCTCGACCTGGTGCGGCTGCCCGCGGTAGTCGGTGAACTCCAGCCGCCCCGGGTCCAGCGAGAACTGGATGCTGGCCCTGCCGGCCACCGGCGCCAGCGATACGGTCGTTACTCCATCGTAGCGCTCGGTCATGAAGGCCCGCACGAGGTGGCTGGTGCCGCCGACGTAGGGCATCTCGCGCGCGGCGAGCAGCCGCGGCTCGGTCCCCTCGCGCTCCACCAGCATGAAATCCTGCCGCGGCTGAAGCAGGCGCTGCTTGACCTCGTCGGGGAAGGTGCCCGCGAACTTGTGGTGCTCGTAGCGGCTCATCAGGTGCAGGATGGCGTCCAGGCACGGGACGCGCTCCATGCGGTCCACGTTGGTGAGAATGGAGTAGGCGGAGTCGGTGGCCAGCGCCCTGGCGCACAGGTACTCTACGTCATCCACCTGTGTGGCTCGAACGTGCTCTCTCGGCGCCCTGAGGGGGAACCAGCCCAGGTCCGCCACCATCAGCTCCCGCTGCGCCCGCGGCCAGGAGCGCTCCACGGCGTCATCCACCTCATCCTTGTAGCTGGGCGAAACCCAGAAGTAGTCGCGCTGGCCGACGCGGGTCATCAGGTGCCACGAGAAGGGCGCCGAGGCGGCCATCTGCACGATCTGCGGCTCGCGATCCAGCTTCTCCACCACCGCCATCTGGGCGTTGGAGGTCGTCCACCAGCGCGGTGGATGCACGTCCTCGGCGCCGTCGAAGTAGATCCAGTCGAAGCCGGCGGCGTTGTAGGTGCGAGCGATGTCGGACGTGTGCCGGTCGAGCAGATCGGTGGTCTGGTCGATGATGAAGATGCCCCGGCTCTCATCCGTCTTCACGTGAGCCACCTGGGCGCCGGGCTCGTGATCCGCCGGCTCTGTCCCGTAGGCGCCGCGGGTCACGCCTGTGAAGCCGAACGGCTCCTCCAGCGACAGCGCGGTGTAGGTCATCAGCTCGTCGTCGATGCGGATGTCTCGCGTGCCCTGGGGCACGGGCCAGTCGGTCGGCGGCCCGGTGGTGACGATGCGGTCCCCGTCGGCCGGCAGTGGCTCGGCCAGGCCCAGGTGCAGGTCCTCCCAGAAGCTGCCCACGTCCCCCGCCTCGGTATAGGCGCTGTGCTTGGGGACCTTGGAGGAGAACATGTGGGCGCCGGCCAGCAGCTCGGCCTGGTGGACGCGATCCACCGTCTCGCGGAGCTGATCGATGCCCCCGGGGAAGGTGCTTTCCGGCACAGCGTAGTGCCGGCCGAAGTGCCCCCACGTGCCGTGCAGGATCAGGATAGAGCCGAAGCCGCCCCGCTTCGCCCAGTCGATGACCCTCTCGGCATTCTCGTGCGAGACGCCGCTGATCATCAGGTAGCTGCCCCGCGCGGCGTCGGAGCGCTTGGCCTTCATGCCGACCGGAATGCCGAACAGCTCCTCGGCCGCGGCGATGCGGTCGGGGATCTCGTCCCACGGCGCGGCCGCCACCGCCACGCGGGCCGGCCCCATCGACACCTCGGCGTGAACGCCGGCGTAAAGCCGCGGCGTCCCGTCGCCGGTTACCAGGCAGTCCTGCGTCTCCGCGATCATGGCCACTGCGGAGCCGTCATCCGCGCGCACCACGTGCCGGTGGCAGCGCAGCTCCCCGCCCTCGCGCAGCGGCAGGCACAGCCAGTCGAGCCGCTCCGGCTCCCCCTCGACGGCCTGGAGCGTGAAGACCGCCAGCCCGCCGGCATCCTCCCAGGAGAGCAGCGCCGCCAGGTCGCCGCCGAACTCCACGCGCATCTGCCGGTCGCCGCCGCTCACGGCCGTGGCGTCGATCTGGCCATCGGCGGTGTGCGCCACCGCGACCGGCTCGCCGGGGCGGCCAAGCTCCCCCTCCGCGTGGCGTGAGGTGAGCGATACCAGTCTCCCATTCTCCCCGATCTCCAGCCGCAGGTCGGCGGTCTCGACGACGGTGGGCTCCGCGGCGGCGGCCGCGGCCAGGCCCAGCAGGACAGGCACGCATCGCATTGCCATCAGCGCCCCGGGTGCGTCGCAATCGCCGTCGCGGGCCTCTTCGCCGTGGGCGCTGCCGAGGCCTGCCGCCGAGAGAGGTCTGCAGGCCCTCGCGGTGAATCTCGCGGTGACCGAGGCGCTGACATCACGGGGCGAGGTGACGGCGAGCAATGGGCTTCGAGCTCTACACCCACGAGCGCAACTTCGGCTGCCGGATCAGCGATGAGTTCACCTTCCGGGGCATGCGCCTGCTCGTGATGGAGAACGAGCTTGTGCGGGTCACCATCCTGCTGGACAAGGGCACTGACATCTACGAGTTCCTGCACAAGCCCACCGACACGGACTTCATGTGGCGGACGCCGCGGGGCGTGCGCAACCCTGAGAAGTCCCTGGACATGATCGCCCCCAGCGTGGGCCCCTTCGCGGACTTCTACGAGGGCGGCTGGCAGGAGTGTATGCCCAACGGGGGCCGCGTCTGCACCTACAAGGGCGCGGAGATGGGGCTGCATGGCGAGGTCTGGGGCGTGCCCTGGCGCTGCCGGATCGCCCGTGACGACCCGGATGTCGTCCAGGCCCGCACCTGGGTCCGCACCAACCGCACCCCCTTCCTGCTGGAGAAGACCTTCACGCTGCGCTCCGGGCGGCCGGTGCTGGAGATCGACGAGACCCTCACCAACGAGGGCCGGGAGCCCATGGACCTGATGTGGGGCCACCATCCCGCGCTGGGCAGCCGCTTCCTGATGGATGACTGCCGGGTGGACTGCGCCGCGCGCACGGTCGTCTGCGATCCCAGCGTCGGCGATGAGAGTCGTTTCGCGCCCGAGCAGCGCTTCGACTGGCCGGTGGGCACCACCCGCGGGAGCGAGGAGGTGGACCTCAGCGTGGTTCCGCCGCCCGAGGAGCGCGTGGATGACATGCTCTACCTCACGGACCTGGAGGCCGGCTGGTGGGCCGTCACCAGCCAGATCCGGGAGCTGGGCTTCGGCATCTCCTTCGACCTGGAGACCTTCCGGCACATCTGGATGTGGATGCCCCTGGGCGGCTCCGATGGTTACCCCAGCTTCGGACGCTTCTACACTATGGCGCTGGAGCCGTTCAGCAGCTTCCCGGCCATCCTGTCCAACGCCATCGAGGCCGGCACGCAGCTCACCATGGAGGCCGGGGAGCAGCGCAGCGCCTGGCTGCGCGCCGTCGCCTATGATGGCGTGCAACGAGTAGCGGGCATCGACGAGGAGGGCGAGGTCACCCCCGGGGCGCCATGAGCGAGGCGAGGGCGGAACAGAGAGATGAGTCCGGGCGACCGCCGCTGGCGCTGCACGTCTGCTGCGGCCCGTGTGCCACCGCGGTGATTGAGCGCCTGAGGGAGGAGTGGGACGTGCGCGCCGTCTGGCACAACCCCAACATCCAGCCGCGCGAGGAGTACCTCAAACGCCTGGAGAGCATGCGCCGGGTGGCGGAGCTGTCCGACGTGCCGCTGGCGGAGCTGGAGCGCGACGTGGAGGCCTGGCGCGAGGCCTGCCGGGGCCTGATGGATGAGCCCGAGGGCGGCGCGCGGTGTGATGTGTGCTTCCGGATGCGGCTGGAGCGCACCGCCCGGTGGGCGGCCGAGCGGGGCATCGACGTCATCACCACCACGCTGACCGTCAGCCCGCACACGCCCGCGGAGCGCGTCAACGCCATCGGCGAGGAGGTGGCGTGCGAGCACGGGCTGCGCTTCCTGGCCGAAAACTTCAAGAAGCGCCACGGCTTCCAGCGCAGCGTGGAGCTGAGCAAGCGCTGGGGACTCTACCGGCAGACGTGGTGCGGCTGCCTGCCCTCCAGGGACGAGTCGCGGGGAGCGTAGCGGCCGGCCTCGCATCGGCACCTCGATGGGCGCTCACGGCCCGGCCATCATGGCCGGGCTGGTGTCATGTACGCAGGTGCCCATGCCGCCCTCCGGAGAAACCGTGTAATGCTGGCGCGCCGCACGGTCACTTCAAGGGTGAGGAGATGTCCTCATTCGCATACAGGTGATCCTACGATGACGGACGCGCAGGTGGTGAGAAAGGTGCTGGCAGGCGACGCGGACGCCTACGCGCTGCTGGTGGAGCGACACCAGCGCGCGGCCGTGGCAGCGGCCCACCACCTCACCGGCGACCGGGAGGCGGCGCGCGACATCGCCCAGGACGCCTTCGTTGACGCCTGGCGTGGGCTGAACGGACTGCGCGACCACTCCAAGTTCGCCGGATGGCTGTTGGGGATCATCCGTAACAAGTGCCGGGGCTATCTGGCGAAGCTGCAGCCGGACGTCGTTCCGCTCGATGACGCCCCGGCGCCGAGCACCGACCCCCCGCAGCCGGAGGGTGGACCGCTGACGGAGATGCTTGGGAAGCTGCCACTGAAGGACCGGGAGATCCTGGCGGCGCGGTACATCGCCGAGATGCCCTACACCGAGATCGCCCGGGAGATGGACATGACCGTCAACAACGTGCGCGTGCGCTGCTGCCGGGCCAGGCAGCGGCTGCGCGAGCTGATGGCCGAGACCGGAGAGGAGGGCGAGGGCTCATGACCGCGGGCAACCCATGTGAGAGCTGGATGGAGCGCATCTCGGCCTGGGAGGATGGTGAGGCCGGGCTGATCGACCGGGTCCTCGTGCCCCTGCACCTGCGGCAGTGCGGGGCCTGCCGGGAGTGGCTGGAGCAGGTCCGCGAGGATGAGAGCGCCTTCCGGGAGGCCTTCCTGGAGGCCGCGGATGAGCAGGACGACATCGCCGAGAGCGTGATGGCCCGGGTCGCCAAGCAGGCTCGGACGCAGGAGCGCCGGGAGGCGGCGAAGCAGCGGCGTCCGGTCTTCACGCTCATCGAGCTTTTCGTGGTTGTGGCGATCGTGGCGACCCTGGGGGCGATCCTCTTCCCGGTCTTCGCGCGGGCCCGCGAGAAGGCCCGCCAGGCCTCGTGTCAGAGCAACATCAAGCAGCTTACGCTGGGCACACGGATGTTCGCGGAGGACTACGACGGGCGGCTCCCAGCCGCGGCAACCTGGCGCGACGACGTCATGCCCTACGTGAAGGATGAGGAGCTGTTCGAGTGCCCCTCCGACGAGATCGACAACGTGACGTATGCCCTCAGCCCCTTCGTGGCGGGCCGGAACATCGAGGACATCGAGAACCCTGAAGAGACCGTGATGATCTACGAGGTGGGGGAGGACGGGCAGCCGGTCTTCCCGCACAACGGCGGCGCGAACTACGGCTTCGTTGACGGGCACGTGAGGTGGCTCAGCGAGGAGAATGCGCCGGCGGAGCTGAGGAGCACCGGCTTCGCTCCCCCTACGCAGAGCTACGGGATCGCCGAGCGGCTGAAGCTGGCCTATGAGGCCTCGGTCGAGGTGGTGGTGGATAACCTCTATCGCGCGGTGCTGCAGGCGGAGGCGGCCGTCCACGAGTACGGTGGCTTCATCCTCAGCTCCACGCTCAACGGCCGCTGCGGGCAGGCCAGCCTGACCGTCAAGGTCCCCACCGC
>JAYENL010000242.1:0-136608 GCA_034722055.1 Armatimonadota bacterium
CGGACAGTCCATGGCGAAGCTGCTGGAGGCCATCGACGAGCCCAACTGCCGCGCCAACTGGGACCCCGCCAACCACTGGGTCTACCGCCACGAGAGCTTCAGCGCCGGATACGAGGCTCTGCGGAAGCACATCTCGCACGTCCACGTCAAGGATCACCTGCCGGGTGAGGGCCGGCATCAGACCGTGCCGCCCGGCCACGGTCAGGTGGGCTGGCCGGGGCAGGTGCGGACGCTCATTGAAGACGGCTACGATGGGCTCATGGTCGTCGAGACGCACTTCACGCCCCGGATCGCCGGCAGCAGGGCGTGCGTGGAGGCGCTCCGTGACATCCTCCGCGACGTGGGAGAGGTCGTCGAATGACCCTGAGGTGGCTGCTGGGCCGCGGGCATCGCACGGAGGCCATCGAGGAGGAGCCCACGCCGGTCGGGAAGGACGCCTTCACCGACGTGGCGCCATATTACGACGAGCTGATGTCGGCGGTCCCATACAGGAGTTGGGTGGACTATGTGGAATCCATCCTCGAGCGAGTGGGTCATGAGCCGCGCGAGGTGCTCGATCTGTGCTGCGGTACCGGGCAGGTGGGCGCGGAGATGGCCCGCCGGGGCTATCAGACGGTCGGCGTGGACATCTCCGAGCCCATGGTGCGGCGCTGCTCCCGCCGCCAGCCGCCCCTCTCGGCGGCGGTCATGGACGCCACGCGGCCGGGGCTGGCGCCCGACAGCTTCGACCTGGTGGTGTCGCTGTATGACAGCCTGAACTACATCGTGGATCCCGAGGGCCTGCAGCGCTGCTTTGAGGGCGTCTCCCGGGCGCTGCGGCCCCGCGGGCTGCTGATCTTTGACCTGAACACCGCCCGCGCGCTGCGCATCGGGCTGTTCACTCAGGACAACATCAACTCCCGCGAGCCGCTGGAGTATCAGTGGCGGTCTCGCTGGGACGATGAGCGGAAGCTCTGCAGGATTGACATGAGCTTCAGATGGCGCGGCCCGGGAGAGCAGGTGCGGTTCTCGGAGACACACTACGAGCGCGCCTACGACGAGGACGAGGTGCGGGAGATGCTGGCACGTGCGGGGCTGGAGACGATGCACGTCTTCGACGCCTACACCTTCCGCCGTCCAGGCAGCTTCAGCAACCGCGTCTACTACGTGGCGCGCGGGCTGAGGGTGGAATGAGCATGGCCGATCGGGCAGCAACAAGCGCCGTCGCGGTGCTCATGGCAGTCATCCTCGCCGCCGGCTGTTCCCCGCCCAAGAGCATCGCTCGCGCCACGCCCAAGGCCACCGCGCAGGCCTTTGTGAAGGCCATGAGAGTGGCCGACTATGACGCCGTCGCGGCCGGCTTCGACTTCGAGGCGGTGGCCCGTCAGCGCAACCCTGACTGGGACACCTTCGGACAGAGCCAGCAGAACCTGATCATCGACAAGCTCGAAGAGGACAAAGCCGCCCAGCTTGAGGCGCTGGCCGGGATGATGGCCGGCGAGGGGTGGGTGGGGGAGCCGCAGATGCAGGATGGACACGCCATCGTGCCGGTGTACGTCGCAGGGAAAACGATCCGCCTCTACATGACCCGGCACGAGGACGAGTGGAAGATCCTGCGGATCGTGGAGCACGCCGTCATGTAGCGCCGAGCACTCGCACACCACCCGCATCGCCTCAGGGAGGGCCGCGTATGTCCATCGATGGCCTGCGCCGAGAGTTCGCCGATCCGGGCAACGAGTTTCGCTTCGCCCCCTTCTGGTTCATCAACCACGAGCTGACGGAGGAGGAGACACGCTGGCAGGTGCGGGAGATGAACCGGCAGGGCGTGGGCGGGTTCATCTACCACCCTCGCCACGGGCTGCTCACTGAGTATATGTCCGAACAGTTCCTGGACAACTGCGCCGCCGCCATCGACGAGGCGAAGAAGCTGGGGATGAAGGCCTACCTCTACGATGAGAACAACTGGCCCTCCGGCCCGGCGGACGCTCAGGTCTTCGAGGGCCATCCCGAGTTCCGCATGTCCGGCGCGCGTGTGAGCGACTGCTTCGACCTCACGCCCCGCGACAGCGGCGGGCGGGAGCTGCAGATCGATGACGAGCTCATCGCCGTGGTCGCCGTCCCGCTCGCCGGCGGCAGGCCTGAGGGCTTCCCGGAGAGCGCCGTGAACCTGATGGAGGTGGTTGAGGACGGGATCCTGCACTGGGCCCCCTCCAGGGGCGAGGGCGACTGGCGCGTCTACGTCATCTCCCGCCTCTGGCATGTGGGCACCTTCTTCGGCTCCTACCTCGACACCCTCAACCCCGACGCCGTGGCCCGCTTCATCGAGCTGACCCACGAGAAGTACCGCCAGCGCTTTGAGGAGGAGTTCGGCGCCACCGTTGACGGCATCTTCACCGATGAGCCCACCATGAGCTTCAACCCGCCGGAGTGTATCCCCTGGACCGCGCGGATGCCAGCGGAGTTCGGGTGGCGCAAGAGCTACGACCTGCTGATGGCCCTGCCGGCGCTGTTCGACGACGTGGGCCCGGAGACCACCCGGGTGCGCTGCGACTTCTGGGACGTCGCCACCGATGTCTACGTCAATGCCTTCTTCAAGCAGATCTACCAGTGGTGCGACGCGGTGCGCCTGAATCTGATGGGGCACGTCAACCGCGAGGGCGAGATCACCTACCACTGCCGCGAGCAGGGCCACTGGTTCCGCGGCGCCCGCTACATGCACTGGGGCGGCTGCGACTACCTCCGGGAGAACACCTGGCCGGTGGGCAACGAGATGTACAACGTGCTGGCGGCCGGCAAGTTCGCCTCCTCGGCGGGGCACCTGCTGGGCAAGCGCATCGTGGGCAGCGAGTGCTTCGGCCTCGCCAGCCAGTGGGCCATCGACCTCCGCAACCTCAAGTGGATGAGCGACTTCCAGTTCTGCCTGGGCATCAACCAGCTCGAGCCGCACGCCTTCTACTACTCCATCCAGGGCTTCCGCAAGTGGGAGTGCCCCCCCGGCGAGTTCTACCAGAGCCCCTTCTGGCCCTACTACGACACCCTGGCGGATTACGTGGGCCGGCTCTCGGCGGTGCTGCGCGACGGCCAGCACATCGCCGACGCCGCGCACCTCTATCCCAACGCGTCCTTCTGGGCGGAGATGGACCCGTTCGAGAACGAGAAGACCGAGGAGCTGCGGCGCAGCTTCCTGCGCTGCGGCCGGCTGCTGATGAAGGTCAACGCCGACTTCGACTACGTCTCCGAGGAGATGCTCCAGCGCGCCGACTTCGACGGCGGCGAGATCGCCGTCAAGTACCCCGATTCGGACGAGGTCGCGGAGCGCTTCCGCATGCTGGTCATGCCCGCGTGCACCACCATCTCCCGCGCCACCGCCGACGCTCTGCAGCGGTTCGTGGACGCCGGCGGGCGGATCATCGCGCTGGGCGAGCTGCCCCGCAAGTCCATCGAGCGGGGCGAGGACAGCCACGTCCGGGAGATCATGGCGGGCATCTTCGGGGAGGAGTACGACCTGTCGATGGGCCTCAGGGACGCCGAGGGCCCGGTGGTGGCGGGTGAGCTGGCGCCCGGCTGGCGGGGCGGGGCGCTGATCGGATACCCCTTCGAGGCCGAGGACGAGGACATCATCGACCACCTCGCCCAGGCCCTCTACGCCGCCATCGACCCTGACGTTCGCCTCCGAGACGAGACCGGCCGCTTCATCGAGGACGTGGTGCACTACCACTACGCGCGTGAGGGCCGGCACTTCGTGCTGCTGCAGAACACCTCGCGGGAGACCGGCTATGCCTTCGACGTCACGCTGCGGATGACCGGCGATGTGGAGGTCTGGGACCCCGAGGACGGCTCGATCGCGCCGGCGCTGGTGGCGCGCGGTGAGCCCGGCCACCTGCACCTGCCCGTCCGGCTGGAGCCTGCCCAGTGTCTGCTGCTGTGCGTCGATCCCCGGGCGCAGTGCCCGTCCACGCCGGTGATCGCCGCCGATCTGCCGCTGGTGTCCGCATCCGGCGACGAGATCGTGGGCCTGGCGCGCCAGACCGGCAGCTATTCGGTGACCATCGGCTCCCACCAGCGGGAGCCGCGCGTCGTACGGGCCGCCGTGCGGGCCATGCCGAACGTGGTCGAGCTTGAGGACGAGTGGGAGTTCGAGACCGATAGCCCCAACGCCCTGCCGCTGTCGCGCTGGGAGTACGAGATGGACTACTGGGTGGTCAACACCGACGCGGCCGCCAACGAGCACATCTACCGGGCGCGCTTCCACTCCGAGATCGTACCCAAGGAAACCCGGCTGCTGCTCGACGGGCTGGCGACCGAGAAGGTCTGGGAGGGCAGCACCGTCGTCAGCTTCGAGGTGCTGGTCAACGGCGACCGCGTGGGGCGGAGCACCGGCGGGCGGGGCAACCTGGCGATTGAGGGCATGGAGCCCGGACACTACCTGGATCACTACATCTACGAGGCGCCCCTGGACGAGCTCATTATCGAGGGCCCCAACGTGGTGGAGGTCCGGACCCGCGGCCAGCTCTACGAGACCCCGAACCTGGGGCACCCGATCATCATCGTCGGCCGCTTCGCCGTCGGTGAGCGGGAGGGGCGACCGGCCCTGCGCGCCGAGCCGGACACCATCGACAGCTCGGGCTGGGATAGCCACGGCTACCCCTACTTCTCGGGCATCGGAATCTACCGCCAGAAGGTGAAGCTCACGCAGGCTCAGCGTAACTGTCGGCTGGTGCTGGAGATGGACCCGCCCGGCGACATGTTCGAGGTGCTCGTCAACGGCCGCTCCTGCGGCGTCCGGGCCTGGGAGCCGTGGGCGGTGGAGATCACCGGGGCAATCACCGGCCCCACCAACGACATCGAGATCCGGGTGGCCAACTCCCTGCAGAACCTGCTCGTGCAACAGCCCAGGCCCTCGGGCATCCTGGGCGGCGTCCGCATCGTTCCCCGCAAGGAGCTGCGCTTCAAACCGTAGGAGCAGGCGGGACAGTCACGGTGCGGGGAGGCGGCTCCTGCCGCCTCCCCTTCCTTGCGCACCTCGAAGACGCCGCCGCTGCTTGCGCGAGGCCAAACAGGTGCCATCTGCGGACGTACTGGAGCGATGGTGCGACGTCCCGGCGCCCGTTGCCAGTCGGCGACGCGCCCGGAAGGAAACGGCACTGCTGCCACCGAAGTATGCCCCAGACGTCGCGACCGCCCCCGGCGCTCGCCCGGGGACCATCATGGATCGGGAGTAGTCTGCGTGCACAGGTCGCCGTGGTGGGTGATGGAGGCCTTCGATCGCACGATCCGCGGCCTGTTCTGGGACGCTGAGGCCACGGTGGCCCCCTATGTGGCGTCCGGGGACCGCGTGGCGGACATCGGCTGCGGGGTCGGCTTCCACTCCATTGCTCTGAGTCGGCTGGTCGGTCCGCGAGGCGAGGTCCTGCTGGCAGATGTGCAACGGGAGGTGCTCAGGCGCGCGGTAGACCGCTGCCGCCGCGATCCGCTGGCGCGCGCGCCGCTCACTCCGGTGCTCACAGACGTTGGCGGCGACCTGCCCATCAACGGCGAGCTGGACTTCGCCCTCGTGTTCTGGGCGCTGCACGAGGTCCGGGAGCCTCAGCGCTTCTGGCGCCAGCTCGTTCCCCACCTTCGAGCCGGCGCCAAAGTCCTGGTGGCCGAGCCCATACTGCACGTGCGTCGCCAGCGCTATCAGGACGAGCTGCGCCCTGCCGAGGAGCTGGGCCTGGCACGGGCCGAGGTGGACGACATCGCCTTTACCAATGCCGCCGTGCTGACAGCTCTATGATGAGCAGACAGTGGGAATGCCGCAGATGAGCGACGATCAGAGGGCCAGAGAGCGCTCCTACCGGTGGGTGTGGTGGGTGGTGGCGGCGGTGGCGGTCGTGGGCTTCATAGTCTGGGCCAGCACGCGCCCGCCGGAGGTCACCGTGGCGACCGTGGAGCGGGGCGACCTGTCGGTGACCGTGACTGCCACCGGTGAGGTGGAGGGGCGCGTCGCCGAGGTCTCCCCCATCGTGCAGGGCCAGGTGGAGGCCGTCTACCGCGAGGAGGGTGACCGCGTGTCCCGAGGGGATCTGCTGTGTCGGATTATCGCCCCTGGCGTTCCCGGCACGCCCGCAGCCGCCGCGGCGACTCACCAGACCGTGGAGGCGCCCTTCGACGGCGTGGTCAGCCGCCGGTACGTGGATCCCGGTGACGCGGCGGTGCCCGGGCAGCCCGTCTACCAGGTGGCCGACACCGCCTCGGTCTGGGTCACCGCGCTCATCGACGATATCGACGTCGGCAAGATCCATCAGGGCCAGGCGGTGGAGATCGTCCTTCCCGCCTACCTGGGCCGCAGCCTGCCGGGGCGCATCGCGCACATCAACGCCACCGCAACGCCTCGCACGCAGTCGGGCATCGGAGGGAAGGTGGTCCGCTCGCGCATCGAGCTCACCGAGGGCCCCGGTCCCCTGCGGCCGGGCATGGAGGTGGACATGAACGCCGAGGCCGTAATGGCCCGCGACGTGGTGCTGGCGCCTGCCGACGCGGTGCTGGAGGATGAGACCGGCCGCTGGGTCTTTCTGGTCGTGAACGGGCGAGTGCAGCGCCGCGAGGTCAGCCTCGGCGCGAACAACTACGTGAAGGCGGAGGTCACCGAGGGCCTGCAGCCCGGCGACGTCGTGGTCGTTGGCGGCAAGGAGGACATCGCCGACGGCGACGCCGTGCGCACCGTGGAGAGGGACGACCGTGGCTGAGAACGCGGTGCAGGTGAGAGACCTGACCAAGCACTACCAGATGGGCGAGGTTATCGTGCGGGCTCTCCGCGGCACCACCTTCGACGTGGTAGCGGGGTCCCTGGTGGTCCTCCTGGGCCCCAGCGGCTCCGGCAAGACCACGCTGCTGAACCTCATCGGCGGCCTCGATGTGCCCACCGAGGGCCGCGTCTTCGTCAACGACCAGGAGGTCTCCGCCCTTCACGAGCCGGAGCTGACGGAGTATCGTCGCGACAAGGTGGGCTTCATCTTCCAGTTCTTCAACCTCGTCCCCACCCTCACTGCGCTGGAGAACGTGGAGCTGGTGGGCGAGCTGGCCGACAATACCGCCGAGGCTGCGGACTTCCTCGAGCGCGTCGGCCTCGGCGAGCGCCTGGATTACTACCCGGCCGAGCTCTCCGGCGGCGAGCAGCAGCGCGTCGCCATCGCCCGGGCGCTCATCAAACGCCCCTACCTGCTGCTGGGGGATGAGCCGACGGGGAACCTGGACTACGAGACCGGCCTGCTGGTTCTGCAGCTTATCCGGGACATCAGCGATGAGAGCGAGCTGACGGTGCTGATGGTCACCCATAACGCCGCCATCGGCAAGATGGCGGACGTCGTGATCTCCCTCCGCTCCGGACAGGTGGAGGGGATCGAGGAGAACGAGAGCCCGGTCCCGCCCTCGGAGCTGAGATGGTAGCTGCGGAGGAAGGGCAAATCTGATGGATTACCCCGACCACTGGAAGGATAAACTTGCGGATGAGGAGGAGCGCAAGCGAATCGCCCGGGAGCACTGGCGGCCGAGCCCGTGGCACGTCCTGGCGCTCCTCGCTGTCGCGGCGGCCTTCGCCATCGCCTTCTGGCCGGGCGGGTGCGGCACAGTCGGCCAGTAGCCACCTGTGCCTGCTGGCGGTTGCCTGCGGAAGTTGTCGAACCTTCACGACAATCGCAGTCGGTGCGCTCGGTGTCCTACGGATGGGCAGCATTCCGGTGGAGGGGCCGCCTGAGCGCGCCACAAAGAGGCGCGCGAAGTCGGCCCGCGCACTGCCGATAACGACTGGGCCGGCTTCGGCGCGGGTGCTCACGCAACTGCCCCTCAGGACGGCCCCTCCACGGCGAGAGCAGCCGCGTTGACGCCACGCGAGGTAATGGGTGACTTTCTGCCACTCAGCACTGCGGCATCACCGTAGTCCCGGTGGCGCAGGCGCACTCGCCCGGACAGCGTTGAGACGACGACACGAGGAGCCACGTCCATGAAGCTTGTGGAGGCGGCGGGGGACGCGCGCACCGTCGGCAGGATCACCGGCGAGGAGCTGAGCGAGGAGATCCGCCGGCTCATCGAGATGATCGAGCCGGACAAGCGGCACGCCGACTGGGAGCGCCGCTGGCCGACCATCCGCAAGGCCCTCGCGGCGCACGTCCCACTGGTGCTGGAGGAGATGGAGGGCACTGCCGAGGGCGCGGACCTGCCGCTGGAGACGATTTTCAAGATCAACTGGCCCGGCTACAACACCGACCTCGACCTGCCTGGCGGGTGCACGAATATCGCTTTCAGCGAGGGGCCCGACGGGCCCATCTGGGGCAAGAACAACGATGGCGGCGCGCCCGGCGAGCAGCTCCCGCCGGTTGCTCGTCTCATCCGCCGCAATGACGCCATCCCGCAGCTCAACTTCACCTTCTGCGGCATGGTCGCAACGATTGACGGCATGAACGCCGAGGGCCTGGCGGTCGGCCACTCCTCGGTCGGTAGCGTCTTCGCGCAGAGCGACCGCCACGTGCCCATTCGCCTGTGGGCCTACGAGGGCCTGATGCGCTGCCACACCACCGAGGAGTTCGTGCGCCACATGTGCTCGGTCCCTACGCGCGGCAAGGGCTATTCCTCGCTGGCGGTGGACGCCCATGGCGTGATGTGCTCGCTGGAGTCCCCCTGCCCGCTGACGCAGGTGCGCTGGCCCGATCCCGGCGAGACCTACATGAACTGCTCCAACTACTACCAGCTCGCGCCGCTTGCCGAGGCCGATCGACGCCAGCCGGAGGGGAAGGAGAACGCCATCGCGCGGGCGGAGATGCTCGACGGGCGCTTCGGCGGAGGCGCCGGCGGGCGCGACCTGGCGGCCATGAAGAGCGTGCTGCGCTATCACGGCGATCCCGGCATCTGCCGGCACGGCAGCGAGGACCAGTCGTGGACCGAGTACTCCATGATCGGCCTCTGTGCTGAGCGGAAGGCGCTGTTTCTGCACGGGCGGCCCTGCGAGGTGGAGGACTACAGACACGTGCAGCTCTAGCGAGGAGGAGATCGTGGCTCACGATCACGATGCTGTGGCGGAGGACGCACAGGCGGAGGCGGTCTTCCAGGGGCGCTGGTACGCCTATCCGCCTCTGCGCAACGCGCTGATCGCCGGCCTCATCGCGGGCAGTGCCTTCGCGCTGGCCAAGGCCGGGATCGTCGAGCGAGACATCGAGGTCCGCATCTACGCGGTAGCCATAATCATCGGCGGCTACCTGTGGGTCATCGAGGGCCTGGGGGCGCTGCTCGCTGAGGGGCGCGTGGAGATTGAGGCCCTGATGATGGCCGCCACCGGCGGCTCGATCGCCCTGGGCATGTGGGAGGAGGCGGCGGTCCTGGTCTTCCTCTACGGCGCCGCGGAGGGCCTGGAGCACTACACCTACGTGCGCACCCGCCGCTCGATTCGCAACTTACTGGACCTGGCACCTCCCACGGCTCGACTGGTGCGGCAGGGACAGGAGTGGGTGATAGACGCTGAGGAGCTGGAGGAGGGCGACCTGTTCAACGTGCGTCCCGGTGAGACCATCGCCACCGACGGCGTCATCATTGACGGCCGCTCCACCGTCAACGAGGCCGCGGTCACCGGTGAGGCCATGCCGGCCGAGAAGCAGGTCGGCGACCAGGTCTTCGCCGGCACTCTCAACCGCGAGGGCGCGCTGACCGTCGAGGCCACCGCCGCATTCGAGGACAACACGCTCTCGCGGATGATCCACCTGGTCGAGGAGGCCCACGAGCGCAAGGGCCGTCGGCAGGTATTCATCGATCGCTTCGGCCGCTGGTACACGCCCGCCGTGCTGCTGGCGGCGGTGCTGCTCATGGCCGTGCCGGCAGCGTTGGGCGGGGATATCGACACCTGGGCCACCAGAGGCGTGGTGCTGCTGGTGGCCGCAGCCCCGTGCGCGCTGGTCATGTCCACGCCGGTGGGCATCGCGGCAGGGATCGGCCGCGCCGGCAGGACCGGGGTCCTGATCAAGGGCGGTGCGCACCTGGAGGACCTGGGCCGCGTCCGGCTGGTGGCCTTCGACAAGACGGGTACACTCACCGAGGGTGAGCCGGTGGTCACCGATGTGGTTCCTCTCGACGGCGGCTCCGAGCGCGTCCTGCAGCTCGCCGCCTCCCTGGAGCAACACTCCGAGCACCCGCTGGGCGAGGCCATCGTCCGTCACGCCGACGAGCGGGGGCTGGATCGGCTGGACGTGGAGGGCTTCCGGTCGATCACCGGGGCGGGCGTCAGCGCGCGGCTTGATGACCGGCTGGCCTATGTCGGCAGCCCTGAGCTGTGCGCGGAGCTGGGGGTGGCACAGGTCGCCTCCGATGACGCCCTGCGACTGCAGGGCGAGGGCAAGACGGTGGTGTGTGTGACCACCGAGGACGGGCCCGTGGGTCTCATCGCGCTCGGCGACCGCCTGCGCCAGGAGGCGATCCACGCCATCGAGGACCTGCGCGCCATGGGCATCGAGGTGGTCATGCTCACCGGCGATAACCAGACCACCGCCGAGGCCATAGGCCGGGAGGCCGGAATCCAGGACGTGCGGGCGGACCTTACCCCCGAGCAGAAGACCGCCGCGGTGGTGGAGCTGACACAGGAGCACGCTGCAGTGGCCGTGGTCGGCGACGGCATCAACGACGCCCCGGCGCTGGCGCAGGCCACCGTAGGCATCGCCATGGGCGTCGGAGGCAGTGACGCCGCCATCGAGGCCGCCGACACGGCGCTGCTGGGCGACGACCTCACCCTGGTCCCCTTCGCGATCCGCGTGGGCCGCCGGGCGCTGGGCATCGGCACCCAGAACATCGTCTTCGCGCTGGCGGTGCTCGCGGTGCTCATCCCCGGTGCAGTGCTGGGCCTTGTCAGCGTGGCGTGGGCGGTGCTCATACACGAGGCGTCGGAGCTGCTGGCCGTCGCTAATGGCCTGCGGGTTGGCTCCCGGCGGACCCTCATCTGCCCTCAGGGCGAGGCCGGCGAGGGCGTGTGCGTCGTCCGGTAGGCCCCTGAGTCCAGCTCTTGCCCGCAAACCTCCACTCGATGCGTGCAGCCTCAGGCGGAGATGCTGCACAAACCTGCGCATTTGGTGGGATCGGCACAAGTCATGTCGCGGCTGTGGCTGAAGCTGGTTCGTGACCTGAACGCCTATCGCGTGCAGGCCATCGGCATCACCGTGGTGGTGATGCTGGGTATCTCCATGTACCACAGCTTCTATCTGTCCTATCGCTCCATGGCGGCCTCCTACCAGTGGGGCTACGACCGCCTCAGGCTGGCCGACTTCACCATCGAGATGGATCACGCGCCGGAGCACACCGTCACGCGGCTGGCCGCCATTCCGGGCGTGACGGAGATCGCAGGGCGCATCAAGCACGACATCCGCGTGGAGCAGACGCCCGGTCGGCGCAGGGTGGTGACCGGCCGCATCCTCTCGGTGCCCGACGAGGGCCGGGCGCAGGTCAACAAGCTGGTGGTGCTGGAGGGGGAGTACCTGGGACCTCCGGACAGCCGGGAGGTGCTGCTGGAGCGTGGCTTCGCCGAGGCGCACGAGTACCGCCCCGGCGACACCATCTACCCGGTGGTCCAGGATGTGCGGCGGGCCTTCAGGGTCACCGGCATCGTCTCCTCCGTGGAGTATCTCTACGTGGTGCGCTCCAAGGAGAGCCTCTTCCCCACCCCCGACAGCTTCGGCGTGATGTGGATGCGGCGGCGGCAGGCCGAGCGGCTGCTGGGCATGCACGGGCTAGTGAATGAGGTGGCGGTGCTGACCGCCCGCGGCGCGCGCGATCGTGTCATGGCGGCCATGTACGCCGACCTGCGGCGCTTCGGCGCCCAGCAGCCGGTGCCACAGGAGGAGCAGCCCAGCCGCCAGATGCTCGACCAGGACCTGGCCGGCCTGGGGCAGTTCGCCGTCATCTTTCCGAGCCTCTTCATCGGTGCGGCGGCGCTGACCGTATACAGCATCCTGGCCCGTACCGTCGAGCGCGAGCGGCGGCAGGTGGGCTTCCTGCGCGCTTCGGGCCTTCCGGCGTGGCGCGTCGCGCTGCAGTACCTGGCCTTCGCCGGCCTCATGGGCCTCGTGGGCGTCATCCCCGGGGTCATCCTCGGCCAGTGGTTCGCCATCGGCATCACCCAGATCTACCTCAACGAGCTGGGCATCCCCTACCTCAAGCTCGCCTCCGGCCTGGAGGTCGGGCTCATCGGCGTGCTGGTGACGGCGGCGACCAGCCTCATCGCGGGATGGCGTCCGGCGCTGCAGGCCGCCCGCCTGCGGCCGGCGGACGCCATGCGCCCCGGGGTCATGGGCGCAGCCCAGCGGAAGCCGCCGGTGCTGCTGGCCCGCCTGCAGCGCGGTGCGTCCTTCACCACACGCACCGCAATCAGCAGCCTCTTCCGCCAGACGCACCGCACCATGTACACGATCTTCGGCGTCGGTGCCGGGATCGTGCTGATGATCACCACCATGTCAATGCTCGACGCCACCGAGCACTCCATCTCCTAC
This sequence comes from Armatimonadota bacterium, assembly GCA_034722055.1. Classification (GTDB taxonomy): domain Bacteria; phylum Armatimonadota; class Zipacnadia; order Zipacnadales; family UBA5352; genus JAYENL01. The sequence continues at coordinate 12,477 of JAYENL010000242.1, forward strand.
TACTTCGACAGCGTGCGCAACTACGACGTGGATGTAGCCTTCGAGGGCCCTGTCAGCGAGACGGTGGTGTCGCAGGTGCGCACGTGGCCGGGCGTTGAGTGGGCGGAGGGTACGGTCGGCCTGCCCGTCGCGCTCACGCACGGGGAGACGACCGACGACTTCACCATCACCGGCGTGCCACGGGGCAGCCGCCTGCAGCGCTTTCGCGACGATGAGGACAATCCCGTGCCCGTGACCGGTTTCGGCCTCTTCCCATCAGGCGGGCCAGGCCGGAAGCTGGGCATCGAGCGGGGCGACGTTCTGAAGCTGGAGTACGCCTACAACTCCCGCGACGTGCAGCTCACCCGCCCGATCCGTGTCTCGCAGACGGTGCACCAGCCCATAGGCGCGGGTGTCTACATGTCGGCCGACGCGCTGCGCCAGCGCTTCGGCTCCCGCCTGGGCTTCCCCCCCGGCACCATCGGCGGCATGGTCATCAAGGCCCGGCCGGGCTATCAGCGGGCGGTTGCCGAACGCGCCTACGACCTCCCCAGCGCCACCATGGTGGAGACCACCTACGACATGCGCACGGAGATCGATGAGTCCATGGCCCTCACCTACACCTTCATCGGGGTGCTGATGGCCTTCGCAGGCGGGCTCACCGGCGCGATCGTCTACAACACCATCAACAGCAACATCCACGAGCGGCGCTCTGAGATCGCCTCGCTCCGAGCGCTGGGCGTCCGCATGCGCGAAGTCACGCAGATGATCACCATCGAGAACCTGGCCTCGACGACGCTGGGGATCCTCGCCGGCCTTCCTGTCGGCGTCGCGGGGGCTCGGGGACTGGTCGAACTGTGGGAGAGCGAGATGCTGGACATCTCCTTCTACATCGCCCCGCGCACGTTCATCATCTCCATCGCCTTCACGCTGGTACTGGTTCTCGCTTGCCAGGTCCCCGCACTGCGCAGCATCGGCGAGATGAACCTGGCCCAGATGACACGGTTGCATGGGGAGTAAAAGCGAAGCGGGCGCGAATGCCGTGGAGGGGCCGCACGAGCCCGCATGCGCCAGCATTCGGGCGAGGCTGGCCCAACACGGTCCCTGCCTTCCGTTCAAACGCAGAGGTCTGACGACCGAGGTGGGCCGACCTCGGGCGTCTGCTTCGCAGCCGCACCTCGTGCGGCCCCTCCACGACTACCTCTCCCGCAGGCTATCGCTCGAAGTAGGGCACCTCCATGGGCTCTCCCCCGGCGGCGATGGACTCCGCGGCCATGATCGTCGGCGCAGCCGAGTTGGCGCCCTCGAAGGCGTCCACCACCGGCTCCGTGTCGTCGATGATGCAGCGCAGGAAGTGCTCGATCTCCGGCTCGAAGGGATGGCCGGAGTACTCCACTGTCAGGTCCTCCACCGTCGGGTCCGTCTCGTCGCCGGTGATAAGCTGTCCGCCGCGGATGGTCCCCTCGGTACCGTAGACCTCCAGGTTCAGCCAGTCCGGCCGCGGGCCCACCACGCCGTAGGCCGCGCCCACCTTCGCCACCGCACCTGAGGCGAGCTTGAAGACCGCGCACATGCAGTCGTTGTGCTTCATCTCCGGGAAGGCAATACAGTTGCCGTAGCCGCAGACCTCCACCGCGTGTGAGTCCGCGTACCACCGCAGCAGGTCGAACTGGTGTGCCCCGGCGCCCACGATAGGCTTCTCGTGCTCCAGCCACCAGTTGATGCCCCCGATGTAGGGGTTGATCCGCTCCGGCGCCGCCTGGCGCACCAGCCGGTGGAAGTAGTCGGCCTCCAGGTAGAAGATCTCGCCCAGCTCGCCGTTCGCGCAGCGCCGATGCACCTCGGCGTAGACGGGATTGAAGCGCAGGATATGTCCCACCAGCGTCTTCCGGTCAGAGCCTCGCGCGGCCCCGGTCATGCGCTCCAGGTCCTGAATGGTATTCCCCATGGGCTTCTCGACCAGCACGTGGCAGCCGGCCTCCAGGCCCATGATGAACGGATCGGCGTGCAGGTGATCGGGCGTGTGCACCGAGAGGGCGTCAAGCTCCTCATGGTCCAGCATCTCCTGCAGGTCGGTGTACCGGGCCGGGACATCGCCCTCCTCTGCGGCAGCCTGCGCGCGCTCGGGGTCGAGGTCGCAGACCGCCACCAGGTCGCACAGCTCGGTCATGGCGTAGCCGCGGACGAGGGCCCGCCCGTTGCCGCCCAGCCCGACGACGCCGACTCGCACGTCACCCATCGCTGATCCCTCCGCTCAGTTGCAGTGGGCCGGCCGTTCGCCGCCCGGCCGCCGGCGGCCTCCGCCGCGCAGAGGATTCACCGGACGAGGGCGCGAAACTGTCATGTAGCGACGACTCCCAGCAGCAGGGGGCGAGACCATGAGGGTCGCACGCGCGCTGATCCCCGCGTTCCTCGTCGCTGTGTGCCTCGCCGCGCCCGGTCCGGCTCAGGACGAGCCGCCCATGGACCGCCTGGTGCTCGCCGACGGCGACACCGGCTCGGAGTGGGTGCCGGCCGAGGCTACCATGGAGCCGGATGACCGGCACGCCCGCGAGGGGCGGGCCATGCACTTTCACATCGACGTGAACTTCGAGACCGGCCAGCCGGACTACCCCATCGGCTGGCCGCGGACCTACCTCCGTGTGCCCGGCAGCCAACGCGACTGGACCGACTGGGACTTCATCGACCTCTGGCTCTATGCTGAGACCTCGCGCGAGAGCTTCCCGAGCACAGCGTTGGGATTCATCGTGCGCTGCCCCGACCGCAACAACCAGTGGCAGACCACGCTGGAGCCGAAGAAGGGCGAGTGGGTGCACTATCGCTTCCCGGTAGCGAATGCCCCCGACCCTACGAACGTGCACGCGGTGCAGCTATTCATCTCCGAGTCCAACTACGCCCATGGCGATGTGCTCGACTTCTGGATCGACGACCTCGCGTTGCTTCGCTACGCCGAACCTACCATCATCGACGTGCAGCCGCTCAGCCGGGTCGCCTACGCCGACGTGGACGTCCTGCGCGTGCGGATGAAGCTGACGGGCATGGACGAGGGCGAGACCGTCGAGGCGCTGGCGAGGCTCGTCCATGGTGACGAGACCGTCAGGCAGAGCGCGGCGACGCTCGGGAACGGCACGCATACCATCCCGCTGCACGTGGGCGGCAAGCTGGAGCCGGGCGACTATGCGGTGCAGGCGCACATCGTGGGCAGCGACAGGACGCTGAGCACGAGCATCCGGATCGTGTCGTCGCCGTGGGAGGGCGATACGCAATGATCGGGCTTACCAGAGCACTCGTGGTCATCGTGGCGCTGTCGATGGCGTGCGCGGCCAGCGCCGAGGTCTACTTCTTCGACATGGGCGGCGCGGACTCCAAGGTCTATGAGGGCGCCACGCGTGTCACCGCCGGGGATGAATACTCCGAGGACCGTGGCTTCGGCTGGGAGAGCGTGGAGGGGCTTCAGGAGCAGGTCGGCGCCCGGGAGGGGATGGGCGATCGCCGCGGCAGTCCCGCTCCTCCCGTGATGTGGACCAACGCCATCACCGAGGACTGCATCATCGGCGACACGCAGAATGCATTCATGGCGGACGTCCCACCCGGCGAGTATCGTGTCTACATGTTGTGCGGCACGAGCGAGCGGATGCGCGACCAGGTGTTCCTCTTCGGCACGACCGCCGCCGGCGTTCCGTACTCTGACCTGCCTGCAGGCTACCCCGGCGCCGGTGTGGAGATGGAGGGCGGCTGGCAGCACCGACCGGTGCGCCTGAGCGCCACGGTGAACGAGGGAAGGCTGCACGTCCACCTTGTGCCGCAGAGCTGGTGGGTGGTCAGTTGCATCCTGATCGCCTCCGAGGACGAGTGGGAGCGTGCCGAGCGGGAGATCATCGAGCCGCTGGAGGAGTGGGTCTTCTTCCTCCCGCCCGAGCAGCAGGAGCGCTGGAAGCTGGATCCGCCGCCGGAGCCCGAGCCGATGCCGGAGCTGTCGCAGGAGGATCGGGAGCGCGGCTGGGTGGCGTTCAGCCGGCCGTGGCCGGAGGTCATCTGGCACAACACGCGCCCGCGGGCGGAGGAGATCGGCCGGGAGATCCGCGTCTTCGCATCTCCGGGCGAATACGAGCCGGTCACCGTGTGCGTGCACCTGCTGCGGGAGTTCGACGACTTCGCGGTGGAAACCACCGACATCGGCCCGCTCAGCTATCCCGACGACGTGGACGTCCGCCATGTGCGCTACATGCGCGCGAAGCCCAACTACGTGGGCATGGGCATCTACCGCATCGTGCCCGATGTCCTGGAGCCGATGTGGATGTTCCACCAGCGCGAGATCCACAACCCGGCGGCGCCGGTCGGCCTCGAGGCGGGTATGACGCACCGCTTCTGGCTGACGCTGCACGTGCCGGAGGACGCACAGCCGGACACCTACACGGGCGCGGTGGTCATCAACGACAGCGATGGCGGGCAGGTCGGCGTGCCGCTGCGCCTGCGCGTGCTGCCCATCGAACTGCAGGACGATCCCGAGAAGATCTACGGCATGTACTACCGCCACCCGTTGGACAACTGGAACCGCGCCGAGGACGACGTGTCCAAAGAGCGCTTCCAGCGCAAGGCGCATCTGGAGCACCGGGACCTGGTCGAGCACGGCTTCCGCAACATCGTCCTCAGCGCCTGGTGCCCGCCGGCCAACGACAACGGCGAGTTCGAGGCGGATTGGACCGTGCTGCAGGCCAAGCTCGACATGTGCGAGCAGTACGGCTTCACAGGGCCCTACGCCACGCACATCAACGCGGGTGGCATCTACCGCAAGTACGTGGGCGAGAGCTGGGGGCCGCACACCAACAACGCCGCGATCCCGCCGCCCGAGTACGCCGAAGACCTCACCGCCATGACCCGCTTCATCGAGAGCGAGCGGGAGAAGTACGGCTGGCCGACCTTCCTGTACTACCCCATCGACGAGCCGGGGCGGGATGAGACGTCCGTGGAGCTGATGCGCATAACACTGGAGGCCATCCGGGAGGCGGGCGCTCCCACCTACGTCACCGCAGCCCCCACGCACGAGCAGTTCCAGCCGCTGCGGCCCTTCGTCAACGTCTGGTGCACCCAGCCGTTCGAGCCCGATCGCGAGACGGTCCTGGCGGACATGGCCACGCGCGACGTGCAGTACTGGTGCTACCCCAACAAGGTGGCAGGCGAGAACGATCACACGCCCGTGCGCGGCGCGCGCATGACCTTCGGCTTCGGCTTCTGGCGCTCGGGCTTCGTCACGCTGATCCCGTGGATCTACTCCGCCACTACCAGCGACCCGCTCAACTACCTCACCGGGAGCACGATGGACTTCATGGTGCGCCATGAGCCCGACGGCACCCCCATGCCCGTGACGCTCTGGGAGGCCTACCGCGAGGGCCACGACGACTACCGCTACGTCTACACGCTGGAGCAGCTCATCGAGCGGGCGCGAGCCTCGGGCGACCCGGAGGCGGTCGCCGCGGCCGACGAGGCGCGGCAACAGCTTGACTTCGTGTGGGACAGTATCGAAGTGCAGCCGATGTATCGCTACGAGGGACTGTGGCCGGCCGGCGACTTCAACGTCTACCGATGGATCATCGCCGAGCAGATCATGAGCCTGCAGGAGGCGCTCTGAGCGCAGCGCACGAGAGGAGGGGCCAGATGAGCTGGGCCTGGCGGCTGACGCTTGTGACGCTGGTGGCCGCGCTGGCGTCGATCGTCCTGCTGGGGTACGTCGTTTGGGCGGCGATCGGCGGGCAAGCGGGCTGGGAGATCATCCAGGCCGAGTTCTCCACCGACGAGGAGGCCGTCGAGCACGCGCGGCGCGCCACGGAGCTGCGCGGCGACGATCCGGCCATGCACCTGTGGCTGGGCGCGACGCTGGCCGGGGCGGGCGAGACCGAGGAGGCTATCGGCGCCTACCGCCAGGCGGCTCGCCTCGACCCACAGGCGGTCGAGCCCCACCTGAGGATGGCGCGCCTGCACCTGCGGGAGGAGGAGCTTGCCCCGGCGGAAGAGGCCATCGAGAGAGCGCTGGAGATCGATTCCGAATCGGCCTCGGCGCATGTGCTCCATGGGCGGCTGCTCGCCGAGAGGGACGAGCCGGAGGCGGCCGCGGAGGCGTACCGCCGCGCCCTGAAGCTGGGCGGCGACCAGCAGGAGATCTGCTATCCCCTGGGCCGCGCCCTGGAGGACGCCGGCGACCGCGAGGGGGCCATCCGAGCCTACCGTCGCGGCGCCGACTCCTGCGACAGTCGTTGCCGGGAGCGGCTGGCGGAGCTACAGCACGAACGGGAGGCGTCGGCTGGCGGCGAGGCCGGCACACGCGAGGACGAGGAGTGGACTGAGGAGCGCGAATGGGAGGATGACGAGGTGGAGACGATAGGACCGGGCTTCGGCGTCGCCATGGTTGGCTTCTGGCTCCTCTACATGATCTTCATCTTCGGCGTGATGGCCCTGACCTGGGGCGGATGGGTCGTGGCCGGCCTGGCTATCTACGACTGCGCCCAGCGGGCCTTCGACGGTCCGCGCACGCGCGCCCTGTGGTGCGTACTGCTGTTCATCGTGCACTGGATCGGCGCCATCATCTACTACTTCGCGATCTACCGGCCCGATGATCCGCCCCACATAGGGAGGGAGCAAACCGCATGAGCCGAATGCATCGGCCGGCCCTCGTTGCGCTGGCACTGATGGCTGCCGCCGCAGGCTCCGCCCAGCAGAACCTGGTGGCCAATCCCGGCGTGGAGGTGGACGCCGACGGTGACGGCATGCCGGACGGCTGGTCGCTGGCCAGCCCCGCCGACTACCCGGCCGACTGGCACGTCGGCGGTGGGGAGGCCCAGGTGGGCCTCTCCGAGATCGCCCACAGCGGCGAGCGCTCCATCGTGTACTCCACCCCCACGCCCACCTTCCCGGCCATCGGCAGGGATCGCTGGTGGGACTTCGGCGCATGGGATGACCGGCGGGCGGTGGGCGCCGGGCACTGGGCGGTGGCCTTCCGCACCGAGGACTTCCCGGTGAAGGAGTATCACCTCTATCGGGTGCGCTGCTGGGTCAGGGCCCGGGATATCCTGCGACTGCACATCAAGTTCATCGCCACCTACGTCTATCCCCACCAGGAGGAGCCCGTCGAGCGGTGGATCCATCCCCTCCTGCACAACCCGGAGCACGAGACACACGCTACCGGCTCCTTCGGGTGGCAGCGATGGGAGGGGCTGGTGGCCGTCCCGGAGTTCGTGGAGCAGGGGCGCATCGAGTTCTGGATCCGCGAGTGGGCGGCTCCCACGGCCCTGTGGTGTGACGACATGTCAGTGAAGGAGATCCGGCCCTTCCCCTACTTCAAGAGGAGGCGCGATGAGTTGTGAGGACGCTCGTGGCAGCGGCACTGCTCACGGCGGCGGCCCTCGCGCCGGCCCTCGGGGAGACCACGGTCACGGAGGCCGGTCGCGGGCTCGACGTCGCGTTCGGCAATGGCGTGGCCCTTCGCCTTGAGGCGGACGGCGGCCGGCTGATCGGACTGACGGACGTGAAGGCGGAGGGAGTCACGCTCCGATCGCCGGAGCTGGCGGCCCATCCCGTCGTGAAGCTGCAGGACGCCGGCCCCCACACCGGCTGCGAGCTGACGGGCGTCGAGCAGGACGGCGAGGCGGTCGTGCTGCGCTGCCGGCTGCTCCGCGATGACGGCGGCCCCGACGAGCTGACGTGGCGGATCGAGCCGCGCACCGAGACCATCGGCGGCGAGCGCTGGGTGGGGCTGGCGTGGCGCTATGAGGTCATATCCCCGGACGCGCGCATCGAGCTGATCCGGGACCTGGGCTCGTGGGAGATCGGCGGCGACATCGAGGGCGCGTTCATGCAGCCCGGTCCGCTGGGGCGGATGACCGGCCCCTGGCGTTCCACTCCAACGTGGACCTTCGCCACCACCCCCTGGTTCCGCTTCCAGGCCTCGGGACAGGGCATGCTCTACGATGTGTGGGAGAGCGTCTGCCCGGCGATCTCGTGGGTCGAGCGGCGGGCGGGCAGCCCGCTGCTGCTGACCTTCGACGACGTCCAGCAAGAGCTGCGCCGGGAGGCGACGACGCCCTTCCGCCGCGTGATGTTCCGCGCCCGCTCCGTCCCCGACGGGCTGGCGCGCGTGGATGCGTACACGCGCATCTACGACCACCTGGAGCGGCGCGTGCGCGACGAGTTCGGCATCCAGGACCCGGTCTACCGCCCCGTCTGCAAGGCACCACAGCGGCGGGACGAGAGCTTCCGCGACCGGATTCCGCCGGACCTCGAACTGGTCGAGGATCTGGGCTTCCGCGGGATGTGGATGTGCACCTTCGAGTCGCGCAACACGGCCCAGCGCAACCGCCCCATCACCAACGCCGGCGTCTGGAGTCTGGTGCCTGCCGAGCTGCTTGGCGGGATGGAGGCGCTGGCAGAGCTGGCCGGGGCGGCGGGCGAGCGCGACATCAGCATCTACACCTGGGCGCCGGCGAACAAGATCGTGACCGACTCGCCGGTCTACCAGGAGCATCCCGACTGGCACCTTAAGCTGCCAGAGGGCCAGGAGCCGCGGCTGGGCGGCTCCACAGATCTGCACAGCGGCTACTACGACTACGCCATCGCGCACTACCGCCGGCTCCACGAGCAGACTGGCATCGACTCCGCGTGGTTCGACACCTTCAACCTGGCCGCCACCCGCGTGCAGGTGCGAGAGGACGGGACGCGCCTCTTCCAGACCCGCCGAGCCTTCGAGATGGTGGCCCACACGCAGGGGGCGGGCATCACCACCGTCCAGCTCGAGGGCGAGGGCCCGGCGGGACAGGATGCCCGGACCTCGGGCTACTACTGGAAGGGCGGGCCGGTTGACTACAACTCGGCGCCCTACATCAACATGGTACGCCCGGCCGAGATTAACTACTACTATCGCTCCATCGCCAACAGGTCCTTCCCCATGGTGCCCGTGCGCTACGTGCTGTGGACATACGAGTACAAGGCGCTCGATCAGTTCCCTCAGCTTCGCCAGCAGGTGCGGCAGGCGAACCTGGACTGGGCAGCGGTGCAGGGCCTGATGGTGCGCCGGAGGCTGATTGCCGCCGCCGATGACCCCTGGGAGGACGTGGGCGTGGAGTGGACGAAGCCCGGCGACACGGCCAGGGCCCTGTTCGCCTACGGTGAGTTCGACTACCCTCTGCCTGAGGCCGCAGAGGTCACCGACGTCACGGCCGGGCGCACCATCGAGACCGGCCAGGCGCTGCGGACGCAGTGCTGCCACACCTATCGGATCGAGCCGGCCCGCTGACAGCGAGATGAGGAGAGCGGAGACGATGGACCACATCAGGGTCGGAATGGTAGGCGCTGGCTTCGCCGCCGACTTCCACGCACTGGCCTTCCAGCGCGTGTCGGGCATCGATGCCCGCGTCGTCGCCGTCACCTCGCAGCAAGAGAGGAGCCGCACCCGCTTTGCCGAGAGACACGGCATCCCGGCGGTCTACCGCAACCTCTCGGAGATGCTCGACGAGGAGGAGATCGACGTCGTGGACCTGTGTGTGCCCACCTACGTGCACGCGGAGTACATCGTGCAGGCGGCGCACGCGGGCAAGGATGTCATCGTCGAGAAGCCGCTCACCGGCTACACGGGCGAGCTGGGGCAGAACGAGGACGAGCTGATCGGCGCCACGGTCTCCAGGAGCCGGATGATGGAGTGGGTCCTGGACCAGTGCCGCTACATCGAGATGGAGCTGGAGCACTCCGGCATTCGGCTGATGTACGCCGAGAACTGGGTCTACGCGCCGGCCATCCAGAAGGCCCGGCGCCTCATCGAGGGCGGCAGCGGCACCATCATGCGCATGGCGGCTGAGGAGTCCCACAGCGGCTCCCATGCCAGCTACTCCAAGTACTGGAGGCTGGCCGGCGGGGGAGCGCTGCTGCGCACCGGCTCGCATCCCGTCGGCGGGGTGCTCTACCTCAAGCAGGTTGAGGGCATGGCCCGCGACGGCGAGCCCATCCGCCCCAAGTCCGTGGTGGCCGACGTCGCCCGCCTGATGGAGATGGAGGCCTTCAAGCAGGAGGAGCGGAGGTTCCTCACCGGTGACCTCGCCGACTGCGAGGACTGGGGGGCAGTGCTCATCACCTTTGAGGACGGGTCGGTTGCCGAGGTCACCAGCTCCGACGTGGTGCTGGGCGGCATCTACAACTACGTGAAGCTCTTCTGCTCTCAGGGGCGCATCGAGTGCAACCTTAACCCCAACGATCAGTGCGTGGTCTACGGCCCCCACAGGGAGGCCTTCGACGAGGAGTACATCGCCGAGAAGATCTCGACCCGCGCCGGCTGGAACTTCGCAGCCCCCGACGAGCACTGGGCCTCCGGCTATCCGCACGAGATGCAGAACTTCGCCGAGTGCGTGGCCCACGACGCCGAGCCGCTCTCGGGCTGGCTGCTGGCACGGGATGTCGTGGCCGTCATCTACGCCGCCTACGTCTCGGCCCAGGAGGGCCGGCGCGTGCCGGTGCCGCTGGAGTGAAGGGAGCTGCCCTGATGCGCGTGATTGACGTGACGGGGCCCATCTCGACGGGCATGTGGACCTACGGTCCCCCCTACCCCGACGTGCTCGTCGAGGAGATCGAGCAGCCGGACTTCATCGAGTACCCCACCTACTCCTGGCGCTTCGAGCTCGGCGCCCAGACCGGCACCTATCTGGAGACCTCGCTGCACGTGGACCGCGACGGCCCCCAGCTCATCGAGATCCCGGTCCAGGACCTCATCATGCGTGACGCGGCGATCCTGCGCGTGCCGGCCGAGGCTGACCACCGCATCGAGCCCGAGGAGCTGGAGGGCTGCGGGGTGGAGGTGCATGCGGGCGACGCCGTGATCGTCGCGACGGGGTGGGAAAGCCACTGGAACCGCCCCGACTTCGTGTCAAGCTGCCCATGGTTCTCCTACGACGCCATGCGCTGGATCCTGGATCGCGACCCCTTCATCATGGCGGGAGACATGCCACGGTTCGACTCCTGGGACGACCCGCAGGGGTTCTTCGGGGAGTTCTTCGACCAGGGCGTGCTGCTGCTGGCGCCACTGGTGAATCTGGGCGAGGTGAGGGCCGACCGGGTGAAGCTGACCGCGCTGCCGCTGAAGGTCGTCGAGTCCTGCGCCGCCCCCTGCCGGGTGGTCGTCCACGAGGAGCTATGATCCAGGCCTGAGCAGCCGGAGAGAGCGCTACCGGAGAGTGTTGTGCTCAGTAGCCAACAACGTGCACCGACGGGTTGCGAAGACGGTGGAAATCCGCGTCGTTTGTTATGATGCCACATCCCGCAGTCGTCGCCCACGCGAGGTGGCACAGATCGGCCGAGCATAGGCTGTAGCGACGCATCAGTGTCGGGATCGCGTAGTAGGCGGTATCCGGGATACCGAGTGCGCGGAGCCACGGCTCGTAGAGGAAGTCCTCGGTCCTGCCGGCCACTTCGTCCTTTACCGTCCGGAAGGCGTTCTTCTTTGAGGGAGCGGACTGCCAGCTTCCACGTCCGTTGTCCCGATCGTAGATGATGCCGCCGAGCTTCCATGCCAGCTCGTCCAGGACAAGAGCAGAAACATAGCAGTTGATGGCATTGGCTTCGGCGAGCTGCTTGAGCACAAGCGCGAACCTGCTTGCCGCAGGGTGGTCGCGGTCACCGCGCCAATGGTAGGCGACGCAGAACTGCGTATCGAGATAGAGGCGCTGAGGGAGCTCTATCTCTCCCTCGTCGCTACTCGTAGCGCCCATCCTCGTACTCCTCTTGGTCGCCTGCAAAGTCGGTCTGAATGCAACCCGAGTTGCCGATGTCACGCTGCTGCTTTTCCGTCGGCGTGCTTGCCCTATAGATCGCTATGAGGCGGTCAACGTCCACAGCGATCCGGCCAGGGCCGCGTCGCCGCACAGCACTTCCAAGCGGGCTTGAGGCTGGCAGTCTGAATGGTCCCTCTCCCGTTGTGACCTGCGTGCTGATACGCACTACCGGGCTGCTGATATCGATGGCTGCCGTTGCGGTGCCGCTGTGGGGCGGGGCGGTGACACTCGGAGTGACTCGCGGCAGACTGGCGAAGGTGTCCTCCGTTTCCCACTGCGATTCCTCTATCAAGGCTCATCCCCTCCCGCGGGGGAATTGCCCTCCGACAGTTCACTGAGCTTACTCAACTGCTCGCCGAGCGCCTTGTGTAGTCCCTGCATCACCGAGTGCGGCAGAGCTAGGCGGGCGACTGCGGGGGCATCGACGGTGTCCGCCATCTCGGCCCCGGACTCAGCAAAGGCGGTTGCGGGGTCAATGCGTGCAAAGGTGATCATCCCCTCATAGGGAGTAAGCTGGACCTTTGCGAAGTTCGCGTAGACAATCGGCTGGTTCATTTCGCCAACAACCTGTATTTCTGTTACCTCCTGCATAGCACAGTCTCCATTCTTCATGTCTCATCACCACGGCTCCGGCTGCTACTTTCATGGTCCCGAGTGTTCGGCCTCCGGTCCATCGACTTCAGTGCCGCCATCTACCGATCTGTTCGCTGCTACTGCCTCAGTGTCCTGCCCCAGCGCGCTGTACCTGCCGTCTGGTCAGTCCCTATCGCTTCCCCTGACAGGTCGGGCAGAAGTAGCCAGTGCGGCCAGAGACCTTGATCTCCTCCACCTCACCGCCGCAGCCGGGGCACTCCTCGCCACCTCTGCCGTGCACTGCGAAGTCCTCCTGCGCGGTGCCCTCATTCCCGTAGAGGTCCACGAAGCCCTCGCCACCGGCCTGGATCGCGGCCTCGAAGACATCGCGGATGGCGTGGTAAATGGTGTCGAAGTCCTCGTCGGCCAGCTCACTGGTGGCTGTCTTCGGATGCAGGCGGGCCGCGAAGAGAATCTCGTCGGAGTATGCGTTGCCGATCCCGGATATGACCTCCTGGTCCATCAGCCGCGGCTTGATCCCCGCACGGCTGCCACCGATGACATCCATGAGCTGCTGGCCGGAGTCGATGTCATCCCACGCGTCAGGCCCGAGCTGCCCCAGCGGTCCGTTGGGCTGGTGCACGAAGCTGCTATCGTAGACCTTGATGCTGCCAAGCTGCCAGCGCTGCGCGTGCATGAACTGGCCGTCCTCGAAGCGGAAGACGAAGGGCGTGTGCTGGGGATCGTGCTCCCCGGTGTCGCTAAGGACGAGGCTGCCGCCCATGGCGAAGTGCACCAGTAGCGACTCCTGCCCATCCAGGTGCAACGCGAGATACTTGCCCTTGCGCTCCACGCCCTCGATGCCGCGCCCCTCGACCCGCTCAGCGTACTCGGGCCGCGAGACGTTGATGGCCTTGGGCTGGTTGACGATCACCTCAGCGATCGTGCGCCCGGGGAGCTCCTTGCTCGCCTGACGCCTCAGAACCTCAAGCTCCGGAAGCTCCGGCATGTCTGTACCCTCCTTGCGCCATCTCAGTCGAGTGCATTGCCGTCAGAGGCCGAGCACGCGCAGCAGGCCGGTGGCGATGCCGAAGTAGATCAGCAGGGACAAGGCATCGTTCATTGTGGTGACAAACGGCCCCGATGCCAGGGCCTCATCCATCCCGATGCGCCGGAACACCACCGGGATCAGACCGCCCACCAGGGTGCCGCTGAGGATGGCACAGAACATGCCGGCGCCGACGATGAGACCGTATCCGGCCTGGCCGAGCAGCAGAGCACCCGCCCCGTAGGCGATCATACCGCAGATGAGGGCGACGAGTAGAGCAACGGGGATCTGTCGGATGAGGAGACCGCCAAGACTCCTGTCGTCAATCAGTCCGAGGGCCATCGAGCGCACTGCCACCATGGACGACTGCAGCCCCGAGTTGCCGCTCATGGCGGTGATGACCGGGATGAATGCAGCCAGCATGACGGCCTGCTCAAGTGTGCCCTCGAACAGGCGGATGACCGCCGCCGAAAGGAGGCTCACGCCAAGGGCAACCAGCAGCCACGGGACGCGGCTGCGCGCGGCCCGCCACGGCGATCTGCTCAGCAGATCGTCGGGCGTGGCGCCAGCGACGGACGCCATATCCTCAGTCACCTCCTGCTGCAGGGCGTCGATGACGTCGTCCACGCTGACGGCGCCAAGGAGCCGGTCGGCCTCGTCCACGACCGGGATGGCGATGAGGTCGTACTTGTCAACCAGCCTGACGACCTCCTCCTGGTCGGCGTCATGGTGGACGCGCACCGGCTCGGGGTTCATGATCTTCGACAGCGGCTGATCGTCGCGAGCGTTGATGATGGAGACCAGATCCGCCGCTCCCAGCAGGCGGCGATGGTCATCCACCACGTAGACCCGGAGGGCCTCCTCGGGCGTGACGTTGGTGCGCCTGATATGCTGGAGGAGGCCCTGAGCGGTGATGTCCGGTGGAGAGACCATGACCTCCGTGGTCATGAGCCCGCCGGCGCTCTCGTGTCCGTAGTCCAGCAGCGCCGCCAGCTCTTTGGCCTCGTCGGGTGGGATGCGGTTGAGGATGCGATGCTTGACATCCTCGGGGAGCACGCCCATGGCATCAGCCCCCGAGTCCGGGGGCATGGCGTCGATGATCTCCGCCAGCTCGGACTCATCGGTGGACACCGCGAGGTCGGCGGTGATCTCGTCATCCACCTCCTCGAGCACCACGCCCGACGCCTCCGAGTCCAGCAGCTCGAAGACCTGGGCCCGCTCGTCGGAGCTCAGCTCCCCCATCGCGAAGGCGATATCGATGGGATGGTAGCCGCTGATGAGACCCTTGAGGGCGCCAGGCACCTCCGAGCGGGCGGCCGCGCGCATGGCGTCGGCCACGTCAGATGCCCGTTCGCTGCCTCGCCGTTTCCCCCGCACGCCCTCGGTCACGATCTCACTCCCGCGCGCGTCAGCGCTTCTCGGCCTCCTCGGCCACCTTGTGCATCAAATCCTTCAGCCGCGGATACGTCTCCACGTAGCGCTCGAACAGGGTGTCGTAGGTGTCCGCCCACAGGTCATTGGGCTCGATCTCGCGGGTAATGGTAACCATCTGCTCAGAGGCCTGCACCAGGTCGTCGAACAGCCCGGCCCCCACCGCAGCGCATACGCCGGTCCCCAGCGCCGTGGCCTCCGGCTGCTCGGTGAGGTAGATGGGCACCTGGCAAACGTCGGCGTGGACCTGCAGCCAGAGCTGGCTGCGCGTGCCGCCGCCGCAGGCGTAGATGCCCTCCGCCTCGTAGCCGGCCCCGGCCAGGTCCTCCAGGATGTGCCGGGTGCCCATGGCCGTGCCCTCGTAGATGGCCCGCATGATGTGCCCCACGCCGTGGCGGAGGCTCAGCCCGTAGATGCACCCGCGGGCCAGCGGATCGCGCAGCGGCGTGCGATTCCCCTGCCAGTAGTCCAGCAGCACCAGGCCCTCCGAGCCCGGCTCCACCTCCGCGGCCAGCTCGTCGAGCACGTCGTACTGGCTGCGCCCGCGCTTCTCTGCATCGAGCTGCTCGCGGCAGGCGAAGTTGCCGGCGAACCACTTCACGATGCTGCCCGTTGCCGTCTGCCCGCCCTCCAGGACCCAGGTGCCCTCGATGAGCGCGTCCGGGAAGGGCCCCCAGACGCTGCTGCCGAAGCGCGCCTCCCGGCACAGCGCCATGTGGCAGGTGGAGGAGCCCATGACCAGAGCCATCCGGCCGGGCTCCACCACGTCCAGGCCCAGCATGGCGGCGTAGGCGTCGATCCCGCCCTGGGCCACGGGGGTGCCGGGCACCAGGCCGATCTCCTCGGCCGCCCGCATGGTGATCTCCCCAGCCCTCTGTCCCATGGGCAGGACCTCCGACGGCCACTTCTCCCGCAACTCCGTCATCTCCACGGCCTGCAGCAGCTCGTCCGGCCAGCCGCCCTCCGGGGTGGCGTAGTTCCACTTGCAGGTGGCGCAGTTGAGCGAGGCGGTCCACTCCCCGCACAGGTTGTGCATCAGCCAGTCCGTGCCCTCACAGATGACCACCGCCTGCTCGTAGACCTCCGGCTCGTTGCGCTTCAGCCACATGGCCTTGGGGATCATCCACTCCGGGGACTCCGGGCCTCCAGCGTACTTCAGCACCGGGGCCTCGGTGGCGGTGACCTCCGCGGCCTCCTCGTGGGCCCGCTGGTCCATCCACAGGATCGCCGGCCGCAGGGCCACGCCGTCCTCATCGCACGCCACGACGGTGCAGGCGGTGCCGTCAACGCTCACACCCTTGACCTGCTTTGGGCTCACGCCCGCCATCTTGAGCACATCCGGCACCGTCACCCGCACCGCCTGCCACCAGTGGTGCGGCTTCTGCTCCGCCCACCCCACCTCCGGGTAATCGATCGGGAAGGGATGGGTGTCGGAGGCGAGCATGTTGCCTCTGAGGTCGAACAGCGCGGCACGCAGACTCTGGGTGCCGCAGTCGATGCCCAGCACGTAGGGTCCGCCCTTGCTGGTCATGATGCCACCTCACATCGGCAGTCAGTTCTCGGACGCTCGTCTACCAGCTCTCGCGGTGCACGGCGTCCAGGGGCCCCGCGGGCTTCGGCTTGGATTCACCCCGCGGATGCCCCAGACTCACCAGCCCCAGAACTCGAATGTGCTCGGGGATGCCGAGGAGCTCGCGAACCATCTCCTCGCGCTCGAAGCCGGGGCCCTCTGGGGCCTCAGAGCCGCGGATGCCGATCCAGCACGTGCCCAGGTCCAGGGCTGCGGCCTGAATCAGCGCGTTCTCAACCGCCGCGCTTGCGTCCTCGATCCACCAGTGCGGCTGCCGCCTGCCATCGGCGCAGAAGACCAGCACCACCGGCGACTGGGCGCAGAAGCCAGCCCACCGATGCACCTGCGAGAGCCTGGCCCGCCTCTCGTTGTCGGTCACCACCACGATGTGCCACGGCCGCACGTTGTTGGCGGTCGGCGCCGAGAGCGCGGCCGCCAGGATCTCCTCCAGGTCATCCTCGGACACCGCCTCGTCAGTGTACGATCGCACGCTGCAGCGCTTCCTGATCGCATCGAGCATCTGCGCATCCTCCCTTTCCCTCGCTCGCAATGTCCGTTGCACCCGCCCGTCACACCTCCGCCGGCTCCCGGTCGGCCTTGCGGGCGGAGGCGGCACGCCTCTCCTGCTCAGCCTTCAGCTCCCGGATGGCGTCCTCGATCTGCCGGGTGATCCGCTGCAGATCCTGCTTACCGGGCTTGGGGCCGAACTGCAGGCTGTCGATGGGCTCACCGAAGCTCACGGCGACCTTCCCGCGGTGGAACCACCTGGAGCCGATGGGCAGCACGTCGTTCGTCCCCGTCAGCGCGCAGGGGATGATGGGCACCTCCGCGCGGGACGCGGCCAGAGCGGCGCCGAGGTCGAACTCGCCCACCCGCTCGTCCCGGCTCCGCGTGCCCTCCGGGAACATCGTCAGCAGCTCGCCGGACCTCAGGAGCCTGACGGCTTCCTTGAGCGCCCGCGTGTCGGCCGACCCCCGCTGCACCGGGAAGGCGTAGCACTTGCGGATGATCCAGCCGAAGACGGGTACGAACAGCTCGCTCTTGGCGAAGTAGTAGGTCCGACGCCTCAGCGCCGAGCCCACGACCGGAGGATCGAGGAAGCTGAGGTGATTGGAGGCGATGACCGCCCCATGGTCCTCGGGGACGTTCTCATGCCCCGTCACCCTCCACCCCCCCAGCAGCCGCAGCATCCGCGGCAGTGTCCACTGCACGAAGCGGTAGTGCGGCCACGTCCAGCTCCGCGGCGGCTCAGGGGTCCTGTTCATCGCGCTCCTCCAGCCGCCCGTCCAGCAGCTCCATCACGCGGTCAACGACCTGCTCCACGCTCAGCGGATCGGTGTCGATCTCCACGGCGTCCTCGGCCCTGCACAGAGGGGCGACGGCTCTGTTGCTGTCGCGCTCGTCGCGCTCTCGTTGGTCCTCGAGCACCTCCTGGAAGCTCACGTCCTCGCCGCGCTCCCGCAGCTCCTCGTATCGACGCCGGGCGCGCTCCTCGGCTGAGGCCGTGATGAAGACCTTCAGCAGCGCATCCGGAAAGACCACCGTGCCGATGTCCCGGCCCTCCATCACCACCGGCCGGCGACTCGCCATGCGCCGCTGCGCCTCCACCAGGTGCTCCCGCACCTGTGGAATGGCTGACACGGGCGAGGACAGGTTGCCGACCTCCGGGGTGCGGACAGCGCGCTCCACGTCCTCACCATTGACGAACAGATGCTGCCCATCACCGACCGCGCGGAACTCGAAGCGCAGCCCGCCGGCCAGTTCGCCAATGGCGTCGGCGTCCCGTTCCGCGTCGAGGCTCCGGCGCATGGCCATCAGCGCCACCGCGCGGTACATGGCGCCGGTGTCAATGTAGGTGTAGCCGGCGCGCTTGGCCACCGCGCGGGCCACGGTGCTCTTCCCCGCGCCGGCGGGGCCATCAATCGCCACCATGCAGCCGGCCTGCTCGCCCATCGCCCGGCCCTTCCTCTCCCACTACGCTGCTGGTCTAATCCGTGATCCGGTCGGGCAGGATGCCCGACCTACGCGAAGAGGACTGATGACCGTGAGTCGGTCGGCAGCGTTAAGTAGTGCAGGCGCCCCCGCCTGCACGCCGTTTGGGCCCCTCGCCAGATACCTGCCCTGGGCCGGGGTGGAAGCTTCGGCCCGTTCGCTTCGCTCACAGGCCTCACCGGGCGTTGCACGCCCGGCGGCCCCTCCACCGAGCTCCTGCGTACCCTTACAACTACCGGACCCGCAGACAGCACTCGTCGTCAATACCTCAGAACTTGCACAGTGACCACTACCTCGTGCAGCCGCGCAGCTCGACCATCATCTACTCTTCCTCTTCGACGCACTCGGCCCCCAGCTCCTGCATCGCGCGAGTGAAGCCGGGGAACGAGGTGGCGATGCACTCCGCGCGCTCGACGATCGTCTCCCCCTCCGCGACGAGCCCCGCCACCGCCGCGGACATGGCCACCCGATGGTCGCCCCGACTGTCCACGGTCGCCCCCCTCAGCGGCGTCGGCCCGGTAATCTCCAGGCCGTCCTCTCGCTCGGTGATATCGGCCGCCATGGCGGACAGCACCTCGGCCATCGCCGCGAGCCGATCGCTCTCCTTCACGCGCAGCTCCTGGGCGTCGCTGATGACCGTCGTCCCCTCGGCCTGGGTGGCGGCCACCGCCAGGACGGGCACCTCGTCGATCATCCGCGGGATCAGCTCGCCACCCGCCTCAGTGGCCGCCAGGTGGCTCGAACGCGCCAGGATGTTGCCCACCGGCTCACAGGCCACCTGTTGCCGATCCCCGACCTCAAGGTCGGCACCCATCGCCTCCAGGACCTCCAGCAGCCCCGTCCGCCTGGGATTGAGCAGGGTCTCCTCGGCAAGCACCTCACTGTCCTGCGTGAGCAGCGCCGCCACCAAAACGAAGGCGGTGGAGGAGAGGTCCGCCGGCACCTGCATCGACTGCGCCTGCAGCTCCCGACCCGGCCGCAGCGTGACGGTCAGGTCCTCGACCTCGATGTCGGCACCCATGGCCCGGAGCATCCGCTCGGTGTGATCGCGCGACGGCCCGGGCTCGATGACTCTCGTCTCGCCCACCGCCTGCAGGCCCGCCAGCAGGATGGCTGACTTGACCTGCGCGCTGGCCATCGGCGTGTGATACTCGATGCCACCCAGGTCGCCGCCCCGGACGGTGACCGGCGGCAGGCATCGCTCTCCCCGGCCCTGCACGCGCCCCCCCATCAGCTCCAGGGGCCTCGCGATGCGGTCCATGGGCCGCTGGGAGAGAGACTCATCGCCGGCCAAGGTGACCTCGAAGGGGCGGCCGGCCACCAGCCCCATCATCAGCCGCATCCCGGTGGCGGAGTTGCCCATCTCCAGCGGCTGGTCGGGCTCTTGAAGGCCGTCGAGGCCTGCGCCGTGGACCTCCAGCGTCTCGGTGCCGATGGGCTCGATGTGCACGCCCATCGCCCGGAGGGCCTCGGCGGTGCGCAGGCAGTCATCGCACTCGAGAAAGCCCTCGATGCGAGCGATGCCCGTGGCAATGGAGGAGAGCATCGCCGCCCGGTGAGAGATGGACTTGTCGCCTGGCGGCCGTATTGACCCTGAGAGTCGCTCGCAAGGCCGCACTCGCAGCCTCATGTCTCAGCCATCCTCTCTCGCCGCCGGCGAGCCTCCGCCAGCAGCGCCGTCAGCGCATCCTCATCCCCGGCGCGCAGCGCCTCCCGGTACCGCTCCGCCTCCTCAAGGAGCTCATCCAGCGCCGCCAGCACCTCGTCGGCGTTCGTCAGCAGGATCTCCCGCCACACCTCCACCGGGCCGGCAGCGATGCGCGTCGTATCCCGCAGCCCGCCGCCCACGAAGGCATGGTCCTCGGCGGCATCGCCCAGCGCCCCGCACAGAGCCGCCGCAACCAGGTGCGGCAGATGGCTGGTGCGGGCGACGATGCGGTCGTGCGTCTCCGCGTCAACGACCACTGGCCGGGCCCCCAGGGCCTCGACGATATCGCGCATGCGTGTGAGGGCCGCCTCGCCGCCTGGCTGCGGCGTGAGCAGCCAGGCGCTGCCCCGGAAGAGGTCAGCGCGAGCAGCGGCGATGCCGGCTCGCTCCGAGCCGGCCATGGGGTGGCCGCCCACGAAGTCAACGCCGTCGGGCAGCCCGCGAGCGGCCTCCATGATCCGCCGCTTGGTGCTGCCGGCGTCCGTCACCAGGCAGCCCTCGGCCACCGCAGGTCCGATGGCGTTGATGATCTCGGGGATGGCCGCCACCGGGGTGGCGATGAACACCATCTCGGCCTCGCGCACCGCCTCGACGGGATCACGCGTGGTGGCATCCGCGGCCCCGCAAACCACGGCCTCCCGGAGCGTCTCCGCTGAGCGCGCCACGCCCACGACCTCGCGCAGGATCCCCGCCTCTCGACCCGCCAGCGCAAAGGAGCCGCCGATCAGCCCGATGCCGATGACAGCCGTGCGGCTGAAGCGCGTGCCCTCCACGGCCATCGGCTCGCCTCCCTCATATCTCGCGCCCGACCGCCTCCGCGACCGTCCGGATCTGCTTCATCAGATCCGCGAACCCCGCCGGGGTCAGGGACTGCGGACCATCGCTGAGAGCCTGATCCGGCCGCGGATGCACCTCCACGAGCAGCCCGTCGGCGCCGGCCGCCACCGCCGCCAGGGCCATCTGCGGCACCAGGGAGCTGACGCCCACAGCGTGGCTGGGGTCAGCCAGGATGGGCAGGAAGGTCTCCCGCCGCGCCGCCGCCATCCCCCCCAGGTCCAGGGTGAAGCGCGTGGACGTCTCGAAGGTGCGGATGCCGCGCTCGCAGAGGATGATGTCCAGCGTCCCCGCGGCGGCGATGTACTCGCAGGCCTTCAGCCACTCCTCGACGGTGGACGAGAAGCCGCGCTTGAGCATCACCGGCCTCCCGGAGCGGCCGGCCTCCTTCAGCAGGTCGTAGTTCTGCATGTTCCGAGCACCGATCTGCAGGCAGTCGGCCAGCTCCGCCACCCGCTCCACCTGCCGCACGTCCATGACCTCGGTGACCACCGGCAGCCCGGTCTCCTCCCGGGCCTCGGCCAGCAACTCCAGTCCCTCCGGGCCCAGCCCCTGGAAGCTGTAGGGCGACGTCCGCGGTTTGAAGGCGCCGCCGCGCAGCGCGGCGGCGCCGGCCTCCGCCACGGCCCGGGCGGTCTGCATGACCTGCTCCCGGCTCTCCACCGAGCAGGGCCCGGCGATCACACCCAGGTGTCCCGCCCCGATGCGCCTGTCGCCGAGCATCACCGACGAGGGCCTCGGGTTGTGCTCCCGGCTGATGAGCTTGTAGGGCTTGAGAACCGGCACCACGCGCTCGACGCCCGGCAGCACCGAGAACTGGCCCGCCACGACCTCCTTCTCGTGGTCCGGCGCGCCGATGGCGCCGATGATGGTGCGCTCCTCGCCCCGGGAGATATGGTGGCCGTAGCCACGCTCCGCCAGGCGCTTCACGACCTGCTCCACGTCCTCATCAGTGCTGTCTCGACGCATGACTACGATCATGGTCGCTCAACTGCCCCTCGTCACTGCTCGGGGCGCTCCGCCAGCACCTGGCGCAGCGCCGCGATGAAGGTCTCGTTCTGCTCCGGCGTGCCGATGGTCACCCGGATCCACTCCGGGAAGCCGAAGATCTCGCCGGTGCGCACCGTCACACCGTGGCGCATCAGGGCGTCGAAGCACGCCACGCTGTCCATGCCAACCTCAACGAAGATGAAGTTCGCCTGCGTCGGGATATACTCGAGCCCCATCTTGTCGAACTGCCCGTAGAGGTACTGCTTGCCGGCGCGGTTGTTCGCCACGCTCCTGGGCACCTGGTCTGGGTCGCGGAGGCTGGCCAGCGCCGCTGTCTGGGCCACCGACGCGACATTGAAGGGCTCCCGCACCTGCTTGAGCGCGCTGGCGATGTCCACCGGCGCGATGCCGTAGCCGATGCGCAGGCCGGCCAGGGCGAAGGCCTTCGAGAAGGTGCGCAGCACCGCGCACCGGGCGCCCTCCCGCACGTGCTGCAGTGTGTCCGGATAGGCCGGGTCATCGACGTACTCGAAGTAGGCCTCATCGAAGACCACGATGCAGGTGTCCGGCACGCGGTCCATAAAGGCCGCAACCTCATCGGCGGTCACGATGGTGCCGAGCGGGTTGTAGGGGTTGGAGATGAACACCAGCTTCGTGCGCTCGGTCACCGCCTCGGCCATGGCATCGAGATCGTGTCGGAAGTCCCGAGCAGGCACCACAACCTCCTCGGCGGCCATCAGCCGGGCGGTGTAGGGGTAGATGGCGAAGGCCGGGTCGGAGAAGACCAGGTTGTCGCCGGGATCGACGAAGGCCAGCCCCAGGTAGTGCAGAATCTCGTCCGAGCCGCGGCCCACGACGATGGTGTCCGGGTCCACGTCCAGCATCTCCGCCAGCGCCTCCGTCAGCTCCACACACTGCGGGTCGGGGTAGGAGAGCACCTCCGAGGCCGCATCCTGCATTGCCTGCACAGCCAGCGGCGAGGGCCCGAGCGGGTTCTCATTGGACGCCAGCTTGGTGACCCTCTCGATGCCCAGCTCCGCCATGACCTCCGCGGAGGACTTGCCCGGGGAGTAGGGCACGATGCGCTTGACGGTCTCGCGGATCAGCTCGTCTGCCTCGGCCACGATCGGTCCCTCCTGCGCTATCGGGAGCTCACTCGGAGCTCTGGCTGACGATCTCGCTGAGCAGTCGGCTGACGGAGCGGTCCTCGTGAATGCAGCGCAGCGCCTCCGCCAGCAGCGGCGCCACGGAGACCACCGTCACGTTGTCAGGCGCCTCAGGGCGCGTGGGGATGGTGTCGGTGGTGTAGAGCGTCCGGATGTCGGACTTGCCGATCAGCTCCGGGGCGTCTCCACACATGATGGCGTGCGTCACGCACGCGTTGACCTCGGTGGCGCCCGCCTCCATGACCTCTGAGGCTGCGTTGACGATGGTGCTGCCGCTGAAGATGAAGTCATCCACCAGCAGCGCGCGCATGCCGTCGAGGTCACCGACGCTCTCGACGGTCCGCGCCACCTCCACGTCCTCGTTTGGATGGCGTTTGAAGACAACCGCAATGTGGCAGCCCAGGCGCTGTGCAATCTCATCGGCCCGATCCACGGCCCCGGCGTCGGGCGCCACGATGATGGTATTGGGGCCGGTCAGGCCCTCTCTGCGGAACACGTTGAGAAACACCGGCAGGTGCGGCAGGTGGTCTACGGGGATGTCGAAGAAGCCCTGGATGGCGCCCTCGTGCAGGTCCATGGTCACGATGCGATCCGCGCCGGCGGCCACAGTCAGGTCCGCCACCACCCGGGCGGAGATGGGCTCCCGGCCCCGGAACTTGCGCTCCTGCTTGGAGTACGGATACCAGGGGACGACGGCGGTGATGCGGCCCGCCGACGCCCGCTTGGCGGCGTCGATCATCAGCCACAGCTCCACCAGCCGGTCGCTGACCTGGTCGGGGAAGGACTGGAAGATGAAGACGTCCTTCCCGCGCACGTTCTCCAGAAGCTGAATGCGGATCTCGTCGTTGGAGAACTTCGAGACGATGGCCTCCGAGACCCGAGTGCCCAGCGCCTCGGCCACATCGCTCGAAAGCTGCACACTCCCGTTGCCCGTGAATATGCTCATGTCATCGAAAGCCGGACTCATGCCTGTGGACTCCCGTTCATGGATGATCTCGCCGACGGCCGGCCCCCTGACAGAAAAAACGCCGCGGGTTGGCGCCGCGGCGTTGGGCTCTCCTGGGCTCGTGCAGTGCTAGCAGGACTCCCTCCGCCGCGGGTCAGACCCGTGGTAATAATGATGGCAGCGACTGACTTGGTGGATGGCCATCGCCATATCCCCGCGACGCAGGAGTGCAGCACGTTTGACGGTAAACTAACATAGCCCAGAGGCGCTGTCAAGGCGCCGTTCGGCGGCAAGCGGACACGCCGAACCGGGGAGTCCGACGGCGCCAGGACGTGCCGGCGGCTCTGAGCCGTGCGGCGTTCGCAGCCCGCCGGTGAGGATCGAGACTCACACTCACTCCCGCCGCCGGCTGATCTCCACCTCGGCGTGGTCGATGAGCCCGCCCAGCGGGGCGCTCATCTTCCGCACCCGGACCGTGACCTCCTCCACGGGGAACTCAGCGAGGACCGCCTCGGCAATGTGGTGGGCGAAGGCCTCCAGGAGCCGGAAACGACTCTCCTCCTGAACGCGCGCCACGAGGTCGTACACAGCCTTATAGTCAACGGTGTCGGCCACGCTGTCGCTCACGCCGGCAGAGTGCAGGTCCAGACCCAGCTCCACATCCACGTGGAAGCGGCCACCGAGGTCCCGCTCGGACGCATCCACCCCGTGGTAGCCGTAGAAGCGCATGTTGTGAATGCGGATGATGTCCATGGCGTCAGCACAGGCGACAAGCTGCAGGCTAACAGCAAACGAAGGGGGAGGAGAGCCACGGGGCACAGACCGTCACGCGGACGCCGCAGGGGAGACGTGTGGGCTTCACGGCGCAGCTCATGACCGGAGATTGGCGAACCGGCTCAGTCCTCCGACTGGCGCTTGGGGAGGATGGACCGGAAGGTGCTCCCCTGGCCGACCTCGGATTCGATCTCCATGTGGCCCCCGTGCGCCTCGGTCACGCGCCGGGTATAGACCATCCCCAGGCCGATACCACCGGCCTGCTTCTTGGACAGGTCGGTGCGGAATCCGGCCTCCTTGCCGATCTTCTCGACCGCCTCCGGAGGGATCCCGATGCCCTCGTCCGTGACCTCCATGACGACCATGTCGTCATCGGTCTCGTGGACCCGGACCGTAATGGTTGTGCCGGGGTCGGAATACTTGGCGGCATTCTTAAGGTAGTTGTCCAGAATCGAGGTGATTTTTCCGCGGTCACCCTCCATCATGAGCTCCTCGGGGGCCTCCACGTCCAGCTCATGACCCATGAGGTAATCCGCCAACTCCTCGAGGATCTGGTTGAGGGCCTCGACGAGGTCGAACTCCTCGACATCCAGCTCCAGCTCCTTGCCGGCGTGGATGCGGGAGATGTTGAGGGTCTCGGCGATCAGGCGGAACATGCGCGCCGACTGGATGAGGGCGGTGCCGATGAACTCGTCAATGATCTCCTGATCCTCGGGGTGAACGCCGCCCTCGGTCATGGCCTCGATGGTCTGCAGATTCCCCTGGATGACCGTCAGCGGGGTGCGCAACTCGTGGGCCACCTGGCCCGTCAGTTCCTCAGCCGCAGTGCTGAAGGGTGACTGGGTGAAGGCCACGATGATCTGATCTTCCTGCGTTCGCTGAGCGCTGGCCGAGTAGCTCTCGTTGTCGCGCCCGACGAAGGCCGTGGCAGCGTTGCCCTCAGCGCTGTGCCTGACCTCCGCCACCAGCTCGGCGAGCTGCTGCCGGTAGTCAATGGCCTCAAGGCGCCGGCCCTGAAGTGGGTCTAGCCCCACCACCTGCATCGCGGCCGCGTTTGCCACAAGGACCTCTCTTGAGGGCCCCACAAGCATCAGCCCGACAGGCACGGTAGCGAAGGCGGCCTGGATGTCGTCGAACTCGTCAAGCTGCTCCTCGACCAACAGCGCCGCGGCCTGCCCCGAGAGCGTCTCCACCAGCTTGTAGTCGTCCTCGTCGTAGCGTTCCCCGCGCTTGGCCCACAGCGTGAGCACACCCACGGTGCGCTGGACGGGCTCCTCCTCGGCCTCCAGGGGCTCCCGTTCCCAGATGATGGGCAGCACCAGCACGGGCGGATCGACGGTGACCTCGTCGATCCGCGTGCGTTCGGTGAGCACCACAGGGCCCTTCTGGGAGAGCGCATCGCTCACCGCCGCCGAGAAGGCGCTGGGGGTGTCGATGTCCACATGCCCCAACGAGTCGCTGGTTATCCCATCGCGCCGGCTCACCACCGCTTGGGGGTGCAGCCGGTTATCGGCCACCCCCAGCGAGAAGCAGGCGGCACCATCCGTCTGGATGATCTGGGCGACCTTCTGTACGAAGCGGTCAAGTATTGCCGAGCGCACTGCGGTCACCTGCATACCATGGCATGAACAGCCGGCGCACGCATACGGGAACGCAAGTATGAATGTACCCGAAGCTTGCCCGCCGCGTCAAGCCTGATGTATCTCCGCCGGATGCTCCCAGATTAAGATTTCGGTGACTCCCCGGACTGTCTGCCCCGCAGCGGAGGCTGACGTCCGCCGGTCAGTCCACGAAGAAACACATGTCCTCCGCCCGAACCGGCACCGGCCGCCCCAGCCTGATGGACTCGATGGCCCTCAGGCTCAGATAGGTGGCCCGAGCCCCGGACCGCTCGTCGATCGGCGACGGTCCGTCCTCACCGATGGCCCTCGCGAAGGCCTCCAAGAGCTGGAAGTGGCCCTTGTCCGGGCTGAGGTTCGGCCACTGCGCGCCACCGCTGTCAGCGTGCGCTCGGGCCCGCACGTTGAGCTTCGCCACGTAGCCCTCCAGCCCGCCCTCGACGCCGACCTCGGGCAGCTCGTCGTACTGCAGGTCGAACTGCCTCACCTCAGGCTCTCCGCGCCCGAAGACCTGCGTCTCCACGAAGCACAGGTTGCGGAAGAGAGCGTTGTGGTCGGTCAGCTCATACAGCTCCTTGGGGTATCGAAAGGTGCCGGTAACCGAGAACCAGATGCAGGCGTGAGCGCCGCTGGAAAAGTCCAGCGTGACTATGTGATTCAGCCGGCTGGAGCCGGTGGCGAAGACCCGCGTGGGCTCCTCATCCAGCAGCCAGCAGGCCAGATCAAGCCAGTGGCAGGTCTCGCCGATGACCTGCCCGCCGCCCGTGAGCCAGTCGATGTGTACCGGCCGGTAGGTGCTGGACTCGTCGTTGATGCGGATCATCAGCATCGTGGCGTCCTCTTCGGGCAGCCGGGGGCGGTCCGCCGCCTCCACGAACTGACCCGCCCCCACCGAGGGATCCGCCCGATGCGCTCGATACGCCTCGCGCATGTAAACTATGGAGGGCGCGAACCGCCGGTTGTAGTCCACGCACAGCTTGACCCCAGCGTCCTTCACCGCCTTTACCACGCGGTAGGACTCCTCCTGGGTCATCGTCATCGGCTTCTCGGCCAGGACGTGCTTGCCGGCCTCGATGGCCCCCAGCATCAGCTCGAAGTGCACGCTGTGAGGCACCGAGAGGATAACCAGGTCCACGTCAGCGTCAGCGAAGACCGCTTCGGCGTCGGGCGTGGTGTAGCGCGGCGAGTAGTGCTCCTCCACCCACGCACGGTTCTCCTCGCTGCGGGAGCATCCCGCGACGAGCTCGATCGCGTCAGATCGCTCGATGTTCGGGAAGTGCTGCGTGCGTGCGAACGCGCCGCAGCCGATCACCGCCGCCCTGATCGTGTCCATCTCCATCTCCTGTCAGCCGGCCTCTGAGGTCTGACCTGCATTGGGGACGCAACCCGTGAAGGGTGGAGCAGCTTTCTCCGCTCCCGCAGCTTCACCTTCAGCCGCCGCTCCGTATCCACGGCGAAGCGCAGCGCGCACTGGGCCACAACCCATCCGCCGCCGGCCGTTGTCTTGGGCTCCATCCTTCGCGAAGGTCGGGCTTCCGGAGATCGCAAGCGATCTCACCGACAAGGACAGACGGCGCACGCACAGGAGTGTGCGTGCCACGGAGCGGCGCCGTTTGCCGTGCCATCGAGACCGCTTGCGGTCTCCGGGAGGCCGGCCTCCGTTCCGGCCAGGCCGTTGCTCAGGCCCCATCAGTGCCCGCTGTGGCCTCGCTCAGCGTCGCAGGTTCATCCTGCTTCCCCATTTCGCGCCGCCGCGTCCGGGCGAGGTGAATGGCCCCGGCTGCCGCCGATCCCACCGCCGTCCAGGCCGCCGCGGAGACGGCCATCGCTGCCGGCGGCGCCGTCAGGGCCTCGCCGGCGACCATCCGCCACGGCAGCTCGGCCAGCGTCCCCACGGCGCGGAGCGCACCGCCCCCCACCAGCGCCATCGTCCCCAGCAGGCCCTCGTGCATCCAGCAGTGGATAAAGCAGGCGCCGAGGGCCTGGCACAGGGCCGGGACCAGCCAGCCCAGCAGCAGGCCGGCCAGCGCCCCGCATGTCACCAAGCTCCCCGGCGAGCGCTCTCTCCTGACCGCTCGGACCGCCGCCACCAGGGCGCCGGCCACCAGGCCAATGAGCGTCCAGCCGATGGCTGCCACGGCGGCGTCCGAGAGCGGAGGGACGGGGGCGTGAGAGCTGACGTAGACGGCCGGCGCCTCGGAGATGCTGACCAGCAGCGATCCCGCGCCGATCACTGCATCCGAGACTCGGGGATTGTCTCTCAGCGCGGGCGCCCAGTCCATGATGGGCGGCCCCATCACGCGCGGGAGCGCCCAGCCGAGCATCAGCCCGGCCAGGGCCCCGATGGCGCCGGGCATGAGAGTTCTGCGCCAGCTACCGGTGCTCACGGGCCTCTCCAGCCGACCTCAGCTCACCGCCATCATGCGGGCCACAGCCTCGCGGGCGCGCTCGGCAATGTCCGGAGCGACGTCGATCTCGTACTGCATCTCCTCCAGCAAGGCCACCAACTTCTCCGCGGTGGTCTTCTTCATGTTGGGGCACACCGTGTGGGGCACCACATAGAAGGTCTTGTCCGGGTTCTCCTTGCGGAGCCGGTAGACCAGCCCCTCCTCGGTGCCCACGATGATCTCGTCGGCGTCGGACTCCCTGGCGAAGGTCACCATCCCGCCGGTGGATGCCACCTCGTCGGCGAGGTCCACCACCTCTCGCCGGGCCTCCGGATGCACGATGAACACCGCATCAGGGTGCTGCTGCTTCATGTACCGCACCGTTTCGGGGCTGATGCGCACGTGTGTGGGGCAGTAGCCGCCCCAGGCGATGACCTGCTTGCTGACGTTGCGGTCCGTCCAGTCAGCGAGGTGGGCGTCCGGGATGAACAGAACCGGGTCGGCGTCCAGCGATTCCACCACGCGGATGGAGTTGGATGACGTGCAGCAGATGTCCGACTCCGCCTTCACCTCCGCGGTGGTGTTGACGTAGGCCACCACCGGCGCGCCGTCGTGCTCGGCCTTGAACTTCCGCACCTGCTCGGGGGTGATCATATCCGCCATCGGACAGCCCGCACCTGGATCGGGCATCAGCACCGTCTTCTCCGGCGAGAGCAGCTTGGCAGTCTGGGCCATGAAATGCACGCCACAGAACACGATGACGTCGGCGTCGGTCTCGGCGGCCTCCTGGGAGAGCCCCAGGGAGTCGCCCAGGTAGTCGCCCAGATCCTGGACCTCCGGGATCTGGTAGTTGTGCACCAGGATAACCGCGTTGCGCATCTGCTTGAGCTCAGCAACGCGCTGCTCGATGTCCGTCACTGTCATGGAACCCACAGCCTCGTGGATGATGGTCACGTGCGATGATACAGCGGTGACATGTCACGGAGCCGCTGGATGATCGGTGGCAGGACCTCCAGCACCGTCTCTATCTCCTCTTCGGTCGTGTACCGGCTCAGGCTCAGGCGCAGCGAGCCGTGGGCAATCTCGTGCGGATAGCCCATGGCCATGAGCACGTGCGAGGGGTCCAGCGAGCCAGATGTGCAGGCCGAGCCGCTGGAGGCCGCGATGTCGTGCATGTCCAGCGACAGCAGGATACCCTCGCCCTCGATGTAGCGGAACAGGAAGCTGGCGATGTTGGGCAGGCGCTGCTCGGGGTGCCCGGAGAGAATCGTGTCCGGCACGACATCCATGACCCCCTGGATCAGCCGGTCGCGCAGCTCTCGGATGCGATCCACCGCCTCCTGCCCGTGGCGCTCAAGCAGCTCCACGGCCTTCCCGAAGCCCACGATGCCGGCCACGTTCTCGGTGCCGGCCCGCAGGCGCCGCTCCTGCCCCCCACCGTGGATCAGCGGCTCGGGCCGGAAGCCCTTCCGGATGTACAAGGCCCCCACGCCCTTCGGCCCGTGCACCTTGTGCGCCGAGAACGCCGTCATGTCCACGCCCAGCTCATCGACCTGCAGAGGCAGCTTGCCCAGCGACTGCACGGCATCTGTGTGCATCCTCACCTCATGCTCCCGCGCGATCTGGGCGATCTCCGAGATGGGTTCGATGGTGCCCACCTCGTTGTTGGAGTGCATGATGGAGATCAGCCGGGTGTCCGGACGGATGGCCTCGCGCACGTCGTCAGGGTCCACCAGACCGCTCTCGTCCACCGGCAGGACCGTCAGCTCGTAGCCCTGGTCCTCAAGCGCCTTGCAGGTGTGCAGGACGGCGTGATGCTCGATGGCGGAGGTGATCAGGTGACCGCCATCGTACTTGCGCATGGTGCCCTTGATGGCCAGGTTGTCGGCCTCGGAGCCGCCGCCGGTGAAGATGATCTCCTCGGGGCTGGCGCCGATGAAGTCCGCGAGCGTCCGCCGTGCATCCTCCACGGCCGCGGCGGCGCGCCCCGCCAGGGCGTAGATGCTGCTGGGATTGCCGTACTCGTCCTGCAAGAACGGCGTCATCGCCTCGAAGACTTCCGGGGCGACGCGCGTGGTTGCAGCGTTGTCGAGGTAGACCACTCCGTACCCCTCCGCACCGGCGCGCCCCACACTGCGCCGGAAGCCTCAGCCCACATGTCGATGGGCATATTACGCCCTCCCGGGAGGACCGTCAAGGCTGGGCATGCGAGTAGGCTGCGGCCTCAGATTGCCGGTTGCGGGCGAGGGCGCCCGCAACCCAGGTGCTAAGTAGTGGGGCGCGGGCGCCCCCGCCGACGCCACCGAGGCCCGGAACTCGCATCCTGCCAGTATGGAATCTGCGGGCGGCGGCCGGCTTTAGCCCCGCGCCAGCGCCCTGGAAGCCTGCGTCACGCCAGGAGGGTCTGGCGCTCGGAGCGCTACTCGGCGGCAATTCCCGAGGGTCTGTCGGCCAGCTCCGCGGCGCCGCTCGGGCGCACGTAGACCGCGAGGAGGATGGCGCTGACGAGCTGCGCCGCGCCCATGAACACGAAGGGCCAGCGCATGCCCGTCCACGACGCCATCACGCCGCCCGCCAGCGGCCCAAGGGCGAAGCCCAGGCACATCGCCGCTGTGGTGACGCCGAAGGCCCGCCCGTACATGTCGGCCGAGACGCTGGCGCTGATCATAGCGTTCATGGCCGGTCGGCCACCGCCCGCCACCAGGCCCCAGCCGATGCGCAGCCCGAAGAGCTGCGAGAGCGCCTGGACGATAGCGTGGGGGGCGCTGAAGAGCGCCGAGAGACCCGTGGAGGCGATCAGCACACGGCGGTGACCAATGCGGTCGCTGATCCGGCCCACCAGCAGGCAGCTCAGCCCCGCCGCCAGCCCGCCCAGCCCCATGAGCTGGCCGGTCACCGTCGCGGCCCTGGCGGTGTCGGCGATGCGCTCCACGAACAGCGGGAAGATCGGCCCCACAAACGTGACCGCGAAGGCGGTCAGGAAGAAGACCAGCAGCAGGGCTCCCAGGCCCTTGCCGCCGAAGACCTGCCGGAGGCCGTGGTTCCCGCTGGCGCACTGCTCAGGGGGCACGAAGCTCTCCCGGGCCCCAACCACCACCACGAACCCCGCCAGCGCCCACATGGCGCCGCAGACGAAGAACGGGATTCGGTAGCCATAGGCGTCAGCGACCGCCCCGCCGATCCATGGCCCCAGGGCGTTCCCGAGGATAAGCGCGGTCTGCATCACGCCCATCGTGAAGCCCAGTCGGTCCCGAGGCGTCACACTCGCCACGAGGGTGTTGCATGCCGCGCCAGTGCCGGTCAGGGCGCCCTGGATGAATCGGAGGACCACAAGCTGGGGCACGGTCTGCGCGAAGCCCATCAGCGCGATCATCACCGCGCCGCCGAACATCGCCCGCTCCAGCATCAGCTTGCGGCCGTAGCGGTCCGCCAGGCTCCCCCAGATGGGCGAGAAGATGGTGAGGCTCAGCCCTGCCGCGGTCATGGCCGCGCCGGCCCACACGGCCACCAGGCGGTCGTCGGTCACCCCCAGCTCCCGCACGAAGAACGGCAGGAAGGGCATCACGAACGAGAAGCCCACGGCGCTCAGCAGGTGGGCGAACCAGACAGCATAGACCGTCCGCTGCCAGTGGGGGTCAGGGGGTTCGTCGGACTCTCCGCTCTGGGGTGACGGCTCAGTGGTCATGCCTACCGTTCGCTATACCGACACGGGAACTCCCGCGATCATCTCCACAATCGCGCGCATGATACACCTGCACCGCGAGCAGCGCAAGAGCTGTGCCAGAATGCCCAGGCGCCAGCACCTGCCGGTGCAAGCGGCAGGCACGAGGAATCCGCGGCAACCGGGTGAACTATGGTCCGCCGAGTCGATCACCCGGGGACGCATCGGAGGCCCCATGACAGCCGACATCGAGGTCCGCGAGTACCGCGACGGGGACATCGAGAGCTTCCACGTCCTGCACGATGCGGTCTTCCCGCCGGTGCCGCTGGAGGAGATGCGGCGGTGGATGAGCCGCGAGGACGTCACTGCCGGGGTGGCGATCCGCGCGGGCGAGGTGGTGGGCGAGATCCCGCTGCACGTCCGGGAGTTCGCGATCCGGCCGGGCGTGGTCGCCCGCTTCGCGTTCGAGCACTCCGTCTGCGTGCACGAGGACATGCGAGGGCAGGGCATCGGCAGCGCCATCCAGGACGAGATCAAGCGCTTCATGCCCGGGCGCGCGGAGGTGCTGAGCGTCTACCGCGGTGGCGAGCGTACCCCCGCCTACAACCACTACGACAAGAACGGGCTCAAGGACCTCTGCTACATCCGCAACTGGTCGCTGGAGGACCCATCCGCCGTCGCCGAGCCGGTGGGAGAGGCGCAGGCCCTTGAGGCGGTGCTCGAGCGGGCGGAGGCGCTGATAGCGGTCTTCGAGAGCTCCTTCGGACACGCCGGAGGCTACCAGGTGCGGCGACCCGGCTTCTACGCCGGGGCTATGACGCAGCTCGAGGCCGTGGAGCTGGGCACCGACTACCGCGTGCTGCTGGTCGGCGACGAGGAGCGACCGGAAGGGCACTGCATCCTCGGCGTACCACCAGGTGAGGGCGCAGTCGCGATCATGGAGTTGGCAACGCGCACCGGCGACCCGGTCGTGGCCCGGCGACTGCTCCGCGGCGCCTGCCAGGTCGCTGCCGCTGAGGACAGGCCGGTGCGGGCTGAGCTGCATGACCGTGGGCTCTACCGCCCGGTCTTCGAGGCCCTGGGCTTCGAGCCAGGGGCGCGCGGGGACATGATCATGGCCACGCCGCTGGACTGGACGGGGCTGGCGGAGATCGTGTGGGCGCCGCAGCCGGAGCTGCAGGGCGTGCGCGTCGAGCTCTGGACGCCGCAGGAGGAGGCCGTGATGCATGACCCGCCCTCCGCCTCCCGCACGCTGACCGTGGAGATGAAGCACCACCAGGCGGCGCGCTGGCTGCTCTCGCGGCTCGACCTGCGGGCGGGGGTGGAGGGCGAGACGGTGACGCTCCTCGGCGCCCGGCCGGGCGACGCGGGGGCCCTGGCCCGCGCGATTCCGTTCACCGCCTGGGAGTACCAGGCCATCGATCACATCTGAACCGCGGCGGCAGCGAGCGCCCGAATGGAGGCGGCACCAAGCCATGCGCATTGCCGAGGTCATGCCGACGCCCAAAGAGATGGACCTGTCTGAGGAGGCCGTGGCAGTCGTCGATCACACCTGGCATGTCGCAGATGAGTCCGGGCTGCTGGACGTGGGCGCGAAGTACGCCGAGGCATTCTGCATCGGCGTCAACGACGAGCCCCACCGTCTCCTGCTGCAGCGCGACGGGACGCTCCGCGAGGAGGAGTACCTGCTGGAGATCGAGCCGGGCGAGATTCGCGTGACCGCCGCGCACCGGGGCGGCTTCCTGCACGCCCTGGCGACGCTGGATCACCTGCGCGACGGGCCGATGCTTGCTGTCGATACCGTCAACGACTGCCGGCCAGCTAACGCCAGACTATCGAGGCACACCCGTCGATGAAGTCAGGACCGTCACGCATCGGGCCTGCAGAAGGTGATTCGTGCGGGACAGGGAATGCAATCCAATAATGGCCCGCCAGGCATACCAATGCTCAGCGATGGAAGGTGTCAGAATGCATCGGTTCTACCGGTTGGTCCAGTTGTCTGGCATGCTGATGATCGTCGGTCTCATACTGACCGGATGTGGCGCTACAAGCACAGGGAACGGCAAAGTCAGTACGCTCCGCGTCGTTCCTGGACAGACGGTCAGAGCACAGGAGTTGGAGGATGGGAGTTTCGTTGTCACCTCACAGCCACTTCTCGCCACCGGAGGCTCACCGCTATCCGGCTACACCTGGACCCTGGCGAGCGGCTCAGCGTTTCCGCCTGGAACAACGGTCACGGCGCCCACAGGCGTCTTCCACGGCAGCGGCAAGGGGCTGATTGCGGGCAAGACCTACTCCTTCAATATGCAGGTCAGCGACGGCACACACACGGCGACCGGGACGATCAACCTGGAAGTCGAGCCGGCTCCGACTGATGGCATCGTGCCGTTCACGGTTTTCCAGCAGCCAATGGGAATACCTGTGATCAGGCTGCCCAATGCCCAGGCCAACAGACCCTACGGCGCGTCCCTGCAGGTCTACAGTGGTGTGCCGCCCTACAGTTGGTTCGAGGACACGTCCTACGCCGGGCGTACAGCCTTCGAGCTCTCGGGCCTGACGATCGACATGGCCCGCGGCGTGGTCCGGGGAACGGTGATGAACAGCGCTGCCGGTAAGACCCTGCGCTTCCGTATCGTCGTCAAAGACAGCACTGGAGAGACGGCAGCTACGGAGCCTGGTCGCCCGGTTTACGAGATCGTGGTAGAGTAGCATCTCCGACAGACCTTCGCGCTCCCCTCGGAATGACCGGCGAGGGCTCGCCGCTGTGATACTGTGCTCGCAGCCTCTCACCAGGGCGACTCTCGCCGGTGCCGCGATCTCTTGAGATGAAGATGCACGTGCCCTACGGCACCGGCGGCGGTGCGCGACGTGAAGGCCGCGGTCCGCGGAAGCCATGCACGGCCGCGGCCTGCGGGCGGAGCTTATCTGTATAGCAGACGCTCGCCATGGTTTCTTCAACATCGACCCGCACTACGAGAGGGTCTATCAGCACATCGAGGCCTTCATCATGGACGTGCTGCAGCCGGAGGGTGCGCCTTGCCAATGAACACTCACAGGCGCTGCTGAGAGGGCCTCACCGGAGTGCCCCCTGCCTTGATAGCAGCACCGCTACTCTGCCTCGGCAATGGCCGCGCGAGCGGCGCAGACCCAGGAGCTGCCCAGCCGGCGGTCGCCGTCGTGAGCCGTGACCCGGTAGAAGTAGACGCCGCCGGGAGTCACGTTGTCATCATCGTAATGATCGCCGGCCTCCACGGTGGCGATCAGGTGGCCCTCCTCCGTCCGAGGATCGGCCTCCGGCGAGCGATAGACGCGGTAGCTCAGGCCCGCGGCGGCTTCGCCGCGGTACTCGTCCCACTGCAGGCGAATTCCGGGATCGCCCGAGCCAGGAACGCCGCCGGTGGCGTGCAGGCCGGTCGGGAAGGGCACGTCGAAGACCGACGCCCGCAACAGCGCGTGGCCGCGGTAGTAGCTGCACAGGATCGCGCCCGGCTGCGTCTCAATCATGCAGGGATAGGCCCCGCCCGAGATCCACACCGGTTCACCCCAGCTCTCGCCACCGTCGTGGCTGAAGGCCAGGTAGACGCCGCCCCGGTTGGCGTGCTTCCCCCACCTGTCATGATAGGCCAGCACCAGCGTGCCCGCCGGCGGGCCCTGCGTCGTATAGCACAGCGCCGGACACAGGCCCGTCAGCGCGCTCCGCTCGACCGTCCACGTCTCGCCCCCGTCATCGGACACGCCACGATACAGCGGGAATCCCGAGTACTGCGTGCGCGACATTGAGACCAGGCGACCGTCCGGCAGCTCCGCGATGTCAGTCTCGTTCAGGCGGGCCGGCCCGCCGTCCGGGTCCGCCTCAGCCCCGATGAGCGTGTAACCGCCCCAGGTCTGGCCCTGATCGTGGGAGGTCAGGAAGCCGGCCTGGTGGCGGAAACTGCCCCGCTCCACCGCCCCGTAGCAGTTGAGCAGCAGCCTGCCGTCCGAGAGCTCAACGATGCCGCCGAAGGATGCGGCCGCGTGGAAGGGCGTCTCGACCTCCGGTATGTCCCAGGTCTCGAGTCCGTCGTCGCTGACCGCCAGGTGGAGCCTGCCCCAGTTCTCCTCCTTCGCCCGCTCCTCGTAGTCGGCATTGAGAATGTAGAACGGGTGCATGAAGACACCCTCGTCGCTGATGTAGCCGGTGCCGCAGCAGTTCTCCTGCCTGGTCTGGGAGTTCTCGTAGATCAGTTCCGGCTCGGGGCGCCAGGAGTGTCCCCCGTTGGTGGATCTCGTCCATACGATGGTCTCGTCGCGGACCGTCCAGGGGCTGCCCTCTTCGTCCACCGACCCCACCTTGTAGACGCAGACGATCTCGTCACCGCCGAGCCGGGTGAGGCCGCCGTACATGGCGTACCGCCCCTCGGGCGCCTGGCGGACCACCGAGTGCCTCATGTCCTGCTCCAGGTACGGCCGGGGCACGTTCTCCTCGATGGCCACCGATGACACCGCCAGCTCCCCCCGGACGTAGTCCGTAACGAGATCGCCCAGCGCGAAGTAGTCCGCCGTGGCACGGCCGCGGACCTCCGAGACCGGCGCCGCGGCCTCGACGAGCGCTGAGCCCTCGGCGTCGCGCACCCGGGCCAGGAACTCAGTTCGCGTCTTCTCGATCTCGACCGTATAGGGGCGATCCTGCTCATACGCCGCGCCGGTCGGCCGCCAGGCGTCGGCCACCCACTCATCGCCCGTCCAGCAGTGGTATCCGCCGTGCGGATTGAAGCGAATGACGTAGATGCGTTGCGCGTCGTCGTAGTTCTGGAAGACCACGCAGAACTTGCCCTGCGCGTTGACTGCTTCGTTGTCGCCGCCCCACCGGGCATCAGCCTCGAAGATGCCGAACCGGCAGCCGGTGTCCTCAGTGTTCACGGCGGCAACCCGAACCCTCACCAGGTAGGCCATGGGCAGGTGCCCTGCCGTCATGGCGAAGGCCAGGTCGGAGGGCTCGGGGGAGGAGAAATGCATGCCGCGCCGCGGGGAAAGCCGCACCTCACCATGGCCGCGGGCAACGCCGAAGAGGGTCCGAAAGTCCGGCCGGGTCTGGGCCGCGGCCAGGTGGCAGGCCAGCACGATCAGTAGAAGCGCACAGACAAGAAGGGGGTGACGGCGGCGCGCGGTACAGGCGTGCGTGGCGAGGTCATTGGTCCGGGAGTACGACGGCAGGAAGCGGCTGATCTCTGAGGACCAGATGGGGCGACACCTCGCTCCGGGCAGATGAGGAGGGCGTCGGTGCATCCGGGAGCCTGGGGCGTACGGCGTCGGCCAGCGGCCTGGCTCAGCCCGCCTGCCGCCGCGCTTTCTCCAGGGGCCAGCCGCAGGCGCTGCAGAAAACGCTGCGCGGCGTCTCCTCCCCGCAGTGCGGACAGGTGACGCGATCACGGGAGGCGCCGGCGCTCTCCGCCTCATCCTCGTCCTCTTCTCCCATGTCCGGCGCACACTTCTCGCACATCAGCATGGCGGCGTTCCAGCACAGGTCGCACACCCACTCGCCACAGCGGGGGCACTGGTGGAAGTGCTCCTTGACCTCAGCAATGGCCGCCTGCAGAGCCGCCTCGTGCTCGGGATCGCCCTCGGTAGCCCGCACCTCCCCCCGCTCCTCAGTGCCCTCCACGAGCATCTCACCCATGCCCTCCAGGAGTCCATTCTCGTCCTGAGGACTGCGCGGCTGGAACTCGCTGAGGTAGTCGGCGTCACATCGCTCGCAGTAGAAGCGGAACTGGTAGCCGAGGTCCGTGCTGAGGTCCTCGTAGTTCTCGGTGAAGTCGATCGGCGACATCCGCGTCTCACCTGCTCCGCGCGAGGTCTCGGTCCGTGCTGCGATCTCACAGGCCATGCTACCCGCGCTGCTGTTTTCTCCACACGTTTGCGCGTCCGTGCCGGCGGTTGCAGGTCTGGCGCAAAGCATACCCCACCAGGTCCATTCACGCAAGCCGCGTGCCAGAAAAACCCTCGCTGATCAGCCTCATTCCAATAGACGTGCGCTGCAGGCTGGAGGTTTTCCATGCGCGCGCGGCCATACAGACCGGTCCGCACAGACCTCAGCGAGGCCAGGGCACGTCAGGAAAGCTTCTCCCCGCACTCGGAGCAGAACCGCGAGCCCGAAGCTGCCGTCCATCGTTGTCCAGCATATCCTGTCCATCCGGTTGCCCGTCGTCGCGGTCTGAACCACTCACGGCCGACAGCCTTCCCGGGAGGATGCCGGCGCTGCCGACTGTCACCACAGGTTGGCCACCTCGGGCAGCTCGGACCGTGGCTTCAGGTCAATCGCATCGTTGGAGCACACGCTGCGACAGACGCCGCACCCGTAACAGGCGGTCAGATCCACCTCGACCTTCCGGTCGGCCGGATTGAGGCTGAGGGCGCCGAACTGGCAGACCTCGACGCAGGAGCGACACCCGGTGCAGAGATCGGGATCCACCGCAGCCACGTACTCCGCCCGCCACATCACCTTGGTGCCGTGCACCACCGTGGCCTGCATGGCTATGCAGCTCGGGCGGTCGCAGTTGCACACGCCACCAATGAACGGCGCCATGAACGTCCAGACGCTGTGGCAGAACCCCTCCTCTTCGTGCTGGGCGAACGCCGCCAGTGCCTCCTCTGGGGTAAGCTCGTCAAACTCCGATGTGTCGGGTCCGTGGAGGAAGCTGGGGTCCACCTCATTGACCAGCTGGGCCATCGTCCCGCCCCCCGGTCCCATCGAGATCCCGTAGCAGTAGCCGACGTCCTCTCCCAGCGTCTCCCGCCGACAGATGCAGGCGACGCGCACGATGGAGTTCACGAACCCGAAGATCTCCCGGATGTCCTCCAGCGGCACCACCTGGCCGAAGTGCTGCCTCTTCATGCGCCGAGTGATCACCCCCTTGATGGCGCGCTGGACAAAGGCTGGCGCGCGGCTCAGGCTCTCCAGCTTCCGCAGGCCCTCGCCCAGGGCCTCGGGATGGCCGAAGAAGTCGGTGACGAACTCTCGTCGGCGCAGATCACTGAGCAGGTCCTCCGCATAGTTCTCGGCCTGCAGGTACCATTTGCGGCCGTCCCCGTGCTCCACACAGAACTGGCACATCGCAGCCGACCGCCTTCGTGCGATCTGTCTGGTTCGCGCTCGCCCGACGAACTCAGTGTGTCGCCCGCCCGATCACCTCCGGGACCTGTGCACTGTTGCTCAGCCGAGATACTCACGCCTCCACAGCCGGACGCGCGGTCGCCTCACCCCCGGGTCGCCACCACGGACTGTCAGGCACCGTCGACCGGGCTACTCGCTCAGGAACATCTCCACCACCGGGATCTCTACCGGCGGCTTCACGATGGGCATCTGCAGCAGCACGTCGCCATCCTGCTCGGTGAACTGCACCTCGGAGGCGTCGTGCAGAAACTGCGCGTACTCCACCTTCCCCGCCATGCCCGGCAGCCGCAGCGCCTTCATCGGCCAAGCGAAGATGTGGCAGTAGAGCCGCCGGGTGTCGAAGTTCTGCGTGTAGCGGCAGTCCCGCGGCGCATCGTAGTCCGACATGGTGCATCCGTAGATCGAGCGGCTATTGAGCGCCATCCACTCGCCGATGCCGCGCAGGCGGGCCTGCGCGCGCTCATCGAACGTCCCGCGGGCGGTGGGGCCGACGTTCAGCAGCAGATTGCCACCCTTCGAGACGCCGTCGATGAGCATGCGCAGGAGCATGGGCACGGACTTCCAGGTGTGCTCGTCGCGATAGTAGCCCCAGGAGCCGGAGAAGGTCTGGCAGGCCTCCCACAGCACCGGCTTGCCGTCCACCTCATACCAGCCCTCCGGCTGCACCTGCTCGGGCGTCCAGTAGTCCTGCGCGGTATCGGTGCGGTTGTTGATGAGGATCCCCGGCTGCAGCTCGCGCACCATCTCCACGAGCTTCTCGGACTGCCAGTCGTCCCTGCCCTTCCCGTCGGCCAGCAGACCCTCGCCCTTCCGCTGGGGGTAGGAGAAGTCGAAGAACACCAGGTCGATCTTGCCGAACCGCGTCATCAGCTCCCGGGTCTGGGCGTGCAGGTACTCGGCGTACTTGGTGATGTCGCGGTCCTGGTTGGCCCTCAGGAACTCCTCGTCGTTCGACTGCGGATGCACTGCGTCCACGGGGAACTGGGGGTGGTGCCAGTCGATCAGCGAGTGGTAGAAGCCCACGCGCAGGCCCTCGTTGCGGAAGGCCTCCACCATCGGCGCGATGAGGTCCTGGCCCCACGGGGTATTGGTGACCTTGTAGTCGGTCTGGTCGGTGTCCCACAGGCAGAAGCCGTCGTGGTGCTTGGTGGTGATGACGAAGTAGCGCATGCCGGCATCCTTCACCATCTTCGCCCACTCCGCGGGGTCATACAGATCGGGGTAGAAGTGGTCGAAGTACTTCTGGTACTGCTCATCGGTCATCTGCTCGTACTTCTTCACCCACTCGTGGCGGGCGGCGGAGGCGTAGATGCCCCAGTGGATGAACATCCCGAAGCGGGCCTCGACGAACCATTCGGTATCGCCGGGGGTGGGCTCGATCTCGACAGGCATGATTGTGTCCTCCCGTTGCTTGTGTGGATGACGAGTGACCGT
This sequence comes from Armatimonadota bacterium, assembly GCA_034722055.1. GTDB lineage: Bacteria > Armatimonadota > Zipacnadia > Zipacnadales > UBA5352 > JAYENL01. The sequence continues at coordinate 53,543 of JAYENL010000242.1, forward strand.
TGCCCATCGGTTCCACGACGGAAGCGAGAGACCTCCAGGCGCAGGACTGGGAGAGAACAAGGGGAACTCTGCTGGCGAGTGCATCCGGCTGAGGAGGTGCGCCCGATGCGACGCTCTGGCCCGCTGATCGCCGTGCTGCTGTGTACGTTCCTCGTCCCGGCCGCCGCTCGCGAGGTCACCATCCCGCTGGAGATCGCCGACGGCGAGGGCTGTCGCTTCGACGCCCGTGGTGCCCAGCTTCTGGCCCGGGTGCCTACGCCGAACGACGACGGCCTCATCGCCATCGAGGCCGAGGAGACTGTGCGGCACCAGTTCGACCCGAATGTGCGCCACGCCAATACGTCCATGCCTCAGGACCCGGATTCGTCCGCGGGGAGATACCTCGACCACGCCGTCTACGCCTCGTACCAGTTCATCGCGAGGCAACCGGGCGACTACTGGCTGTGGGTGCGCGTGCGCACGGGCGAGGGACGCTGGCGCTTCCGCGATGTCGTGAACGGGACTGTCTGGTGGTTCTTCGATGAGCCCGAGCGCAATGAGCCGCCCGACGAGCCCGACCGGTGGCACTGGGCCAAACGCCGGAAGGTCACCCTCGGGGAGGGCTTCAACCGCCTGGTGGTCACCGACTACGGCTACGATTTCCCGCAGGTCGATCGCTTCGTCTTCGCACCGAGCGAGGACTGGCGGCCCGAGGGGATGGGCCCGGAGGTCATCGCAGACATGGCTACGGGCGGCTGGGTCGAGACCTCGCCGCTCACCATCCCCGGCCTGCAGCGCCTGGTGCGACTGGAAGGGCTGCCCGGGCAGACGGCTGAGGTTTCGGCCCGGACAGAGGAGTCGGAGCAGTGGCAGCGCGTCCACCATGGCCTCGTATCCTCCGGCCAGGTGAGGCTCGATGGCACCGCGCCGGCCGGCGACGGCCTGCAGTTCCGCATCTGGCTCTCCGGAGTGAGCTCCATGATGCGTGAGGGCAGTCTCGCTGCCGTCGCCGAGGTCGATGAGTCGCGCTACGTCGAGCTTCACAGCGGTCGCACGCGGCTTGTCCTCGATGGCGAGACTGCCGGCCTGTTCCTGGTCCAGGACGCCGAGAGCGGCGAGGCCATCGCCATGCCCGGGCGGCCGCAGCCGCTCATCTCCGTGGACTTCAAGCGCGCAGGCCAGCGCCGGAAGGTGCGCGTCGATCCGGAGGGCGTTACGGAGCTCATCGCCGAGCACGACGAGCGCCGCGGGTGGCTCTGGCAGGAGCAGGAGCCGCAGCCGGCCATCACCGAGCCGCGCTCGGTCAAGGTCGGCGACAATTCGCTGAGCGCCACCTGGATGTTCGCCATCGAGGGCATGGGCCGGGCTGAGGTGGGCTACGCCATCGAGCCGGATGACGCGGGTGGCTTCCGGATGGAGGCACGCGTCAGGCCGCTGGAGGGCCCGGCTGACGTCGTGGCGGTCACCTTCCCGCGCATCGAGCACTGCCGCCTCGGCCGCAGCGGCCTCGACGACGTCCAGTTCCGCATGCAGTCCTTCGGCCATGAGGCCGTCAACCCCGGCAGCGGACCGATCCGCGACGCGTCGTATCTGGGCAGCGTGGTCATGCCCTGGCAGGAGGTCTACGACCGCGACCTCGGCCTTTACGTCGGCGCGCATGATCCCCAGGCCTATAACTGCCAGTTCGTCTCCGAGGCCGGCGGGCTGGCCGCCGAGCACTTCAGCTTTGCCCTCCGGAAGCTCGACGACATCTCGCCGGGTGCCGAGCGCACATACCCCTTCGAGCTTGCCGTCCACGGCGGCGGCTGGCACTCCGGCGCCGACCGCTACCGCCGGTGGTTCCGCGAGACCTTCGGCCGAGCAGAGTACCCCGATTGGATGCGGACCTTCGACGGCTGGCTGGACCTGCAGGCCGAGAACATGCGGCGGAGGTTCCGCTTCTCGCACCTCCCGGACATCCTGACCCGCGCGCGGGCCATCGGCCTGGACTGGACCCAGGTGTGGGGGCAGTTCTCCTACGACGGCGGGCCCTGCTGCCATGACTTCGGCGCCCTCTCGCCCCTGTACGGCGGCCGGCAGGGCTGGGCGGAGGCGGCCCACGAGATCGTCTCCCGCGGCGGGCACATCGGCGGCTACTTCGTCTACGACCGCCTCGACAGGCTCCCCATCCTCACCGACTGGTTCCTGGGGCACTTCCGCAAGTCCCAGTACCCGGAGGACACGCCCTGGGTGACTGCCGACTTCTTCACGGACATGATGGTCATCACCGATCCCGGCGGCGAGCTCCCCGCCTGGCCGCCCCCGCAGGACGAGCTCGACGAGAGGCTGGCGGCGATCGAGGAGCACCAGGAGCTGTACGAGAGTTGGGAGCGCGCCCGGCCCGTTATCTGGTGGGAGAAGGTCTGGGTGAATGACCCGCAGTGGTGGGAGTATCTGCGCTCATGGATCGTGGACCTTTACGCGCGAGAGTACGGCTGCAACGCCTGCTACATCGACGTGCTGGGCTGTGGCGGCGCCATGGAGAGCTACGACCCGCGCCGCGGCCACAACGGCGAGGGCTCGTGGGGGCTCGGGAGGCTGAACATCGCGCGGGAGGTCGTCGAGGGCGCCCGCGAGGTCTTCCCCGACTACGCGCCCAGCATGGAGGGCATGGGCGACCTGCCCGGCCTCTACTGCGCCTCGATGTGCAGCGGCGTCTACCGCGGCGCCCGCAACGTCATGCGCTACACCTTCCCCGACCGTATCTTCATCCACGGCCTGGCGAACTCCGGCTCCGGCGGCTCATCCATCGACCGCTACTGCGAGACCTTCCTGGAGGGCATGCGCTACGACTTCGTCGGCATGCCCGCCGCTGACGGCCTCCGCTTCCTCCGCCTGCAGCGCTCCTTCACGGCCTGGCTGTATGACGCCCGCTTCATGGACACCCGCGGCCTCACCGTCACCGACCCGCGCGTGAAGGTCCGGCGCCACGACCTGGCCGACGGCCCGGTCCGCGGCTGCCTGCTGACCATCGTCAACCGCGAGGGCCTCGAGCAGCAGGGGGTAACGTGCGACGAGAGCGCGCTCGGCGGCGTGAGCCACGCCTTCTACGCGACCATCGACGGGAAGGTCGGCCCCCTGGAGCTGAGCCGCCTGCGGGGGCGCTTCGACAGCCTGGTGCGCTTCGAGCCCCCCGGCGCTCTGGCCTCGCAGGTGCTTCTGGTGAGCCGGGCGGAGGACGCCGCCGCAGTCTGGCCGATCCTGCGCCTGGTCCGCCACGGCGAGCCGCACGTGGCCGTGACGCTGCTGAACCTCTCGGCGCAGTCCCAGAGCGGCACCTGCCGGGTCGCGAACCTGAGCTTCCCCGAGCCGCGGGAGGACGAGATTCAGGCGGCACGGGAGCAGCTTCCCCTGACGCGGAGCGAGGCGCAGTTCGACCTTGAGCCGCGCGAGGCCGGCACCCTGCGCTTCCCGGTCGAGAGCCTGCGGCGGCACTACTACACGGTGCGTCTGCAGGCCACGATCCAGCGGGAGGGCAAACCACCGATCCAGCGCGAGTTCCTGGCGCTGCCGATCATGCTCGACGGCTCGTTCGAGGCCCTGGGCACCGACAGCGACCTGGCGGTGCACGGCCGGCGCGTCCTGGAGCTGGGCCCGTCGATGGAGGGCTACCAGTACGCCCCGCAGCGACTGTGGGTGGAGCCGGGCCACCGCTACCGGCTGCAGGTGCGGTCGCGGCGGACCGGCTTCGATGCCCGGGTCCACAGCACGGCGCTGCAGGTTCGCGGGGAGAGCTTCGAGGGCCCCATCGAGCGCGCTGCCGTGGACACCGACCGCGTCGATGAGTGGCAGACGCTGGAGTACGAGTTCGAGACGCCGGATGACCTGACGCGCGCCACGCTGTACCTCTACAACGTGGAGTCACCCGACACCGCGTGGTTCGATGACGTCTACGTTGAGGACCTGGGACCGGCGGTGCAGTAGCCAGGGGCACAACGGGGCGGCTCCCCCGGAGAGATCACCGGGGGAGCCGGTCGTTGTGCTCAGCCTCGGGGAGGCCGATCAGGGACCCCACTCGACACCGGTCGGCAGGCGCTGCGGCCCGGGGGCGTTGTTGTAGTTGGTGTCGTAGGGCACCTGGAACCACTTGGAGTGGCCGTCACAGAATCCGAAGTTCGCCCCGCCGTTGTGGCGATCCGGGATGATGGAGCGGATGTAGCCGTTCTTGACGGGGACACTGGTGTAGATCGAGTAGGAAAGCGAGTACCCCTCGTCGTAGTTGTCGGCGGTGATCATGACCGCGGCCGGCTTCTCGATCTCGGCCAGCAGGTAGCCATCGACTGCGTTGTTGATGCCGTAAGCCTGGCGGCCGGTGTAGTTCCCGCTCCACTTGTAGCGCCAGGAGGGGCAGTGGAAGAGCTGGATGTTCTTCACGTACGGGTAGATCGGACATGGCCAGATCATCCCGGCGCTGGTGCGGCCGCCCGGGTACAGAATCGCACCACTGACACCAGTGTTGTAATACCGCATGGGCAGCGTCTCGTCGTAGTCCTCTGCGTACATCAAAGTCGCAAGCGTAATCTGCTTGACGTTTGAGAGGCACGACGACTGTCGCGCCTTCTCCCGCGCCCTCGCGAAGACCGGGAACAGAATTGCCGCCAGGATCGCGATGATGGCGATCACGACCAGCAATTCGATGAGGGTAAAGCCACTGCGCCGCATCGGTCTACCTCCTTGGATGTGCCTTCACTACCTCGCTTGCTAGTCCTTTCGCGGCGAACGTAAGAACCCCTCTCTCACGTTGGCGAAAAGTCCGAGCTCCGCACACATTGTCCCAGCCAGCGGTCGCTTGCGCAAGCCGGCGCATGTTGACGACCAGGGCACTCGGCGGCTTCGGCTATCGTGAAGATGCGCGACGTGCTCGCTGGAGCGGCCGCCGGGCGCGCAGCGCCCGGTGAGACCGGAGGTCTCCTGAGGTTCCACCCGGGCCCGCGCCACGAAAAGCCTGGGACGCGGGCGCCTGACGATCCCGCCCCGGCTGAAGTGACAGCGCACCGGCCGAAGCCGGTGCGCTCCTCGCCGATGACGGGCGGCGAGGCCCGTCCTGGCTCTCCCCGAAGGCCCGGTTCAGCCCTGCAACTCCTGGATCCACTGCAGGACCATCTGACGGGCTCTATCGCCCTCCGCCACCAGGTCACCCTCGGGACCGTAGACCTTGAAGTTCGGGATGCTCTGCAGCTCAAACTGTCGTGCGACCGGCGACTGCCAGTCGATGCCCCGACGGTCAGGGCGGTTGATGTCCACCTTCACCAGCACGATGTCATCGCGCTCCTCGGCAAGCTGCTTCAGATATGGGTCCAGGCGCACGCACGGGCCGCAGTACTTGCTGGTGAAGTCAAAGATGACGGTCTGTCCCTCCACGAGGTAATCCTCCAGGTTCACCTGCTCCCCGTGCGAGATGACGCGCACCTCCTCGGTCTTTGACCCCTTCACCCAGTCAACCACATCCGTGGCGAACTTGGCCTTCTCGGCGGGCAGGCCGGCCTGCTCGGACATCTCGAAGACCTGCGCCATGAGGTACATGTGGGCCGTCGCGACCCAGTAGAGCTCCTCCGCGGACCGCTCCTTCAGCGTCTCGCGCGTGCCATCGACGATCTGTCTGGCGTGAGAGTAGACGTCACCCCATTCGCCCTGGTCGGCGGCCTCTCGCATCGCCTGCCCCACACTGAGGACATCGAGCGCAGCGCCTTCCTCCTCCTGTGCCACCGCGATCCCGCACGTCGTCAGCCCGATCACCACAGCCGTCGCCAGCGCAAGCTCTCGCACATCGCATCCTCCTTCCCCGTCTCTGGGCCTGTGCACCACTGCAGTTCAGGACATCAGTCAGACGCCCGACGCTCCGCCTCTGCCGGCCTCCCGTTCCTGCTGCACCGCGGAGAGCACGCAGCGGAGGTACTCCATCCCCCGGCGCGTTGCCTCCACGTGGTCCATGGCCCCCTCGTACTCGAAGGCCAGGTGACCGTCGTAGCCGATCTCGACGAGCGCCGAGAGGATCGCGCGATGATCGAGGACGCCCTCGCCGTGAAGTCCGCCGCGGATCCAGGAGCCGGACGGCAGCCGGATGCGAGCCTGCTGCGGGTCGGGCTCCCAGTCCTTGACGTGGCAGTTCGCGATCGCGTCGGCAAACTCGCGCGCGGCGGCAACGGGATCGTCCCCGCCCACCAGCCAGTTCCCGTTGTCGAAGGTCAGCCTCAGTCCCGGCACGCCGTCGAGGAGCCGCCTCACCTCCTCAATTGACGCGTATGGTGCCAGCGGGTTCGGGAAATCCTCGATGGTGACCGTGACATCACGACCCGAGGCGTAGGCCACCGCCTCCCTCAGCCCCTCCGCGATACGCTCTGCGGCCCGCGGCTTGTCCTCGGGGCCCTCCGCTCGACCCGGGATCAGCATCACTACCGGGCATCCCATGTCCGCGGCTGCATCGATGAGCGCCCGGGCCTGCACCAGCCCGGAGGCGAATGCCGCATCATCGGACGCCGCCAGATCCGCGGGTCCGTTGATGCACGAGATCGCCACCTCCCGAGCGGCGCAGACGTCGGCGATCTCATCAGGCGTCCGGCCGGCGAGATCCCTGCCCGACAGCTCCAAGGCCTCGAACTGCAGCTCCCGGGCCAGGTCCGCCATCTCCTCCAGCGTCTGCAGCCCGCCCGGCTGGCCCGCATGGACCGTGTAGGTCATCAGCGACCATCGCATTCGCCCGCCGCCTCTCGGTGAGTATGTCACTCGTGCTGCCCGCGCGTCACAGCGCCCCGAGCTCCCGCAGCAGCGCCCGCCGCATGGTCTCCACGGGCGGCTGCTGGCCGCTCCAGTGCTGCAGCGAGATGGCGCCCTGGTGCACCAGCATCCCGGCCCCGTCCACGGCCTCGGCCCCGGCGGCCCGCGCCGCCTGCAGCATCACGGTGTCGATGGGATTATAGGTGAGGTCCACGACCACCTGGCCTGAGCGAAGCCACTCGCCCGGCACCACCGGCTCCACGTCGGTGTTCGGATACATGCCCACCGAGGTGCAGTCCACCACCACGTCCGCCCCCTCCACCGCCCGTCGGGCCGTGCCGTCCAGCGGACCGGAAGCGACCTCACTCAGCCCGGTCGTCTCCCGGACCAGGTCCGCGAGCTGCTCGGCGCGCTGCGGGGTGCGGTTGATGATGGTGATGCCGGATGCCCCCTCCCGGGCGCAGGCGTAGGCGACCGAACGGGCTGAGCCGCCGGCCCCGATGATGGTAACGGCCGCGCCCTGCAGTTCATGGCCCTGCTCTTGCAGCGAGCGCACGAAACCGGGGCCGTCGGTGTTGTGGCCGATCAGGCGTCCGTCCTCGGCCCGCACGATGGTGTTGACCGCGCCCAGAGCCGAGGCGGTGTCGTCGATCTCGTCGAGATGGTCGATGACCGCGGCCTTATGGGGGATGGTCACGTTCAGGCCCACCAGCCCCAGCGCGCGCACGGCCCGCACCGCCTCGCCGACGTGATCGGGCTGCACGGCGAAGGCCAGGTAGATCCAGTTCAGGCCCATCTCCGCCAGGGCCGCGTTGTGCATGGCCGGCGAGAGGCTGTGCTCCACCGGCCAGCCGATGACCCCCACCAGCCGCGTCTGCGTGTCCGGCCTCACGCCTCATCACCAGCCTCGGGATACGATGGCATCAGCCCGGCCGCGGTCAACTTCCGTGCGATGTAGGCCTCCAGCCGCCGGTGCACGTGCCGCGTGATCACGAACTCACCGGCGGAGATCGGCTGCACCCAGATCGTGTACAGCCCACAGCGGTTGGCGCCCCAGATGTCAGTCATGAGCTGGTCGCCGATCATCGCAGTTCGCTCGGGGGACGTCCCGATCTCGGCCAGCGCGCGCCGGTAGCCCCCGCTGAGGGGTTTTCGCTGCCAGTGCCAGACGGAGATGCCGGGCACGCCCAGCTCCTCCGACACCTGCCTGACGCGAAGCCCGCGCACCGAGTTGCTCAGCAGGCACACGCCGAAGCGCTCGGCCGCTCGCCTCGCCCATGCGAGTCGCTGTGGCTCCATATCCCGGGCGCCGTAGGCCAGCAGAGTGTTATCCACGTCGATCAGCAGGCCCTCGATGCCACGGTCAGCGAGGGCCCCCAGGTCGATCTCCGTCACGCAGCGCGCCACCTCATCGGGCGCGAAGGCGGTGAGCATCCCCATCGGCTATCGGCCCCTGATGCGCGCTTTGGCCCGCTCGTGCTCCTCGTTGGTGCGGGTGAAAACGTGCGTCCCGTCCGGCTTCGCCACGTAGAACAGGGCATCGGTCTCGGCCGGTCGCAGCGCCGCCATCAGCGACGGCAGCCCCGGCGAGGCAATGGGCCCGGGCGGCAGGCCCGGATGCTGATAGGTGTTGTAGGGCGAGTCCACACGGGTATCCCTGTTCAGCAGCCGCTGCTTGTGCTCGCCGAGGGCGTACTGCACCGTAGCGTCGATCTGCAGCAGCATGCCGCGGTCGAGGCGGTTCTGGATGACCCCGGCGATCAGCGCCCGCTCCTCGTCCACCTTCGCCTCGCGCTCCACCAGTGACGCCAGCGTCACGATCTCGTGCAGGCTCAGCCTCCGCTGTGCGATCTCCTCCCGATTCGGCCTCCAGAAGCGCTCCTGCAGCTCCAGCACCATGCGCCGCACGACCGCCTCAGCCCCATCGTCGTAGGTGAACTGGTAGGTCTCCGGGAAGAGATAGCCCTCCAGCTTCCCCTCCGGCGGCGGCATCTCGACCTCATCTGCAACCGTGGCCGGAACCGCCGCCGACAGGAACTCATTACGCCCGGCGATCCCCGCCTCTGCCACCCGATCAGCGATCTGCTCCAGCATCAGACCCTCCGGGATGGTCAGCCGCCGGGTGGCCACCTCGCCGTTGACCAGCCGCTGCGCCATCTGCCACGGTGTCATCGCCGGCGAGAGGGCGTAATGGCCCGCCTTGAGCTGTGCCGCAGGGCTGCGTATCAGCAGCATGACACGGAAGGCCAGGGCGTTGCGGATCAGGCCGTCGCGCTCCAGCTCCCGGGCGATCCGGGCCACTCCCGAGCCCCGCTCAATCTCCACGATGCGCTCCTCGGCGTCGCTCGCAAGCGGCCGCAGGCTCTGCCGATACCAGACGCTCGAGGCGCCGACGATGAGGCCGATGGCGAAGATGATGAGCAGCGGCAGATGCCTACGCATCGGTATCCGCCCGGTGTCGTCTGCTGTCCAGCCAGCTCTGCAGGATCAGAGCCGCGGCCACCTTGTCCACCTGCCCGCGGCGATCGCGTGAGCTGAGGCCCGCGTCGGCCATGCTGCGGTCAGCCGCGGCCGTCGTCAGCCGCTCATCGCAGGTCTCCACCGGCACCGACGCGCGCCGGCGCAGCTCGTCCACCATCCCCTGCATCTGCTCGGCGGCGGGGCCCACCTCCCCCCGCAGGTTGATGGGCATGCCCACCACGATGCGCTCGACCTCCAGCTCCTCCGCCCGCGCCAGCACCTCCGCGATGGGATCGCTCCCCTCCTCAAGGCTGATGACCTCCAGCGGCGAGGCGATCAGCCCCGAGCGGTCGCTGACCGCCAGGCCGATGCGCCTCTCGCCCATGTCAACGCCCAGAGCGCGCATGTCTCTCTCAGCCCTCGAGCTGCCTGGCCAGAATCTCGGCCGCGGCGGCGATGGCATCATCGAGCTTCGCCGGGCTGCCGCCCCCCGCCTGCGCGAACCTGGGCGCGCCGCCCCCCCCGCCGCCGGCGCGCTCCGCCACCTCGCTGATGAGCTCACCGGCGTGCGCGCCTCGCTCGATGATGTCATCGGATACCTTCGCTACCAGCGCCACCTTCCGATCCGCGTCCCCGCCCAGCACGGCGGCGCCGGAGTCCAGCTTCTCGATGATCTCGTCGGCGAGGCTCTTGAGCATCTCCCGGTCCGCGCCATCGATCTTCGCGGCCACCAGCGTCGTCCCAGCGACCTCCGACGCCCCGGCGATGAGGTCGGGCACGTTCACGCTGGCGCTCACCTGCCGGGCCTGCTCGACCTCCTTCTCAAGCTCCCTGACCTGCTGGCGAAGGGCACCGATGCGCCCGGCGATCTCCTCCACCGGGCAGTTCAGCTCCGCGGCCACGGCCTGCAGAGCCTCGTCGGCCTCGCGCGCGTGCCGCACCGCCGGCATCCCGGCCACCGCCTCGATGCGCCGCGTCCCGGCCGCCACGGAGCTCTCCCCCAGGATGCGGAAGCTGCCGATCTCACCCGTGCGGCAGCAGTGGATCCCGCCGCACAGCTCGAAGCTCTCGGTTCCCACCCGCACCGTGCGCACCGTCTCGCCGTACTTCTCGCCGAACAGCGCGATGGCCCCGGCCTCCTCGGCCTCCTCCAGGTCCATGAAGTCCACATCCACGGGCAGGTCCTGAAGGATCCACTCGTTCACCTGCTCCTCGATCCGCACCAGGATGTCGTGATCTACCGCCTCGTGATGCGAGAAGTCGAAGCGCAGCCGATCCGGAGCCACCAGGGAGCCGGACTGTCTGACGTGCTCCCCGATCTCCTGGCGCAGGGCCGCGTGCAAGAGGTGCGTGGCGGTGTGATGGCGCCGGACGGCGTCGCGGCGCTGTTCATCGACGGTGGCGGTGACCTTCGCGGGGACCTCAACCGAGCCCTGAACCACCCGACCGACGTGAAGGACGTGTTCACCGCGCTGCCGCGTATCCGTGACTTTGAAGCGGAAGGCGTCGCCGACGATGACCCCCGTGTCGCCGACCTGTCCGCCCCGTTCGGCGTAGAATGGCGTGGCCTCGAGAACCAGCGCCCCCTCCTCGTCGCGATCCAGTCTTGGCACGAACTCCCCGTCCACGAAGATGTCGAGGAGGTTGACTCGCGCGCTGGTCGTCTCGAACCCGATGAACTCGGTGGGCGGCACCTCCCATGTCACCGTGACATTGTGCAGCGCCAGTCCCTTCGCACCCGCCCGGGAGCGCTCTCGCTGGCGGGCCATGGCCTCCTCGAAGCCCTCCTCGTCCACGGTCATCCCGTGGTCCTTCGCGACCTCAACGGTCATCTCACGCGGCAGGCCGAAGGTGTCGTAGAGCCGGAAGGCCTCCTCGCCGGGGATCTCCGTGGCGCCCTTCTCCCGCAGCAGCTCGATCAGCCCCCGGATGCGCTCCATGCCCTCGGCGAGGGTGGTGGCGAACTGCTCCTCCTCGGCGCGCACCACGCCCACGCCGAACTCCTCCCGCTCGTGCAGCTCCGGGTATGCCTCGCCCATGACCTCAGCGACGGTGGGCAGGAGCCGGTGCATGAAGGGCCCGTCGGCCCCGATGTCCAGGCCGAAGCGGTAGGCCCGGCGCAGGAACCGCCGCAGGACGTAGCCGGCGCCCTCGTTGCTGGGCGCCACGCCGTCGGCGGTGAGCATTGCCGCACCGCGAGCGTGATCGCAGATCACGCGCAGGGCCACGTCGGTGTCAGGGTCCTGACCGTAGCTGAGATCCACGCCCCAGTCCTGGCGGCCGATCTCGACCGTCCGCTGCACGATCCGCCACATCTCGTCGGTCTCGGTGCTGAAGGGCTTGTCCTGCAGGATCATGGCCAGGCGCTCGAAGCCCATGCCGGTGTCCACGCCCGGCTCGGGCAGCTCCGTAAGCGTCCCGTCCGGGGCCTCGGTGTACATCTGGAAGACCAGGTTCCACAGCTCGACGAAGCGGTCGCAGTCACAGGCCGGTCCGCAGTCGGGCCGCCCGCAGCCCACGCCGGGGCCGTTGTCGAGGTGGATCTCGGTGCAGGGCCCGCAGGGCCCCTCCCACCGCTCCTCCGGCCACCAGTTCTCACTCCGGCCCAGCCGCACAATCCGCTCCATGGGCACCCCGATGCGCTGGTTCCAGATCTCCTCGGACTCGTCGTCGTCAGCGAAGACCGTGATCCACAGGTCCTCGCTGGGGATGCCCAGCACGTCCACCACGTACTCCCAGGCGAAGTCGATGGCCCCCTGCTTGAAGTAGTCGCCGAACGAGAAGTTGCCGAGCATCTCGAAGAAGGTGTGATGCGTGGGCGAGCGCCCGACGCGCTCCAGGTCGCCCATGCGGGCGCACTTCTGGTTGCTGACCACCCGCGGCGCCGGCGGGCTCTCCTCGCCGCGGAAGGCCCTGATGTAGGGCTGCATGCCGGCGACGGTGAACAGCGTGGTGGGATCGGCGGTGACGAGGGGCGCCGAGGGCATGATGCGATGCCCTCGCTCCTCGAAGAACCCCAGGAAGCTGTCGCGGATCTCCTGACACTTCATCGGCGGGAATCTCCCCTGCATGTGTAGGTCGAAAACCGCGGCCCGCAGGCCGCGCATGTTGTCGGTCGTGACCGTCAGCGGGCGCTACTGCTCGTCCCGGCTCTCGAAGATCTCCCGGAGCTGCTCGATGGCCCGGCGCTGCAGCCGCGACACGTGCATCTGCGAGATCCCGAGGCGGTCGGCCACCTGCTGCTGGGACAGCTCATGGAAGTAGCGCAGCACGACGATGATGCGCTGGCGGGGCGTGAGCTTGGCGAGCGCCCAGCGCAGCTCGTCGCGCCGGTCGAGCAGGTCAAGGTTCGGATCCATCTCCCCCGTGCGATCGGCCACCGAGAGCCCGCTGTCCTCGTCGGCCGTCTCCGGTCCGGTATCCTGCAGGCTCGTCAGGTCGTACTGCGCGGCCACCTCCACAGCCTCGATAACCGCCTCCTCGGGGACGCTCAGCGCCGACGCCAGTTCCGAGTATGTGGGTGACCGTGCCAGCTTGTGCGTCAGCTCCTCCCGGGCCTCGCGGACCTGCAGGCTCAGCTCCTGAACCCGCCTGGGCACACGCAGCCCCCAGGTGGCGTCGCGGAAGAACCGGCGCAGCTCGCCGCGGATGGTGGGAACCGCAAAGGTGGCGAACTTCGTGCCCCGGTCGGGGTCATAACGGTCAACAGCGTTGACCAGTCCGATGTTTCCCACACTCAGCAGGTCGCCGTAGGGGACGCCCGAGTCCTTGTACTTGTTGGCTACGTGGCGCACCAGGCCCCTGTGGCGCTGGATGAGGTAGTCCCGCAGTTCGGGGTCGTCGGTCCTGCGGAGAATACGGAAGAGGTCCTGGGTGGAGAGATCGTCCCATCGGTCCCTCATGGCCTCACCTGGCCGCGCGTTTGACCATGATGACCCGGGTGCCACTGCCGGGTGCGCTCTCCACCGTCAGCGAGTCCGTAAGCTCCCTCATCAGCCCGAAGCCCAGCCCGCCCTCGCCCTCCAGACCGTTGCGCTGGGCGCGCTGCAGCGCCTCGGGGTCGAAGCCCACGCCCTCATCCTCCACCTCCACGGTCATTTCGCCCTTGCCGGTGCTCATCCGCAGGTTGATCATGCGGCGCTCCGGCGGCACGTTGTCGTCGAAGGCGTGGCTGATGACGTTGGTGCAGGCCTCGGCCACCGCCACCTTCAGATCGTCGATGTCGTCAACACTCAGGCCGGCACGCAGGCCCACGCCGCTGGTCGCCAGCCTGGCCACCAGCAGGTACTCCGGCTTGCTCGGCAGCACCAGCTCCACGGTGTTGGCGTCTCTGGCGCCCATACTCACGGTGCCTCCTCCCCGCCGGCGCCCTCCGAGCGCTCCTGCGCGAGCTCCTGCAGGCGCTCGCGGGCGGCCCCCACATCCTTCACGACGTTGAGGATCTCGTGCGTGCCGGAGATCTGGAAGATGCGCAGCAGGTTCTTGCGGTCGCAGGCCACGGCCACGTCGCCGCCGGCCTGCCGACACTTCTTGGCGGTCTCTATCAGGATCCCCAGGCCGGTGCTGTCGAGGTAGGTCAGCTCCGTCAGGTCCGCTACGATCCACCGCACGCCCTGGTCGAGCTGCTCGTCCAGGGCGTCGCGCAGGTCGGGAGCGGTGTAGGCGTCGAGCTCGCCGGTCACATGGCAGAGGGCGGTGTCCTCGTCCGTCCGCTCGGCAGTAATCCGCAACTCTTTCAGCCTCCCGCGTGCTCGTCGGTGTCCCCGGCATCCGGCCGCTGATCGGGCTCCGTCCCGTTCCCCATCAGCCCACGAAGCTCCTGGAGCCGCTCGGCGATGCGGCCCTCGCGGGGGTTCTCTCCCGGCTGGTAGTACCGCCTGGGCTCGGTCCCCGCCGGCCAGTAGCTCTGCCGCACCCACCCTCCGGCGTGGTCGTGCGGGTAGAGGTACTCCGCCTCCTCCGCATCCGCTCGCGGCCCGCCGGCGAGGTGAGCGGGGACCTTCATTCCGCCCTCCTGCCGCACATCCTCCCGGGCCTGCGCGATGGCCATGTATGCCGAGTTGCTCTTGGGCGCAACAGCGAGGTGAATGGTGGCCTCAGCTAACGGAATCTGGGCCTCCGGCAATCCGACGTATTCTACCGCATCGGCCGCCGCCACCGCAACCCGAAGCGACGTGGTGTCGGCCAGCCCGATGTCCTCCGCCGCCGCGATCACCAGCCGCCGGGCGATGAACCGCGGGTCCTCCCCGCCCTCCAGCATCTTGGCCAGCCAGTAGATGGCAGCATCCGGGTCCGAGCCGCGAATGCTCTTGATGTACGCCGAGATCGTGTCATAGTGCTCGTCGCCGGCCCGGTCGTACTTCATCACCGGTCGGTCCAGCGCCCGCTGGGCCGTCTCCATGGTCACGCGCCGCACGCCGTCCTCATCCGGCGGGGTGCTCTGCACTGCCAGCTCCAGGGCGCCCAACGCCACCCGGGCGTCTCCGCCGGCGGAGGCTGCGATGTGCTCCACGACCCCCTCGGTCGGCTCCGGGTTCTGGTCCGCCAGGCCACGCTCCTCGTCGCCCAGCGCCCGCCACAGCAGCACCTCCAGCTCCTCCGGCGCCAGCGGCTCCAGCGTCACCAGTCGGCAGCGCGACAGCAGCGGGCTGATGATGGAGAAGAACGGGTTCTCGGTGGTGGCGCCGATGAGGGTGAAGGTGCCATCCTCCACGTGCGGCAGCAGGTAGTCCTGCTGGGCCTTGTTCAGGCGATGGACCTCGTCGAGGAAGAGCACGGTTCCCGCGTCGTGCAGCGCCCTTCGCTCCCGGGCGTCGGCGGCCGTGTCTCGGATGTCCTGCACGCCGGCCTCCACCGCCGAGAGCTGCACGAAGTGAGAGCTGGTGCGGCGGGCGATGATCCGCGCCAGGGTAGTCTTGCCGCTGCCGGCCGGACCCACCAGGATCATTGACGGCAGGCGGTCGGCCTCCAGCGCCCTCCGCAGCAGAGAGCCCTCTCGCAGCACCTCCTCCTGCCCCACCATCTCGTCGAGGTCGCGGGGTCGCATCCGCGCCGCCAGAGGCGCGCTGGGGTCTACCTGCTCGCCGCTGTCGAAGAGGCTCTCTGTCATCATGGGCACCGCTGGCTTGGGGCGCTCGCTCCGGGAGGTGATGCAACCGGGCCGGGGAAAAGAAGAGCGGCGAGGACCCCGCAGTGACCGTTGGCCCGTGGGGTTGTGAACCCTGTCGGCAAGTGGGTGCCCTCCCGCCGGTTTTGTGTATCTCCACGTGGAGGGGCGCAGCCCCTCAGGGCGGAGCGTCACGCTGCCGGCGAAGCCAGGCTCCCTCAAGATGGGTGTTGGCTCAAACCGAGTTGGGCTTCACGCATCCCGCAGGGTAGCCCTCGCCATGGGTATGCTACCACAACGCCGGCCGCTCTTCAAGTGCCGAGAGCAGAATGCTGACAACAGTCACATCTGATGGTTACGCACGTGCAGGACTTGGCGTCTTGCGAGCAGTATCGCAATGATCCTGTGTAAGCCACACAGGGGCCTCTGCGGCTCTTCGCCGCCCGCACCTGGTGCTGACGGTTGATGTTTGCCGGCCACCGCCGCGCCTTCGGGAGGAAGTGTGATGGTGTCAGTGTGCCGACGCGCGGTCATCATTCCTGTGGTGGTTCTGGCCGCGTGCGGCGCGGACGCGGCCGCGATCGGGCCCATCAGGCCTCGGCCGGTCACCACCCTCTACCTGATGGCTGACGCCTCCGCGCCGCGCATTCGCGTGGCAATCGAGGCCGAGGCCGACGCTGCTCCGCCGCGGGTGATGCTGCGCGCCTATGACCCCGATGATCGCCTCACCCTCTGGCGCTACGTGGAGTACGCCGGCGCCCAGACGGTCGCGAGCATTGAGGCGCCGGAGGGCGTGACGCTCCGGGCGAGGGAGGAGTGGGACGCCGAGCCCGCCACGGTGTTGGAGGAGGAGCTGGAGCTGGCCGCGCCCGGCGTGCACCAGGTCCGCGTGGTGGGGTGGACGCGAGGCCTGCAGGTGCGCGTCGAGCTGCCGGACTCGGTGGGGTGGGGGTGGTGCGCGCAGAACGGCGACTTCCTGGCCTGGGAGGGCATGCCGCAGGCGCTCTTCGCATGGGTCCCCCCGCACGCCGAGCAGCTCCGGCTGCAGGGAGGCCCCCTGGCGACCCGCGACGACGCCGGGGCGGCGCTGGCGGAGCTCCCCGAGCCCGGTGAGGCCACCATCCGCGTAGACCGAACCGAGCAGCTCTGGCGGTTCGAGCTCCCGGAGGGTGCCAGCTTCAGCGCCGCGGACTTCCCGCTCATCCTCTGCCCCACGCCGGAGGCCGCCCGCGCCATCCGCGGCTCGGTGGAGGTGCTCGATGACGGCACCGTGGTCTGCCATCCCTTCCAGCGCCGCATCGCGGAGCTGCTGCCCGAGGTCCTCGCGCCCGAGAGGGTCGGCGACACCGATGGGATCGTCACGCCCCTGGCGAGCCGCCGCGATGCCTGGCTGGCCGACCCCATGCGCAGCGCGATCCTGATGAGGAGCTTCCTGCCTGCCGTCGAGCAGTGGCTGCGCAGCCAGAACCTGGACGCGGACAGCCACTGGGGCGGCTCGCTGGCGGGCTGGGAGGAGAGGATCGACCAGCCGCCACCCGGCAACCGCTGGGATCGCCTGCGCGGCGTGGAGGGGCTCTACGCCGGCGCCTCGTCGAACTACGGCTCAGCCGCCCGCGACCTGGCGCTGGGCGCGCTGCACGAGGCGGCGACGAACCCCTACGCCGGCCGCGAGGAGCTGCTGTGGCGGGCGGCCGCGGCGGCGCTGCGCGACCTGATGGTGGTGGCCGAGGACGAGACCTGGCCAGGGACCGCCGACCTCGATCCCTACCCGGGCATGATGGCCTTCGCCCTGGGCGGCAAGACCCTCCCCGTCTACGGCCTGGTCGCGCCGCACATGCCCCAGCGCATCCGCGAGGTCTGGACCGAGGCAGTCCGGCGCCTCATCGACCGGGCCTACCCCGACGGGCTGGTGACCTGCCGCAACCAGTCGTCGCACTACCTGGTGGCCTTCCAGGCATTCGCGGACGGCTCAGGTGATCCGCTTTACCAGACGCTGGCGCGGCTCTACGCCCGCCGATGGGTCTCGGGGCAGGACCCGTCGGGCTATCATATGGAGGCCATCGGCCCCGATGCCAGCTACATCGGCATGACGCACTGGCACGAGGCCGTCTACTATGAGATGAGCCGAGATCCGGTGGTGCTGGACTCGGTGCGCCGCTCCTACTCCCTGTTCAACCACACGGTCGGGCCCGAGCCGGATGGCAGGATGCTGGGCGGCTTCAACTTCAATCACCGGGTGGGCGAGGGCTTCTACTTCGAGCAGTGGAGCGGCGCCAAGGGCATCCTGCACGATGACCTCCCCGAGGTCGGCATGTGGAGCGACCCGCCGCCCACCGATGAGCAGATCGAGGAGGCGCGCCGGCGCGTGGCAGCCTTCCTCGATGACCCGCAGCCGCCGCCCTACCCCAAGCAGACCTCCTGGCGCTACCTGGCCTTCGCAGAGCCGGACCGCAGCGGGGTCTTTCCATGCCGGGAGGCGGAGCCCTTCTGGCGGGTGATCGACGACCAGTGGCTGTTCGTGAAGCGGCCTGGCTACTACACCTACTGCTACCTGGGGAAGCCGGCCGGGGAGTTCTACATCCGCACTAGGGCGAGCCTCCGCGAGCCCTACCCCGACGACGGCGAGAGCACCGGCGCCGAGTACCGCAGCGTGAAGAGCATCACGCCCTTCGTGGGCGGGGGGCTGTCCGGGGTCTGGACACCCGACTACGGGCATTCGTTGATGGCCGCGAACTGGGCGCCGACCACGCATCACGGCCTGATCGCCACCGACGCCGAGGGGCTGCGCTGGTGGGAGGACTACCACGCGCACGAGCACTCGCTGGACGCCGACGCGGGTGAGGTGACCTTCACGGGCTGCATCGAGGAGCAGCCGCTGACCTACGAGCGCCGCTACGTCTTCGGCGACGATGCAATCGAGGTGGAGGTGTCCGTGACGGCGGACGAGGACGTCCGCCTGGCAGGGCTGGTGGAATGCGTACCGCTGGCGCGCGGCGGGTGGAAGGCCCGCGGCGCCACCATCTCCGCCCGCGAGGCTACGGGCGGCCCCGCGCGGGCCGCGAGCTTCCGCGTCACGGACGAGATGGGCGCGGGCGTGGAGTTCGTCCTGGAGGACGAGCGCGACCTGCTGCTGGTGCCCGACGGGCTGCAGACCTCAGGCTGGCGGCAGCTTCAGATCGGCCGCGTCGAGATCAGCCTGCCCTCTGAGCTCGCTGCAGGCCAGAGCACCTCCCTGCGTTACGTGGTCCGTCCGATTGCCGCCGGCTGAGGCCTCAGTCCATCAGGTAGGGCTTCACCTCGATGAAGTTCAGCCACAGCCGCTGGCCCTCCGGACCGCCCGGCTCATCAGCGCCGGCCCAGTCCGAGATGGTGAGCGTGGCGCTGGTGGAGGTGGCGCGGAACACCTGCCAGTGCATGTTCACGAAGTAGGGCTGCTGGCGCGTGAACTCGCCCACTCGCCGCCGCGTTGGATACACCTCGTGGTAGGCATACTTCCCGCCCTCAATCAGCTCCACGCCGTCGAGTTGGATGGACAGGGCGTGCCGCGCCTCCCGCGACACGCCATTGACGAGATCGTCATAGTCGCCGAAGAGCATCTTCGCCGAGTAGGTGCGGCCGATTCGCAGCCCGCTGATCTCCTGGCGCAGCACGTTCGGCCGCTCGGCACTGCGCTCCATCAGCGCGAAGGTGTCATAGCCGCGATAGTGCCGGCCCTGGAGCTTTCCGAGGCCCTCGCGCTCTCCCGCCTCAATGCTGCCCTCCGCAGCCGGGTGCACCGTCCAGCCCTTCAGATCCTCGGTGAAGTCCGGATTCTCGATGTGCTCGAGCATGTACGGGTCGGCGGTCACACGGCTGGTGTTGCCCTCGATGCAGTAGTGCTCGAAGAACCGCCCGATCCAGCGCAGCCGCTCCTCGTCGGTGTATCCCGACCGCCAGATGTGCACTCCGCCCAGGCCGAAGAAGGCCGGATGCGTGGCCAGCATCTGGAACTGCATATCCAGGTAGGCGTTGTAGTTGCAGTGCGGGAAGCCGTCGGCGAAGGGCCACGGGAACGAAAAGGTCCCCGGCACCCACACGGTCTCGAAGGTCACATCCGGCAGGCTGTCCTCGAACTGGAAGAGCATCCGCTCCGGCGCCCGCCGCATGTAGTCCAGGGCCTCTCTCAGCGTGGGCCACTCCGCCAGATAGGCCTCCCGGCAGATCATCCCGTCGGCGGCGATGCAGGCCTGTGCGAACTCGACGCTCCCCTCATCCAGCCCGAACTTGCCGGCCACGTAAGGGAAGAAGCCCTTCTCCGGGTACTGTCTGCGCAGCAGCTTCGCCATCTCAATGTAGGAGGGGTAGGCGGGGTCGTTCGGGGTGTAGAACTCGTCCACCAGCACACCGTCCATGAGCGGGTGGGCGAAGCCGGGCTTGGTCGAGTAGTGCTCGAAGAGCCGCTGTCCGGTCTCCTCGATCTCCCCGTGGCCGTGCAGGCCCGGCCGCGACGTGTAGACGATCCACCGCCCGCCCCGGTCGATCCACTGGCGGACGCGGTCCTCGATGCCGCTCGGATCGCCGGAGGTTATGATGGTCGTGGCACTGGGCAGGATGTGCCTGGAGATGAACTCCCAGTCATACTCGGGGTTGGCCTCGATGTGGTAGACGGTCGTCGGGAAGCGGCTGTGCTGAATGTCGGGGATGGCCCGCACCTCAAGCTGCACCAGCCGGGCGTCGCCCCCGGCGGCGACCTGGATGGTGTGCTCCCCGGCCTCCACCCGACGCTTTGCGAACATCACGCGCTGGGAGCCGTCGTGCAGCGTGATGGCGTCCGCCGGGTCATCCGAGTCCAGCATGACGGCGACCGAGCCGTCGCCGACATCCGCGGTGGTGCGGACATACAGCCAGCGCTGGATCGGGACGCTGAACTCGTGCTCTCCGGCCAGGCCACCCTCATCGGCAGTGACATTGAGCAGCTCCCAGACGAAGTTGTTGAGGGCCTTCACATCCCTGAAGCGCCGATCGCGGCCGGGCCACCGCACGATGACAGTGGCGCCCTCACCCAGAAGCTCCCCCTCAGTGTCCCGCAACCCCACCAGGGCAATGTAGCTGCCCACCGGCAGGTCGGCGGCGTCGAAGATCAACTCCTCGCGCATGTTCGGGGCAGTCAGCCGCTCCGCCCGTCCCACCACGACGTCCGTCGCGGCGCTGTGCAGGACGGCCTGCAGGCGCACCTGCGCAACTCCCTCCAGCGGTGGCACATCAACCGAGAGGCCGATCTTGCCCGGCGCCGGATAGACGCGGGAGCTGACCTGCAGCTCGTCTGAGGGAAGCGACTGCGCCACGGCCGCCACCACGTTGACCTCCTCGGGCCGCGTGAAGACACGCACGTTGTCGAAGTGCCCCTTGTGCCACACGTAGAAGCCGATCTTCCGGTTCATCGGCCCCGGCAGCGGGTCCTCGTGCGTGTAATCCAGCACCGTCTCTCCGTCGATGATGTGCCGGAAGCGGTGGCCGAAGCGCTCGCAGACCACATGATGCCACGTGTTCGGCGCGATCTTCGCGACGTATTCCTTCCCGGGCTGGCCCTTTAGCAGGAACCGGCCGACGGTGTTGTTCTGCGACCCGAAGCCGAAGAAGTAGCCGCTGGAGTAGCCGTCCTCGTTCCCGTTGACGATCGCGCTGAGGTCGCAGGGATCGTCAACCGGTGCCATGGCGTCGTACTCCAGCCGGATGGCGCCGTCGAGCTTCTTCTGGCAGAAGATCACGTTGCGGCCCATGTCCTCCTCACGTCCGACGACCAGCTCCCCGTCCTCGATGCGCGCCAGGCCCGACGCCCACCAGTCCTCGCCGAGCTCCTCGCGCTCGAAGACGTCCTCGAACTGCAGCGTCCAGTCCTCGGCCGCCGCCAGTCCGGCGGCCAGCGTCATGATGGCGACCGCACCTGCAAGCGTCAGTCCGCGCGTGTACATTGACATGGTTCGGCTCCTTGCGCCGAAGGTATGCGCGTTCGTCGAGCCACGTCGAAGCGTTCACCGCGGTCCGGCGTGAATCCTCTCGGCGCCAGCGGGAAGGGAGTTGGCGGCTCAGTTGGGAAGAAGCCCCGTGAGCAGAATCCGGGAGCCACGGGAGGTCCATACCATGTCAGCTTGGGACGCCTTCGCCGTTGCGGCCATCGCCACGCTGCTGCTGTGCACATCCGCCGGTGCCGAGCAGGCGCTGTGGCCGGTCAACTGCCTCACCAAGGTCATGCCCGACACGCCGCCGGGAGGGGGCGGCGCCATCGAGATTGAGGGCGCGCGGGGCGAGACGGTCAGCGCTCAGGCGGCCATCCGCTCGGATGAGCCACTGGCCGGCGCGCAGCCCTCCATCACGGCCCTCAGCGGCGCCGAGGGCGAGATTCCAGCCAATGCTATGGGGCTGCTCTGGGAGCGCTTCATCGACATCACGCGCAACAGCCCGCTGCCCGAGGACGTCATGGTCGCCAAGGCCCCCGCCAGCATCCCCGACCCGTTCTGGGAGCAGCCCGCCCGCGACATCCCCGCCGACGCTACTCAGCCCCTGTGGCTGGAGATCGCCATCCCTCGCGAGGCCGCCCCCGGCCGCTACGAGGGAGAGCTGACGGTACGCTGGGAGGGCGGGGAGGCCGCGCTGCCGCTGCGGCTGCGCGTGCGCGACTTCGAGATGCCCCAGGAGCGGCACCTGATGGTCACCAACTGGTTCACCTTCCCGGGCGTGCCCTGGCGCGACACCGTGGAGACCGGCTCCGACCAGTACTGGGAGCTGGCCCGCAAGTTCGCCGAGATCATGGGCCGGCACCGCCAGAACGTCTTCCGGGCGTGGCTGAGCTGGGCAAGCTTCAGCTACGACCCCGATCACGGCTTCTCAGCGGATTGGTCGCGCTTCGACCGCTGGGCGGAGACGTTCTTCGATACCGGCTACTTCGACCGCATGGAGATCTGGGGCACGGGTCGCCGCACCGGAAGCCACACCGGACTGGACACCCGCATCATCATGGTGGACTTCTCCGTGGAGACTCCCGAGGGCGTGGAGCTGACCACCGAGGAGAAGTTCCGCGGCGTGCTGGGCCTGCTCGAGGAGCACCTGCAGGAGCGGGGCTGGCAGGACCGGGCCATGATCCACGTCTGCGACGAGCCCTTCCAGCCGTCGGTGCCAACCTACCGCCAGATCGCCGATCTGGTCCACGAGGTGGCGCCCAGCCTCAAGATCATCGAGGCCATCGAGGCCGAGGGCTTCGGGGACTCCCTGGACGTGTGGGTGCCCAAGCTCAGCCACCTGAACCTGTGGTGGGAGAACTTCCGCGAGGAGAAGCGGGGCCGCGACATCGAGCTGTGGTTCTACACCTGCTGCCACCCGGTCGGGCGCTACCCCAACCGCTTCCTGGACCAGCCCCTCACCGCCGTCCGCGCTCTGCACTGGATCGACTACCTTTACGACCTCGACGGCTACCTGCACTGGGGCCTGAACCACTACCACGGCGATCAGCCCTTCACCGAGGAGGGCATCTCCGGGCCGCACCCGCTGGGCGACCACGCCATCATGTACCCCACCGAGGATGGACCCATGGGCTCGCTCCGCTGGTCGGCGATGCGCGACGGCATCCAGGACTTCGAGTACCTGTGGCTGCTCACCCGGCGCCTGACCGAGCTCAAGCAGCGCCTCGGGGATGACGGCTGGTGGCTCGACCCCCGCCAGCGCCCGGAGGAGTTGTGCCGGCGCGTGGTGCAGTCGTTCTATCGCTACAACCCGGACGCGGGGCGGCTTCTGGAGGCTCGCTCACTGATCGCGGACGAGATCGAGGCCCTGCAGAACGATCCGCTGCTGTTCGTGCAGACCTCGCCGCCGGAGCATACCGAGATTCCGGCCGGCCCGCGGCTGATCAACATCTACGGGGCGGCCGACCCGGGTGCGGTCATCTCCGTCAACGGCGAAGAGAAGCTGACCGTCGGCGAGTCCGGCACATTCGAGATGCCGCACTTCATCGGCGGGGATGGCGTCGTCCGCATCACCGCCGCGCTCGACGGGAGGCAGGCACATGCCGACCGCGCTTTCGTGCTCACCGAGTAGCTCCGCGCGGCTGACGAGGCTGATGGCCATTGACCGCGCCCGAAGGCACCTGCTGGTGGCGGTGGCGGCAGGCGGCCGATAGCGGGCGCTCACTCCAGGTCCTCGGCTGGCAGGATGCTGAAATCGTCGAACCAGAACTGGTCGCCCTTGGACCCGTTTCCGTTGGTCCAGAAGCGCAGCATCTTCAGCAGCCTCACGTTCCGGTGCACCTCGCGGATGGCGCGGGCGTCGATGGTGACCTCGTGCCACTGCCCGTCGTCAATCAGCTCCCACCTCGGCACGTGCGGATAGCCGCCCGGATCGCGAGCCGCGCTGCCGCCCACGCAGACGGCGCCTATCCCCCACTCGTCGCTGGCAAACGGATAGAGCATGATCCCCACCGGCACGCCCTCGGGGATGCGGTAGGCGAAGCGCGCGTAGGGGAAGCGATCGATGTCCCACCATCGGGGCCGGATGTCGCAGGCCATGATGGCCCCGTCATCCTCAGCATACACGCGCATCGACCGCTCGCCCGAGTTGGCCGTCGTCTCGTCCAGCCGGGAGTCAGTGTTCTTCTGCCGCGAGAAGTTCCAGTAGTAGTGCCAGTCCTCCCGGTCCTCCTCCTCGAAGCCTACGACCACCACCGGCTCGCTGGCTGTCTCCATGGTGGGCAGCCGCAGACCCTCGGGCACCCCGGGTGCCAGGTACCACTCCTCGCCCTCAGCCCCCATCTCGAAGGCGCCCAGATCGGGCGCCGAGCCTGCGTACGGGAGGGTCACCGGGGCGCCCTCCCGCCAGGTCAGGTCCCGGTCCAGCGCCAGCATGTTCGCCTCCAGGTCCCGCCCGATCACGCGTGCCTGCGCGCGCTCCTCCCCCACCACGATCAGGTCGCCCTGCTCCCCGGGGATGCCGAAGCCGTCGTAGAAGTAGCGCGCGTCCTCGACCTGCAGGAGTCTGCCGGAGCCGCCGACGGCCGCGCGCGTCAGCGGGCGGCCGGCGTCGATGGCCGGGCTGCCCTCCCGCAGGCGGTAGTCGTCGGCCTCCGCGTCCACGAACCGCGGGTCGGCGTCGATGCTGTCCGCGAACTGCTCCCGCCGCTGCCTGTGCGCCTCATCTACCGTCCACGGCTCGCCCGGCCACTCCGCCGCTCGCGCGTAGCTCTCATAGACGCGTATCGCCGCCCGGCCCGGGCGGTCGCCGCAGATGAGGTTGCTCAGCCAGCGGTTGTCGTCGCCGATGTTGTCGCGGATCAGCAGCGCCGTACGCCCGCCGCCGGGATCGTTGTCGAAGAAGATGTTGTTGGCGAAGACATTCTGGTAGACCCAGTGGTCGCGGCGGGACTCGCCTCCGTAGTCGGAGAGCTGGAAGCCCCCGTCGTGGTTCCGGTACCAGGTGTTGTGGTACAGCCGCGAGCGGGCCATCGAGAATGGGTCGGCCTCGGGGTGCCCCGGCCACTGGTAGGCGTTGATGACCAGCGGCATGTACCAGTTGCGGTAGATCAGGTTTCGGCGGAAGATGCTGTCGATGATGAACAGCTTCGCTCGGCCATCGGCTGAGCCGGAGCCGTCGAAGCCATTGGTGATGACGTTGCCCTCGACCAGCATCAGCGGGGCGGAGAAGAACTCGAAGTTCCGGCCCCAGCGGCAGTCGAAGACGTTGCCCCGCAGCACCATGTACTCGCAGTCGAACCACACGTGCAGCGGGCAGTGGCCCGCGCGGCTGAAGTAGTTGCCCTCAAAGAGGCAGTGCGAGCAGCCCCGGTTGTTCCACATGTTCCCGCCGATGTGCCCCCACTCGTTGATGGAGTGCAGGCGCAGCACCCGATTGCGCAGATAGCGGTTGTAGTGGCAGTCAGTGCAGGTCGTGGCCCCCCAGCCCTCGCCCTCCTCCATGGTGCAGTCCGCCACCGTGCAGTGCTCCGCGCCCTCCAGCAGCATCCAGCGACCGCGTGCCGGCAGCATGTGAAAGCCCTCGATGACGATGTGGCTGCGCCCGGGCAGGTAGACGCACGCGGCCTGCCCGTTGGACGCCTCTCCGCCGCGCAGCACCGCCCCAAGCGGGTTCTCCGAGCGATAGGTGATCGGCGCGCCCTCCTCGCCCGAGGTGGCAGGCTCGATGACGCCCTCGTACTCCCCGTCCGGCAGCACCACCGTGTCGCCCGGCTGCAGCGACTCATTCGCCTTCGCCAGCGTCCGCCAGGGGCTCCCGCGCGTGCCCTCGGCGGCGTCATCCCCTTCCGGCGAGAGGTAGTAGCTCTCGGCGTGCACCGCGCTCATCGCGAGGATCACCGCCAGCGCGACCATGATCGGAACGGGCATCCTCATCATGCTCTCTCCTTGCGCTCCCGGAGCCTGCGGGCACCCTTTCCGGCCATCGCGAAGGGACTCCTCCGCCGGCGAGGAAACTGCGGAAGCGCACAACGCGATGACAGGTGAGGAGCCAATGTCATGCTCATCGACTGCCACACACACGTCTGCCGCACCCACTCCGTGCCGCGCAGCAATGGCAGCGACTACGCCGACGGCGATCAGCTCGTCGGCAGGCTCGATGACCTCGGGATCGACATGGCGGTGGTGCTCGCGGGCGTCAGCCCTGAGTGCCGGAATCGCTACGTGCCGCCGGAGGATGTCGTGGAGGTCTGTAAGGCGCACTCGGACCGGCTGATCCCCTTCTGCAACGTCGATCCCCGCGCCGGTTCCAACAGCCCGGAGACGGACTTCACCCGCTTCTTCGACACTTACGTGGAGATGGGTTGCAGGGGCGTGGGCGAGATGACTGCCAACCTCGACTTCGACGATCCGATGTGCTGGAACCTCTTCGGGCACATCTCCGACTACGGCCTGCCGATGACCATCCACATCGCGCCCAGCCGCGGCGGCGCCTACGGGCTCTATGACGACCTCGGCCTGCCGCGGCTGGAGAGGACGCTGCAGGAGTTCCCGGACCTCACCATCCTCGGCCACTCGCAGCCGTTCTGGGCGGAGATCAGCGCCGACGTCACTGAGGAGACGCGCAACGGCTACCCCGACGGCGAGGTCACGCCCGGGCGCCTCGTGGAGCTGTTCGAGAGCTACGAGAACCTGTGGGGCGATCTCTCCGCCGGCAGCGGCCACAACGCCATCAGCCGCGACCCTGAGTTCGGGAATCAGTTCATCGAGCAGTTTCAGGACCGGTTGATGTTCGGCACCGACATCTCATTCCCGGAGTACGAGCCGCCGCTGCCGGACTACTTCCGCTCGCTGAGGGGCCAGATCTCCGACGAGGCCTGGGAGAAGGTGGCCTGGCGCAACATCGACCGGCTGCTGGATCTGGGAGTGGCCCAAGGCTGAGTGCTGAAGCCGCGCACAAGCCCCTAGGCCCAAGCGCCATCGAGCAGCTCATCAGGAACTGGCAACCCAACGCTGGCACGCACGTGGAGGTGCCCGAGCGCCGCCATCTCACGGATCATAGCGGCGACCTCGCTCTCGGCGAATGGTGGGCTCCGGCGCTGCTTCCAGTCCATAACGTACTCGAAGACCTCGGCTTCAGTCGGCGGCTCCCGTCCGCTCCGCAACTGATCGGCCGCGAAATGCACGGTCCCTGCAAGTTCCGCGGTGCGAGTGTCCATTCGCGCGAAGAGGTCGTGTAGCTGGTCAATCACGTCTTCACAGCGTCGAAGCTCATCGCGGTACTCATCGCGAGCGTCAGCGTAGGTAGGGCCTGGATGCGCGCGGAACATCCGCCCACTGCGCTCTTCGCGAAGCAGGCCGTTATTGATGAGCAGGCTCAGGACGCCCTTGAGCTCATCCGAGTACGGGCCGTAGCTTGATCTGCGGAATCGAAGCCCGGTGGGCAGCCCCAGCGCCGTGGCAAAGTAGGCGAGCTTCTGCAGTTTCGTGCGGCCTGTGGGAGGCGTGTAGGGCTCCGCCTCCAGCCGACGCAAGACCTCGATCACGGCAATCAGACCAGGTTCGAGTGAGGCCCCAGCGCCGTCACCATGGTCGGTCTTGATAGGTTCTTCGAAGAAGTCTAGGGTGAGTTGCTCCGGCGGTGCATCCCAAGGAGCGTAGAGCTCGACAGGGATGTGCAACTCCCCGAGAAGGCGGTATAGTGTCGGCCCGACGATGCGCCAATCCAGTTGGCCGTTTCCACACCCCAATGGTGGCACAGCTATCGACTCAATTCCCCATTCGTCAGCATGGGCAATCAGGTAACGCATCCCCTCGATAATGTCGCTGATCCGGGAGAAGGCTCGCCAGTGCCCCTTGGTGGGGAAAAGCACTATGTGCGGTGGCTTCTCTCGTTCGAATAGGTAGGGCTTGCCGAGCTGAACCTCCCCGGCCTTACAGCGCCGAACATAGTCCTCGTACATGTCCGGGAACCGCTCACGGAAGCCTAGGGCAATGCCCTTGCCCATCACGCCAACGCAGTTTACGGAGTTCACCAGCGTCTGAGCATTGGATTTGAACAGATCGCCTTGGACGACACGAACCCCCGTTCCCCGATCGTTAGCGGAGAAAGAACACATCGGCATCTACCTCCACTGGCAGGGCAGGATACGCCTGCGCGACTAGCGCGGCAAGACGTGCGCGCGCTTTCGCACTCGACACGGTTACACGAACGATGTGCTCCGGATCCACTCTCTCGGGAACGAGAACCTCAGCGCACTTGATCCTTTTGCGCCTGGCCTTCTCGATCGGATCTTCGTGATCCCATGAACGTGCAAAGACAAGTTCCGCATCGAGGTGCGCAAGACCTGCTGGCGACGGATAGAAGCGGGTCAACTTCGCTGCTGCATTGCCGTCGGCAATAACCACGCCCTCAAGTCGCAGCACGCCAGGTGCCACACCGATGACGCAGAGGCGTTCGTGATCGTGATGCAAGCAGTACATCATCGGGTTGCGCGGGCAGAAATACAGGTTCGCATAGGAATGGAGTGGCAGCGAGGTCCCGTCGTGCATTTGCAGCTTGCGGCGGGCGCGTCGTCGTTGGACACTCTCGTTCGCCACGGAAACATGTTCATGCCCTCGGGCGGCAACATGCGACAGGATCCCCAGTTCGAGTATCGAACGCAGATTCGACTGCGACGCAATATAGTGTAATTGTCCGACTTCGTCAAGTCGCAATCGCATTTCCCCCGTTTCTCGCACTGGGTCGGCCTACATGCGCCTCCGCAGATCGAATCCGCCACGATGGCATCCAGTCCATTGAGCGTTAGAGCCCCGGCGCGGGGGTCTCGGGCTGGCCGGTCTCGATGACGATGGAGCGCAGCGTCACCGGCGGGCAGTCCTCCGGGGCCTCCAGCCTGAGGGTGTGCCAGTCCTGCTCTCGCTGGCCGAGGCTGACCGGCTCACCGCCCTCGACCGGGAGCGGCCCGATGCCGTCCACGTAGAGCTTCAGACGCAAGTCCCGCAGGCCCGGCTCCACGCGCACGGAGGCCGGGCCGTCAAGCAGGTAGACGGGGTAGTCCGCACGGTCGCCGGGGCCAAGCTGCACGTCCTCTCGCCGCAGCGCGCCCTCCACGGGCGTCTCTGTGAGCTGGCTGGAGGACACGTTCAGCGCCCCGGCATCGATGGTGATCGGCCCGCGGCCGGCCGCCTCCCTCAGCGCCTGCCGATAGCCGTTGTAGAAGTCCGCGGGGGACTCGCCGGGCGCCGCCAGCAGCGTCGAGCGCAGCAGGGCGTGGCCGTGCGCGGCCTCCACCCACAGCATGGCGCCGACGAGGTAGTGGAAGGCCTCCTCGCCCAGGCCCGCCGCCAACTCCGACTTCGGGCCCTCTTCCAGCCACAGGTCCAATGTGCGCTCGCGCATGTCCGTGAGGTATGACGCCAGCTCCACCTCGCCACTGCCCCACAGCCCGTTGATGGCCGCCTGCGCCTTCTCGGACGGCCAGCGCTCGCCGACGACCAGTCCGGCCTCCTCGGCCAGCAGCCCCAGCAGCAGCGCCTCGCCCAGCACGCCGTTGGCGTAGGGCTCCGGCTCGGTGAAGCGCCCCATGCGCGGGAGCGAGAAGTGCCCCCACTCATGGGCGATCTCCCGCAGCCATTCCACCGGCGCCCGATCCCGGCCCACGTCGTAGAGGAAGATATCGTCCTCGTACTGCTCGGCACCGGTCGGCCCGCTCTCGCACATCCAGAGCCGCACCACGTCATCCTCCACCGCCTGCGGGAGGCCCCAGCAGCTCCGGCTGTAGCAGTGCACCCGCAGCAGGATGTGCGTGAGGCGCCCGGCCAGGGCGGAGTAGTCGGCCCCCCGTTCGCTCAGTAGCGCGGAGGGGTAGTGCGTCATGGCCGTCATGTGCAGCTCCTCACCCTCGGGCGTGGCGGTGAAGCCGTAGCACACGCGGTTGAAGCGGGCCGTCCCCACCACCCCCTGTCCGCTGGCGGAGGGGATCTCCTTCTCCACCGGCCCGGAGCAGCCGTCCATGCCCTCGGGGAAGATGACGGCGTTTGTGTTGGCGATTCGGCGGTTGAGCTCATCCACGCCCTCGCCCACCCGCACGCGACACTGATCGGTGACGAAGGACACGGGGCTGAACTGCAGCAGCGACAGCCGCAGTCGGCGGGGGAACTGCTCGCCGAAGAACAGGTGCGTGATGCGGGAGCGGCCGTACTCGTCGTCGGGGCGAAGCTCCAGCAGGCGGCCGTAGCTGGCGAGGGCCTTGAGGGTGTTGCCCTCCAGCTCGTGGAGATAGCCCATGTGGGCGTGGACGGTGGGCGCCTCCGGGTCTATCTCCAGCGCCTGCAGCAGCTTGCCCATGGCGGCGTCAACGTCGCCCTCATCGGCGAGATGCTGGCTCTCCCGCACCAGCTCCGACGCCGTCGGCCCCTGCGCCTCCTCCTGGGCCGCGGCGGTCGTGACCAGCGCTACCGTCAGCACCGCCGCGACTGTCCCACGCAGCCTCATCGGATCGGCTCCTTCTCGCTCTCACCGCTGCCCTCAGGCTCAGGGCAGGCAATCCGGCGAGCCACCTGCTCGGCCACCTCGATGTTGTCCTCGTCCAGCAGCGCGCCGGCGTAGTAGATGCGGTTCTCGTCCTCGCAGTGCCATACCCAGCCCCGCACCGCCTCCGGGTAGGGCTTGCCAATCACGTGCATCACGAAGGACTGCAGGTGCCGAAGCGGGTTGGAGAAGTAGCCGGTAACCTCCACCGCCGGGTGCCCCCGGAAGCGGGTCTCCTCATAGGAGAGCTTGATGCCCTTGTGATACTGGCGGATCTCCGACCGGGCCCAGCTCTCCAGCGAGCGCTCGCGCAGCGACACATTCGCCATTCCCCACCGGGCCCCCACGAGCTCCTCGCCCCGGTCGGCGAAGTGCAGCTCGATGAGGCCCGCCATCAGCTTCTGGTTGGTCAGCTCAAAGCGCTCCGGCGTCTCCATCGTCAGGCCGTACGTTGACCAGGTGATCCAGTCCTCCTCGGGGTGGTCCTGCATGGTGCCGATGATCTCGCCGGCCAGCTCCTGCCCATCCTCATCGGCAGTGGCCATCACCTGCATGACCACGACGCGCTCGCAGTCCTCGCAGTACCAGGCCGCCCCGTAGCCCTCCACCTCTCCGCGCCAGGCGAAGCAGTTGAGGTCGCGCTTGCCCATCCGCCGCTTGCTGACCACGCGGGCGTCGCGCTCCACGTCAATCTCCGGCTCGTCCCGCTTGCGCTTCTTGGTGAGGTCCCTAAGGTACTGGTCAACCACGCCCTCGACATCCACAAAGCCCGAGGCCGCCTGCCACTTGATCTCAACCCGCGGCATCTTGTCACGGTCGTCGATGCGCAGGTAGCCCTGCTTGCGGTCCCCGCTGATGGCCGCGATGTCCCAGTCCTGGGGCACATGCACGAGCACGCCTTGCCAGGCCCGTATCTGCCACTGATCCGTGTCGAGCTTCGCCATCTCACACAGCGCTCCGTGGGGTCAGAACACCATCTGCTCCCGGCGTATGTAGATGCTTTGGAGAATACCGATCGCCATCAGGTTCGCGACCAGACTGCTGCCACCGTAGCTTAGAAACGGGAGCGGCATGCCCTTGATGGGCGCCAGGCCGATGGTCATGCCGATGTTGGCGTAGACCTGAATCAGGAACATCGCCACGATCCCCGCGGCCACCACCCGGTCAAAGGCGGTCAGCGCCCCCGCCGCCACGCTGATGCCCCGATACAGCAGCAGCCCGTAGAGCACCAGCACACTCGCGGCACCCACGAAGCCAAGCTCCTCCCCGACCACCGTAAAGACGAAGTCGGTCTCCTGGTCGGGGATGAAGGCGCTCTGGCTCTGCTTGCCCTGGAAGAGCCCCTGCCCCCACAGGTGCCCCGAGCCGACGGCGATCAGAGACTGGTGCAGGTGGTATGCGGCGCCGTAGGGGTCCTCTTCCGGGTGGATGAAGGAGGTCAGCCGCGCCTTCTGGTGGGGCTTGATGAGAGCGAAACCCCAGGCCCCGGCGAACAGCATGATGCCCGCCAGGGCGAAGGCCGCAAGATGGCCGGGATTGGCCCCGTAGATGAACATCATGATCAGCCAGATGAAGAAGAGGACGATAGGGGTGCCCAGGTCGGGCTGCAGCAGGATCAGGAGGGCCGGCACCGCCACATAGCCGAGGGTTTTCGTGAGGAACAGGAAGTCCCACTTCTCCTCGTCCATGCGGGCCACCACGGCCCCAAGCATGACGATGACCGCCAGCTTGGCCAGCTCCGAGGGCTGCAGGTTGATGGGCCCCAGAGCGAGCCAGCGGGTGGTGCCCCGCACCGCACCGGCAGCCAGCACGATGACCAGCAAGCCCATCACAAACAGGTAGATGGGCCAGGCCAGCCCCTGCAGCTTGTTGGGGTCCACCAACATGGTGGCGACCAGCACGCCCAGGCCGATGACCAGCCACACAAGCTGCATCTGCAGCTTGGCGGCCCCCGGCCTGCCCGCCGCCGCCAGATCGCTCTTGGTGCAGCTATAGATGGCCGCCGCGCCGATGATGCACAGCAGGACCACGACCGTCAGCATCTGGAAATCGGCGTGGCGCAGGTCCCTAAGCACGCAGAGTCCCTCGCGGTGAATGTGGTGACTACGGCCGGAGTATAGCACAAATCAGGGGTCCGAGAAAGCTGCCGCCGCCCGACCGCATTGATCGGACGAGGCCGGACGGCATCGCATTGAAGGCGTCATGACCGCTGGCCGCCGCCGCACCCGCAGGCGCCTGCTTCCCGGCGCTCAGGGCATCGGCCAGTCTCCCTGGAACCCGGCGGCGTTGGGCTTGGTGGGCGGGCCCCAGTCACAGCACACGCCCGGCTCGCTCCCCCACGCCTCGGAGTGGTCGGGCGTGCCCTCATGGGCGAAGGGGCCGGCCGTCTTCTTGAACCACTCTGCATGGTAGTCGCAGAAGAGGAAGTTCTTGCCGCCATTATGCCACATCTCGTCGGGCTTGAGTGGATCGTCATGGGACTGGTAGACGTTCTGGCCCAGGGCGTCACCCCACGCGCCGGGCGGGTTGTTGCCCTTCTCGAAACACATGACCGTGGCGTGAGGCGCCGGAATGTCGTCCTTGTACCCGCCGATCGCGATGGTGGTGCCCCCCACGACCATCGGCCTCTGGGTGTACTGCGCGATGGCGTAAGACCTCGCTTCTCGCGCCTTCTCGTTGGGATTGTCGGGACAGATCAGGAGGCTCTCGTTCCGCAGATAGCTCATGATCGAGACGTCCCAGGTGGCGACTGAGGGGTCCGGAACATTGCGTATCGCCTCCGGCGGCGGTGTCCACGTGGGTGCCACGCCCGGGTGGGTTATGGACCAGGGGGGGATGAAGCCGCCGTTGTCCTGGATGTAGCCCTCGATGGCCTGCCCGATCTGCTGCATGTTCGAGAGGCACCGGGCCTGACGCGCCTTCGCCCGCGCCGACGCCAGGACCGGGAAGAGAATGGCCACCAGCACGGCGATGATGCCAATGACGGTCAGAAGTTCAATCAGGGTAAAGCCTGTGCGACGCGTTTGCGTTGCCAACGACATCACACTCCTGTACACGCTCACGTTGGCCGGGCCTACTCCACCAGCGGCCAGTCACCTGCTGGCGGTTGCTGCGGCACCTCGCACGCCCCCGGGTCCGCTCCGGGCCGATAGTTGGCGGCGAACGGCCCCGCACCCTTAGTATACCACTTCACGTGACCATCGATAAACGCAAAGTTCTTTCCTTCGTTGTGGAACGCGACCTCTGTATACCCCGGCTGCCCCTTGCAGGTGTGCGACTGATAGACGTTCTCGCCAGTGGCATCCTCCCACGTGCCCGGCGCGTACTGCCCCTTCTCGAACAGCAGCACGGTCGCCACCGGATTGGGGAACAGGCCCAGGGGCACGCCGCTGCAGTAGCGCGGCAGGGCGTAGGAGCGCAGGCCCCGCCCGAACGGATTCTCGGGGCAGTAGAGCAGGTTCTTGTTGCGGTAGTACGGCAGCGTCTGCTCGTCCCAGGTGTAGGGGTATCCCGCCGGCGGGCCACCGATCGGTCCCCCGCCGATCAGGCTCCACCGCGGCATGATCTCGTCATAGTCGTCCGCGTACATCTTCAGCGCGATGGCGAGCTGGTGCAGATTCGACTGGCAGACAGTGCCCCTGGCCTTCGACCTCGCCCTCGAGAACACCGGGAAGAGAATCGATGCCAGGATGGAGATGATGGCGATGACCACCAGGAGCTCGATGAGTGTGAATCCCCGTCGCATCATGCTCCATCCATCTCCACGCGAAAGGCCGCCCTCATGCCATCTGGTCGCCGACAGGTGGCGGCGTTCTTCGCTACGCCACCGGGCTCGTGCACGTGTGTCTACTAAACAGCCGACGGTGCCGTTTGTTCCTTGCGCCGGACACTCCG
The DNA here is from genome assembly GCA_034722055.1 of Armatimonadota bacterium. Classification (GTDB taxonomy): domain Bacteria; phylum Armatimonadota; class Zipacnadia; order Zipacnadales; family UBA5352; genus JAYENL01. Next base: position 87,702 of record JAYENL010000242.1, read on the forward strand.
CCTTCCAGTGGAAGAACTGGACGCGGACCGGCGCAACCGGCGCCGGCCCGCGCTGTGTTCCTCGCGCTCTAACGGCTAGTGCTAAGTCGCAGAAGTTCGCGTAGCTTCCTACGTCCCGACAAGACGCGTGCCCGCCATGGAGGGGCCGCCGCGAGCGAAGCGAGCGGGGCGCGATCAGGAGCGGTAGCGACTGACCGCGCAGGTTCCACCCCGGCCCACTGGAGACCTTCGGTCTCACGGGCTTCCAGCCCGACCATCAGCGCAGGCGCCCCCGCCTGCGCGCCGTTTGGGCCCTGGGTAGAGCCATCTCCCGGGCCGGGGTGGAACCTGAGGCCTATTCGCTGGGAGACTTCTACGAAGTCTCAGTCACAGGCCTCACCGGGCGCTGCGCGCCCGGCGGCCCCTCCACCGGACGGGTTTTTGAGGCAACCAACCCCCGACAGTGCCCGTCGTCAAGGTACGCAGAATTGCGCAAGTGAGCACTAATAGGGCATCTGTGACACCGCCTGCCCAATCAGCGCGAAGGCCACCGATCCCATGCCTACCAGCCCCATTCCGCAGGCATAGCCGGCGCTGAGCACGGTGGCGTACTGCTTCCAGGTTCTGGCCCCGAACCTGGGGATCATGTAGTACTGGCTGACCAGCGCCCCGATCATCTCCGGGAAGACGAAGTGCGGCAGACGACCCAGTCCTCGAACGATGCCGTACACCAGCAGCGTCGGCATCTGCAGCAGCGCCAGGACGCTGTAGGTGATAATCCCGAAGCCGAAGCCGCCCACCACGAACTGCCACTTGAAGGCCCGCTGGAAGAGGCTGTGCTCCGAGTAGGTGGCCGTCAGCCACAGGGTGCGCTGGTAGGCGCTGAGCGGCCACATCTTCTGCGCGTAGGGATAATTCGCAGACGGCACGGGCGCCAGGCGCCAGATGAACTCCCAGTACAGCACACTGCATACCACCACGATGGGCAGGATCAGCAGCTCCGCCTTCACCAGCGAGATGACCTTGTTGCCAGTCAGCTCCAGGACCCGGAACTGCTGGGCCCGCTGGCCGTGATCGAAGTTGGGGATGGGCGCGAACCAGATGTCAATCCCCTCGTAGCCGCTGAGGATGATCACGCCCTCCTTGACCATGGGGATGGATACCCACTGGCCGGTGAGGCCCTTCATGCGGGCGTCAACGTACGAGTTCAGCGGGGTGAAGAAGAAGCCGAAGAAGATCACCCAGGCAATCGGGAAGTCGGGCACCAGATGCCGGCACAGTAACACATACCCGGCAGTTGAGATGACGAACAGGCCGATGGCCAGCTTCAGCGAGATGTCGCCCCGTCCCGCCACTCCGGCGAGCGTCCCCGGCTCGTGCTCCCGGTCCTGTTGGTCGGCGAGCCTGTCGCGGTAGATGTGTGCCATGATCCCGGCAATCCCGATGGCGGCAACGGCGAAGGCGGTGCCGATCTGAGCGCTGAAGTAGAAGTCCACCTGGTTGGCGAACTGGGTTTGAATGGTGTCCATCCCCGGGTGCCATTCCTCGAGCGTGCCCACGCGGTAAAGGTAGGGGTTGAGCACGAAGGTGCCCAGCGCGGCGATGAAGCTGCCCACCACGGCCCAGAACGGGACCACGAAGCCCGCGATGATGGCGCCCAGATCGACGGTGAAGCCGGTAGCCACCGCCGGCAGCACGTTCTCGGTGTTCCGCGTCAGGTCTACGAAGGGGATCGGCAGCAGTTGCAGCGGCTCAGTCATAATGACGCCGGTGATAGTGGGAATGCCAACGTAGAAGACTCCGAACACCAGCCCCACCATGGCGCCGATGGCGAACACCCGCCACCGCCAGGTCTCTTCTTTGGTGGTCGTCTCCGCCAGGGCCGTGGAGCCCTGCGCGGTGATCGCCGCGTATGGGAAGGGCAGCCGCTCGTAGTCGGAGGTGATGCGGAAGAGCGCGTATCCCAGCCCGAACCAGTTCAGCCGGCTGAGGACGACACCGAGGAGCAGGATAGCCGCGGGGTAGTACCAGTCGGGATGAAAGAAGGTGCGTTTCATCAGGGCCTGCGAGTCCGGCCCCGGGACCACCCAGTTGGGTATCTCGTAGGCGATGCCCATCCCCCGCGCCGCCGGCGAGCGAACGAAGTACTGCTCCCACATCTTCCCGGCGAAGGCGCCGCCGGCGAGCTGCAGGCCGCCGTGCGTGGATGCCAGCGCCGCGGCGACGTAGAAGAGGATGTATACCTCCTGGCGCTTGAGCGTGAGGAACGACCGCCGGGCAATCTCGGTGAAGAGGATGATGGTGGTCCACTCCGCCGCCGGTCCCAGGTTGCGCCCCGCCACCAGCCCCAGGTAGATGGCACCGGGCATCATCACCAGGCCGATGAACAGGCCCCCGATGATGGTCTTGACGTCAAAGCCGTCCTCGTACTGCTCGGGCTGATCCATCAGCCCTCGGTAAAGCTCAAGTTCCGGGTCCAGGGGAGCCACGTCACACCTCCGGCGGCAGTGAGATGGCAGTGTGCGACAGGATCGGCCGGCAATACCAACGCATTACTGCGCCGTCTGCTGCAGGTCCTCCTCCCCCGCCAGGATGGCGCGCCCGCGTGCCCCGAAGTCGCCCTTCACCGGACTGGGCAACGTGCGCCACAGCAGGTACTGCTTGCGCAGCAGGTTGATGAAGTTGCGCGTCACCCGAATCCACGACGCCTCGTCACCGCTCTCCCGACGGATCACAGCCCGAATCTGGAAGATCTCCGCGTCCTCCGTGGGCACCGTCTCGATCGTCAGGTGCTCCGACACCCCCAGGTCATAGGGCGCCAGCCAGACCATCACGGAGAGCGCAAATCCCTCCCCAAGCTCGAACTCCTCGGCGTCCAGCCCCAGGTCACCTGTGGAGAAGTTGCCCAGCGAGTAGTCGGCATGCGCCCCCAGGTAGTCGAGAAGGAAGACGTTTACCCCCAGCGCCTGGTCGCCCGTCACCGTGAAGGGCAGGTTCATGCGCATGACGTCGTCCACAGGCTCGGGCAGCGTCCAGCGGCGCTCGATGCCCGGCATGGCGATATTGGAGGCCACCCGGGCCGGATAGATGACCGACAGCAGTACCGTGACCATGATCATCAGGGTGCTGCCCACGGCCGCCAGCGATGAGTAGTTGAGGTAGAGGCCGCCCAGCGCGCCGGTCATCAGCAGCACCTTCGCGGAGGCCTGGCCCACCAGGTAGCCCGCTACCGCACCCAGCACCGCATAGACCGACGCCTCGGCCACGAAGAGGGCGGCGATGTGCGTGGGCGCCAGGCCCAGGGAGCTGTAGATGTGGATCTCGTTGGTGCGCTCGTAGACCGAGCCCAGCATGGTGTTGAGGACGATCAGGGCTGCGATGAGCACAGGGATGAGCACGTCGCTGGCGCCCTGCACCCCGGTCGTGCCCACGGCGCTGCACAGGTAGGTCTGGTCATCGACCCCGGCGTAGAGGTTCAGCTCGACACGCGACATCAGGTTTTCGAGGTGCGTCAGGACGCTCTCGGCGTCGGGAATGCCGATGGCCACCGAGCGCAGCGTGCCCCCGGCGTTGACGACGAAGTTGTAGGGCACAATGAGCACAGCGTCCGGGGTGAGGTGGATGTACTCCCGGAGCTCGTCCTCGCTCATCTGGTCCTCGCCGGCCTGCATGGACTGCCGCTGCGCCTGCTGCTCCTGCATCAGCAGGTAGTCCACAGGGGTGATCTGCTCCCCATCGAGGTCCTCGATGCGCTTGAAGCGGTCGCTGTCGATGATCCCCAGCACTCGCAGGCGGGTGCCGAAGACCGACACGAAGACGTTCCCCACATCCTGGGGCTGGATGTTGAGCTTCTCGGCCATCTCCTGGGGCACGATGCAGGCCAGGGTGTCATCCTCGGTGAACCACCGACCACCCTCATCCAGCGCCCTCTGGGGCTCGCTGATCATCGCCTCCTCGGGCGTCAGCCCCACCATGGCGGTGGCGGAGTAGCTGTCCCCCGCCCGCGACACGTTCACGAAGGACTGCTCGCCGACGCGACTGGAGAAGTACCATGCCCGCGGGGCCACAGAGTACTCATCGCCGAACTCATTGCGCATCACCCGCGTGGTCGGCTGCCCGATAGGCGTCCAGGTCTTCTCCCGGATCATGATGCCGTTATACGCCGCGGTGTGCGGCAGCCGGATGCGGTTGGTGCGAATCGTCTGCTTGATGGAGGTCGTTGACAGCACCGTGAAGGTCAGCAGCACCAGTGTGGTGCAGGTCAGCAGCGTTCGGATCTTGCGCCGGCGCATGTTCGAGATACCCAGACCGAAGGCCGCCGCCGAGGCTGAGAGCCGACCCACGTCCGCCTCGCGCACCCCCGTCTGCTCCCAGCGCATCTCGCGCATCTGCTCCTCGAACTTCTGCACCACGATCCCCACCACGATGATTGTCAGCGCCAGGATGATGAAGGCCAGCAGGATGATCATGGGCGTGAAGGTGATGGCGAATGCGGGATGCACCAGGCCGATGAGGATGAAGATGCCCACAAAGAACGCCACTGTGCCGAGGATCTGTCCCTTGATCTCGCGCGCAGCCAAGAAGAGCCGTTCGGCAAACACCCCGAAGGGCATCAGCAGCGCCAGGTAGAACAGCACACCCTTGACCACGTCGTCGGCGGTCTTGCGGACATCCGGGTAGGCTCGGGACTCGTAGCTCCACGCCGACCGCGCGGCTGTGAAGAACTCATCGTACTTGCGCTCCCGGAGGTACTGCTGCGACAGCTTCAGGTACTCCAGCGCCTCCGCGTGGGCCCGCTCCACCCGCGCGTTGGTGATCCCGTGCTTCGAGAGCTTGGCCATGCGGTTGTCGTCGAGCTGCCACATGTCCATGGCCACCCGGTAGGGCGTGGCGTGAAGCGACGGGTGGCGGTCCACCAGGTAGCCCTCCCCCAGCTCCTCCAGCTCCGTGGGATTGATCAGCAGGAAGCGCAGTCCCAGGAGGCTGGCGCCCATGGTGATCTTGACCTTGGTGCCCGACGGAGCGAAGACCACGGCCACCGGCTCGTAGCTGGACGTGAACTGCTGCGGCGGAAGCGGCAGGCAGTAGCCGTACTCGTAGGGAGCCGCATCGGTCTGGGCGTCGTAGACGTGCAGCTCCCGCAGGAGCTGGAAGAACCGCTGGTCCACCATATCGAAGATGGCCACCGGCTTGCAGTCGAACATCACCACCGTTACCGGCTTAACCTCCTGATCCATGGCCACCTTGTTCGGGTAGGCCTCGGCGCCGGTCACCCCCAGGTCGGGGGCCATACGCACCCGCCCGTCCTCCTCGTCGAGCAGGTAGGCCTCAACGGTGATGGTGCCGCCCCGCGCCCGGGAGTTGGGCAGTCCCGGCAGGTAGAACCTGCCGTCCTCGTCCACGATGTCGAAGATCTCGCTGCGCACGCCCATGGAGGTCTTGGAGCCGGTGCGCGCCACCGCTACCGCGCCCGGTAGGGGATCATCGGGGAACAGGCTCTCGCGGGGGTTGAACTGCACCGCCCGGCCCTTGATCTCCACGAAGTTGTCGGCCAGCTCCAGATCGTAGAGATCGCGCGGATCGTCGATGGACACCAGGTCCAGCAGCAGACAGGACAGAAAGCGCGTCTGCTCCACGAGGTTGCTTATCTCCACGTGCTCGATGCGGTCCATCGGCGTGTCAACCCACGGACGCGAATCGTCCACGGTCGCGAAGCCCAGCCCGGGAATGCCCGCCAGCGTGGCCACCTCATTCGACAGCGCCAGCTTGCCGGCCATGTAGGTCTGCCAGCTCTTGCCCTGAATGGCGTTGATCCCGTCCACCAGACGCACCGGAACGCCCAGGGCGGTGGCGATGAGGTCGGAGTACTCCCGGGCCTTCTTGCCGATGTCCGAGAACTTCCACTGGATGCTCTCACTGTAGTTGTAGAAGTAGGCCTTGTAGAAGATGCCGAAGGTGTCGTTGTGGCTGGACAGATCCACCGAGAACCACAGGTATATCTTCTTCTCGGAGAAGTCCAGGGTGTCAACGAGGTTCCAGGCCGCCTCCTTCACCCGTGCCAGCATCTGCTTTTTCGTCTCAAGGGGGGCGTCCCGATCCACCTCTCGGGCCTCCCGGAGCACCTCCCGCGCACGCTCCACGGCCTGGTCGATCTCCGGACCAACCGCCTCGAACTCCCGCACCAGCTCCTGGCGCTCGGCGAGCTCCTCCTCCGTCAGCCGATACTCCTCCAGCTTGCCGGCGTTGGGGTCATCGTGCTTGGCCGCACGCACCACCTTCCCGAGCTTGTGTGCGCGCTTGGATGCGTAGGTGACGGCCCTGTTGATGCGCCCCAGCGCGCGCATGCGCTCGTCTGCCAGCTCCTCGGCCGTCTTCTCCTCCTCCAGCCGGTCGGGATCCTCCCAGACGCGGGCAATGGCGTCCTCCAGCTCAGCACGGGCGTCACCGACGAGGTTGAACATGATCTCCACGCGCCGCTCGCCATGAGCGCCGCGGATGAACTGGCGGAGGAAGTGCTTGGTGCCGGCCAGGCCTTCGAAGTGCCCGGAGGTGGCCAGGAACACGACCGTGCGCTTGGGGGGCTGATCCACGAAGGCCTCAGCGAGCTGCATCAGCGCCGCAATGGAGCAGGCATTCTCGGCGCCGGGGGCCTGGTCGGGCGTCACGGCGATGGAGTCGTAGTAGGCCTGGATGACGACGCGCTGGTTGCTCAGCCGCGGGTCCGTACCCGGGAGGGTGGCCACCACGTTCTCGCCCTCCACCCGCCGCCACTGCATATCACAGGCGATCCTCACCGGCACCTCGTCGCGGGACATCAGCAGGCCCATCAGGTAGTCGGCGGCCTCGCGGGCGATCCAGTAGCGGGGGATATCCACGGGGATGGAGAGGAACTTCGCCTCCGCCTCCCCACGGATGGTCTCCTCCGGTTCGATAAAGAGCACCGCCTTGGTCCCCAGCAGTGGCCCGTTGAACCACTCCGTCTGGCAGTTGAAGTCCACCATGGTGATGGAGTCGGTGACCTCCAGCCCGTTGAAGGCCCGCAGGTTGCCGGGACCGGCGTAGATGAGGTTTCCCTCGATGCCCCCGGTCGGGGTCTGGGGCGGGCGCACCAGGTTGGGCCATATCGGCAGCATCCCGAAGCTGGTGCCGTCGTCAGCAACGGTGATGGAGGCGTAGCGCCCCTGCTCGTCGGGCTCGGCCATGGGTATGACCAGGGGGAAGCTCTCGAGGTGCACGTCCTCCAGGCCCAGCGCCCGGAACTGCTCGGCGATCGTCCGGGCGGCCTTCTTGCAGCCGTCGTAGCCGGTCACGCGCGACTGCAGGGCCTCGAAGTCCGCGATGAGCTGGCGCATGTGCTGCTCATCGACGCCGGAGGCCGCCATCTCGTAGTCGGTATCCGACTCGAGGACGATCTCCTCCTCGTGGCCGCCCTGCCCCCATACGGGGGCTGCGGCGACGGCAAGCGCCATGATGCATGTCGGCCAGACTATCGCCCTCAGTGGACGAAGCACGTTTCCCTCACCGCCTCTGGAGAGATAGGAAGACCCGGCGGCCGAAGCACAGCCCGACAGAGACAGAGCTGGCGCGCGACACTTCGCCGCGCGCCAGCCTTACGCCTGCCCCGCTGCGCGCAGCGCCGCCGACCGCCCGCTCGGGCGGTAGCATTCCGGCGGCCCGCCGCTGCCGGCCTGCGTCCCAGCGGCTACTCGCCGTGCTCCGGCGCCGACTCGCTACCCAGAGTGCCGACGTCCAGGTCCAGGTCGGCGCGGTTCTCGATGCGCTCCACCTGCCCGTCGCGCACGTGCACGACGCGGTCGGACACGTCAATCATCTTCAGGTCGTGCGTCGCCGAGATGAGGGTGACGCCGCTCTCCTGGTTGAGCTCCTTGAGCAGATCGATGATCTCCTTGCCGGTCTGCAGGTCCAGGTTCCCGGTGGGCTCGTCGGCCAGGATGATGGCCGGGTTGTTGGCCAGCGCCCGCGCCACTGCTACACGCTGCTGCTGTCCCCCGGACAGCTCGTAGGGCTTGTGGTGCAGGCGCTCGCCCAGACCGACCAGGTCCAGCAGCATAGCGCCGCGATCCATCATGTCGTCGCTGCTCATGCCTGCGAAGATCATGGGCAGCGTCACGTTCTCCAGCGCCGTCATGACCGGGATGAGGTTGAAGGTCTGGAAGATGTAGCCGATCTTCCGGCAGCGCAGCCACGCCAGCTCAAAGGCGTCGAGCTGCGCCATGTCAACCTCCTCGATGAAGCACGTGCCCTTGGTGGGCTTGTCCAGCCCGCCCACCATGTTGAACAGGGTGGTCTTTCCCGACCCGGAGGGGCCCATGATGGAGAGGTACTCCCCCCGGCGCACGTTCAGCTCCACGCCCTTCAGCGCGGGCACCTCCACCTCTCCCATCTGGTAGACCTTGTGGAGGTCCTTGGTGCGCACGATGAACTCGTGGGTGGTCACCGAGTCGTCGCGCGCCACGTCGCGCAGCCGCTCGCGGCGATGGCCCAGCTCCTCCATGACTTCCCGCAGGTCAGCGCCGCACTCCGGGCACACAGTGACAAGCCCGGTGGTCTCTATGACATGACCGCATTCGGGGCATTCGATCTCCGCCATTGTCCGCTCTCCTCACTGCCGGCGGTCGTCGCCGGCCGATGATGAATGGTATTCAGATCTCTGTCTGCAGCGCGGCCGCCGGGCGCATTCGTGCGGCCCGCACCGCCGGCGGCACCGCCGCCAATAGCGACAGGAAGGTGCCTATGATCACCGCGACGCCGATGTACTCCAGCATCTGGCCCCAATCCATCCACGCCGCCACATCCGACTGCTTGGTCAGGTAGACCAGCAGCATCACGCCGTGCCCCACAAGGGCACCGGCGATCGAGCCCAACAGCCCCAGCACCGCTGACTCTATCAAAAACAGCCGCACAATGAACTCGTCCAGCGCCCCCAGGCACTTCATCGTCCCGATCTCACGGAACCGCTCCGTCACCGACATCAGCATGGAGTTGGTGATCCCCACCGCCGAGACCAGCAGGGACATCACCACCAGCCACGTCTGCCGGGCCGCCCGCGCCTGCTCCTCCAGCTTGGCCTCCTCCGCCCCGGGCGCCAGCTCCGTCTCCTCCTGGGTGATAGCCCGGGCCCTCTGCGCCTCGGACTGCGCCATCCCGTCCTGGGCCACCTTCGCCGTCCACACCGAGACCAGGAAGGCGATGCCCAACACCACCCCTGCGCCGGTGATCAGCGCCCGGCCCAGGCGCATGGTGACATTCCGGTAGCTGATGCGCGCAGCCTCGGCCCACGGCAACGATATCTGCCGCTGCACCTCACCCCAGTCGCTCTCACCATCGTACATCCTTCTCGCAAGCTCGGGTTTGATCATCGCTGGCCCCGTTCCGTCCTTTCCACGAGGCGGGCCCGGTCTCTCTTGCGAGGCCCGCGGCGCCATTCGGCGTGAGATGACACGGCTGCTGCCTGCGGCCGAGCGGAACCCGACCGCCGCACGGAGCTGTAGTTTCCCCTGCTCCGCAGTTATCTCCTCCCCACCATCGAACAATTCCCTCGATGGCCCCGAAGCAGGTGGATGATGCAGAGCCGACCGCTCTCGGTCGTTCGCACCTGCACCCCGCCCCGTCACTTCGCCGGCTGTTCGCCGAGGCGTTGACGTCAGCGGTCCGCGTCGGTACAATGCCCCCGCTCGTCACGCCCCGGCCCGCTTCACCACTCCGTCCCGCCACGCGGAGCCGAGCGGAGGATAGACCATGCCCGATGCCGCCAGCTCATCCCCCCGCGGCCGCGCCTGGCGCATCGCCATGCGCGTGATCGTTCCGGTGGTCTTCGCCGCCGCCCTGTGGTATCTTTTCACCGAGGTGGTGCGCTTCGGCTATGTGGTGAGCTCGTCCATGGAGCCCACACTGCAGGTCGGCGACTACTACACCCTCCGCGTGGACGCCTACGACGGCAACAACAGCCCGCAACGCGGCGAAATCGTTGTGTACAGCGGTCCCGATGGGGCGCCCTATGTCAAGCGCGTCATCGGCCTCGGCGGCGAGATGATCGAGGTCTGGTTCGGACACGTCCTGGTCAATGGTCAGCGCCTGCGAGAACCCTACGTCACTGGCGTCCCTGTGATGGAGCCCCCGCGGCGAGCATATGTTCCGCCGGGCACTGTCTTCGTGTTAGGCGACAACCGCGAGATGAGCGAGGACAGCCGCGACTACGGCCCGGTCCCCGTGGATCGGCTCATGGGACGGGTTACCAAGATCGTCTGGCCGCGCCAGCGCGTCCGCGCCCTCAAACCGACCCAGTACTAATGGCCGCTGTTCCCTATGCTTAGCGTAGTGCACCGCTTACCGATTGTCAAGCGCCCTCCTCGTCCTCCTGTGTGCCGGCCTCCAGCAGCGCCTCAGCAGCACTCAGACGCCCGCTGAGCGTCCACCTGAGAGCCTGTCCCAGCCGCTGCCGAACCGGCTTCCACTCCCCCAGCGGCAGGCCCGCAGCGCCTGGAAGCGTCGCCACGTGTCCCGCCCACCGCGGGTCGTCCGCGAACTGCCGTCGGTGCCGGCTGATGGCGGGGACACCATAGAGCGCCGCCAGCGTCCGCTGGCACTCCCCTCCGGCTATGAAGCGCAGAAAGCGACCGGCCACGTGGGGCCGATCGGTGTCCGCGAAGGTCACCAGCCACTCCACCTGCACCTGACCCGAGCCATCCTCCGCCAGCGGCAAGGGCGCCACCGCCCATGGCAGGGGAGGAGGCGGCTCGGGCTTCTCCTCCGCCTCAGCGGCCGCCGCCAGCCGATCCCGCTCGGCGTCCTTCTCCTCCAGTATCCGCGCTGCCCACGGGCGTGCAATCAGCAGCCCCAGCCGACCGTCGGCAAACAGCTCCACCAGCTCCGTCTCGCTCCAGGTCAGCACCTCCGGCTGCACAGCGCCCCGCGACTGCAGGTCCACGAGAAGGTCGATTCCCGGCAGGTAGCGGGCGTCGCCCTCCACATCCTCGGCCGGTCCCTGCGCCCAGGTCAGCGCGTGCACCAGCTCCTCACAGCCCCGGCCGGGCGCCGGCACCCCCAAGCCGAAACGCCCCGGAGGGTCCGCCAGCTCGTCGGCACATGTCACCAGCTCGGCGGGCGTCGCCGGGACCTCCAGCTCCGCCTCCTCCAGCAGGTCCGGACGGTAGTACAGCGCCAGCGTCGAGACCGTCCACGGCACCCCGCGCAGCGCGCCGCCGGCACGGTCCACCACTGAGCTCTCGCACTGACGCCGGAGCCTCAGCACCAGGTCCCGGGGCAGCGGCATCAGCTCGTTGCGGTGCTCCCAGGCCCACAGGTCGGGCAGCACAGTAACGTCCGGAGCGTGGGAGCGGTAGCTGCCCAGCCATCGCCGCACATACTCTCCGGCCAGCTCGGCGTCCTGCCACTCCAGGGCGATGACCACATCCGGATTGGCGCGCTGGAAGCTGAAGACAAGCTGCTTGAGGGCCTCCCTCTCGCCGGGCACGTGGGTCCGCCACAGGCACACCTGCAGATTGGTGCGCGGCTGCTGGCGGCCCTCCCCTTCGGCATCAGCGGGCGGCAACCACGCCACCAGCGCCAGGACACACACAGATGTGGCCGCGACGAGAGCGCCGCGGCCACGGTGAGACAGCGGAACGCGATCTGCCGTGCGACCTACACCCAATCGGCCCACCTCACGGCCTGACCTCGCGGATGGTGAGGCCGATGGTGACCTTGACCTTCATGGGCTCCTGCTGCTGGGCCTGGCCCATGCCACCCATGCCCGCACCGCCGGGCATGCCAAACATCTCTCCCGGCATGCCGCCCATGCCCATCTCACCGGGCATCTGCATCATCCCGGCCTCTCCGGGCATCCCGGGCATCCCGGGCATACCGGGCTGGGCCATTCCGGGCTCCCCCGGCATCATGCCACCCTCCATCCCTGGGGGCATCATTGCTCCAGGGCCCATCGGCTCCATGGGCATGCCGCCCAGGCCTGGGCCCATGCCCATCTCACCCATGCCCGCAGCGGCCCGCTGGACCTCAAAGCTGTGGGTGATGGTGTCCACGACGCGCACCGGACGGTCGAGCTGGTAGGCCCACCAGGTAATGCGCTCGCCAGTGTAGGAGGTGTCCACCTCGGCGCTGGCGCCACCGCCCATGCCGCCCATGCCCGGCCCCGCGCCCATGCCGGCGGCCATCTCGTCGCCGAACGCCATACCGCCACCCATCTCAGGCGGCATGCCGCCCATCATCTCGCCCGGCATGCCACCCATCATCTCACCGGGCATACCGCCGAAGGGCTCGCCGCCGAGAACTCCGCCACCGCCCGCGGCCCCGCCGCCGGGGATGGTGATGGTGTCATCGTCCACGCTGTAGGTGCTGCGGATGCGCACGGTGGGCTGGTCCGCGACCCACTCGAAGCCCTCAACGGTGTGCTTGGCGCGGACCGTCCTGGTCTCCAGCTCGTCAAGGGGGCTGCCGGGCCCGGCTGCCGCGCCCATGCCCTCAGCGCCCATGCCCGGCTCTCCGGGCATGCCCATCATGCCAGCCTCTCCGGGCATGCCGCCGGGGACCATCCCTGGGCCCATGGCTTCGGGCCCCATGCCTCCCGGTTCCATGCCGCCCATAGGTCCCATTCCGGGCCCCATTGCTCCCGCCTCGCCCATCCCGCCAGCGGCGCCCGTCACGGTTCCCCTGAGAGGATCGGGGAAGATGGTCATGCTCCCCTCCCAGGAGTCGCCCACCCGCACCGGGCGGTCGGGAAGCGGCACGAGCATCTCCGCCAGCTCGAAGCGCGGCTCATCATCGTGCTTGAGTTGCATCTCGCCCTCAGCCAGCGCGAGGTAAGTTGTGTACATCTGGTTGAGACCTCTCGCCTTCAGAGCATCCACGTGCCTCAGGGTCGAAACGTCGCCCGTCCCATACTGGGTGCCCGCGCGGCCCGCCACCACGTGCAGCACGGCGTGGCCGGCGGCGATGCTGGGGCTCATGACCTTGTTCTTCCAGTTGGCCACCAGGGCCCCATTGTACTCCTTGGCCAGGGTGTAGACGTCCTCGGCGTCCTCCTCCTCGGGGTCCGGCTTCATGTCCCACCGGCCCTCGGCCCGGTAGTGGACCTCCGCATTGCGGGTGTACCACAGCCGCAACGGGACCCGGCTGGGGGCCTCGGAGGCCGCCATGGCGTTCTTGAGGGTCACGGTGATGGAGGCCTCCCCCACCTTCCTGCCGCTGGGGTTGAGGGCCACCGCGGTGAGGGTGTACTGGCCGTCGGGGTAGAGGTCCTTGCCGTCCTCGTCGCGGTCGCGGGTGTTCCAGACGTAGCTGAACGGGGAGGTGACAGCGGTCACGAACTCCCCCTCGCCGCCCCGTTCCACCTTGTAGGAGATCCAGCCGTCGTCAGGATTGGGCTTGGTGGCCCGCAGCCTGACCATATCTCGAACGGTGTCCCCGTCCTCTGGGGTGATAAACCGCACTCCCTGGGCCTGAGCCGTCAGGCACAGGCCCACCAGGATGATGGCAAGCAGGGCAGTCAGGACAGGTGTGTGCCGTCGCATCGCCCTTCCCCTTTCAACGACCCGTCGAAGCTCATATGCTCCGCCTCCAGCCTCAGGCGGGCGGACCTCCACCCGCCTGGCCGGCCAGCGCATCGAACACCGGCTTGAGCTGCCGGTAGCTGTCGTCGAGGCTCTGGGGCACCACCCGCGTCTCGGCCACCGCCGTCATGTAGTTCGTGTCCCCGTTCCACCGCGGCACCACATGCATGTGCAGGTGATCCGAGATTCCGGCCCCGGCCACCTGCCCCAGGTTCATCCCGATATTCAAGCCCTCCCAGTAGAGGACCTCCTTGAGGGCCCGGGCACATAGCCCGGTGAGCTGCCACAGCTCCGCCGATGTCTCCGGTGACAGCTCCTCGAGCATGGCCACATGCAGGTTGGGCACGACCATCAGGTGCCCGCTGTTGTACGGGTAACTGTTCAGCAGGACAGCGTTCTGCTCGCCCCGATACAGAACGTGGTTGGCATCGTCGTCGTCCGACTCGATCTTATGACAGAAGACGCATCCGGAGGGCCGCTCACCGGTGACATAGCCGATCCGCCACGGTGCCCACATTCTCTCCAAAGGCGATGCCTCCTTTTCCACCGAGAATTATAGGGCCGCCGACCGCGGATGTCAACGCATCCGGGAGTCGGGTGCGAATTCCAAGTGTCGGTGGCACGCGCGGGCGAGGGCGCCCCAGTACCTGTGGGCTGCGAGCGCCCCCGCCCGCAACCGGCAATCTGAGGCTGCATCCGCCGCATCACGCTGCCGGGCTCATTGACTCCGGCTCGGCGGGCTGATATACTCTGAGTGCACTGCATGCCCCTCCGTGGGCCGGACGCACAGAGCCGGCCCACGGTTATTCTTGCGCACCGATGTCAGCAGGGCTGCCACGTCGATGACCACAATGATCCGCCATACCGAGGAGATCGAGGGCCTCCGCGAGTACCTCATGCGCCGATGGATCACGTGGGGCATCCTCCCGATGTGCATCTGCGGGATTGTGGCGATTGCGGCCCTCATGTGGGGCCCTCCGGGCATCATCGAGGGCAAGCAGCAGACCCGGCTGGCCTTCGAGATCGTGCTGGGGGCCGGGGCCGCCGTTTTCCTGGCCGGCTTCTACATAGACGGGCACTGGACCAGTGCGGATCGCCTTGGCAAGCGCATCTTCACGGCCGCCGGGGGCGAGCCCGATGATGAGAGCCCCCGCGACTGGGCAAAATACCGCTCCCACCGTTCCGCGTTGCGCAGCAACGCTCACATCGCGCTGGACTCCATTCGCGCCTCCGCCGACGCCATCACACTCATGGGCACCGCCATCGGGCCGGTGGCCATCGTGACCGTGCTGGTGGGCCTTCCCGGCGAGCACGTTGCGCAGATGCTGCTGCTGGGGCTCTTCTACCAGCTCTTCGTCTACTCCCGGCATCCCTACTATATCCGGCTGGCGGAGGCGGCCCTGAGCGGCGAGCTGCTGCCACGGGAGGATGAGAAGGAGACCGACGAGGAGCAGTAGCCGCCGCGTCACCCGCACACAGCCCCGTCCGACCACCCGGGCATTGAGCTGATCGCAGATGCGCTATCAGAGGCCGAAGGGTACCAACGACATCCTCCCCGACGACGCCCCACGCTGGCGCCTCGTCGAGCG
Organism: Armatimonadota bacterium; assembly: GCA_034722055.1. GTDB lineage: Bacteria > Armatimonadota > Zipacnadia > Zipacnadales > UBA5352 > JAYENL01. The sequence continues at coordinate 102,856 of JAYENL010000242.1, forward strand.
CACCTTCCGCGACATCTGCCGCCGCTACGACTACGCCGAGATCCGCACGCCCACCTTCGAGGAGACGGAGCTGTTCGTGCGCTCCGTCGGCGAGGACACCGACATCGTCTCCAAGGAGATGTACAGCTTCGAGGACAAGGGCGGCCGGAGCCTGACGCTGCGCGCGGAGGGCACCGCCCCCACCGTGCGAGCCTTCCTGGAGGAGCACATCCAGGGCCAGGACCGCGAGCGGCTCGTCAAGCTCTACTACATCGCCCCCATCTTCCGGCAGGACAGGCCGCAGGCCGGCCGCTACCGCCAGCACCACCAGGCCGGCGTGGAGGCGATGGGCTCGCCCGAGCCGGCGGTGGACGCGGAGGTCATCGACCTCGCGATGACCTTCTTCCGCCAGGTGGGGATCGAGGGCACGCGGCTGCTGATCAACTCCGTGGGCTGCCCCAAGTGCGCCCCGGCCTACGTGGAGACGCTGAAGGCCTCGGTGGCGGATGCCGTGTGCGAGATGTGCGAGGACTGCCAGCGCCGCTATGAGACCAACCCCCTGCGGATGCTCGACTGCAAGAACGAGACGTGCCGGCGCATCACCGAGGGCGCGCCGAAGATGCTCGACGCACTGTGCGATGAGTGCGAGGAGCACTTTGCGGGGGTGCGCGAGCACCTGGAGGCGCTGGGCATCGCCTACGAGATCGACCCCCGGATCGTGCGCGGGCTGGACTACTACACCAAGACCGCCTTCGAGTTCCGCCACGACGCACTGGGCGCTAGGGATTCGGTCGGCGGCGGCGGGCGCTATGACGAGCTCGTGGAGCAGTGCGGCGGACCGCCGACCCCGGGCGTCGGGCTCGGGATCGGCCTCGAGCGCGTGCTGCTGGTCCGCCAGGAGCTGGGGCTGAAGGACGAGGAGCAGCCGCGCGACGGCAGCTTCATCGTCACCATCGGCGAGGGGGCGTGGCTGCCCGGCTACGAGCTGTTGCACGACCTTCGCCAGCAGGGCGTCAAGGCCGAGATCGACTACCGCAGGCGCTCCATCCGCGCCCAGATGCGCTACGCCGACAGTCAGGGCTACCTCAACGCTGTCATCCTCGGCCCCGATGAGCTCCAGAAGAGCGTTGCCACCGTCCGCGACATGCTCTCCGGCGACCAGGAGGAGGTCCCGCTGGCGGAGCTGGCGGAATACCTGACGAGCGAGTAGCCCGAAAACGCGACGGGCATGCACCGCGGCCACGGCTCGTGAAGCTGCCTCGTCCGAGCCCTCAAGGGCCTGCTGTGGTGCGTTCCCTGTCGCCATGGTTGCGACGGCGCTCCCGGGGATGGCCGCCACCGCGATCTGCCGCGCCGGGGCCCGAGCTGCCCTGAGGCACATGCAACAGGGGGTCGATGGTGATGCGTCAATGGACGACAGCAGCGCTGGTCGCGTGCGTGGGCGCGGCGTCAATCTGTGGTTGCGAGCGATCCGCCGGGCAGCAGGCGGCCTCCGGCGTGCCGGCCGCGACAGAGGTGGATACCGAGCCGGTGCGTCTCGGCGCGCTTGGGGAGACTCATAAGGCCCTCGTCTCGCCCGGTGCCCTGGACCGCCCGGACGTCGCCTCCGTGTGGGCGCCCTCGGTAATGGTCACCAAGATGGGATGTCACCTCCTGTACCGGTCGGGTGACCGTGCATCGCTCGTCGTGGACGGGCAGGAGTGGCCAGCGGAGGAGGTCATGACGCAGATGGGCGGCCTGGCCGTCAGCGGCGACGGCCAGCACATTGCATATGCCTGCGACGGCGGCGTGGTGCGAGACGGTGAGAAGCTGGAGACGGATGGCTACGTCCAGGTCGTGATTCTCAGCCCGGACGGAGCGCGCCTCGCCTGGACTGAGAGCCTGTTTGCCGAGGGAGCAGAGGCCGGGCGCGAGGTCATGGTCGTTGACGGCGAGCGCGAACTCACATTCACCCACCTGATGGACGCCCTCTTGACTGCTCGCTTCAGCCCGGATGGCTCGCGCTTCGCCTACGTAGGCCAGCGCGGGGACTGGGGGGAGGACGATGAGGCCTACGTGCTGGTCGCCGACGGCCGAGAGAGCCCCGAGTATGACCGTATCCTGTTCTCGGGCCCGCTCTTCAGCCCCGACAGCGAGCATCTGGCGTATGCGGCCGTCCAGGGCGATACTGTCAAGATCCTGCTGGACGAGCAGGTCATCTACGACTACTCCGCCGCCGACGTTGAGTCCGCCTATGCCACGTGCATGACAGCTCCGCAGATGACAATGAGCATGCCCATGGCGTTCAGCGCGGACAGCGAGCGTCTCGCGTTCTTCGATCAATCACCTCAGCAGCAGGCGGTAGTGCTCGACGGGCAGCGGGGCGAAAGCTGGGACACGGTGGGCTGCCACGATCACTGGCCGATCCCCGCGCTGATGCTGCCCCTGGAGCCGCCGGCGTTCCATCCCGACGGCCACAGCGTGGCCTTCATCGGCACCAGGGACGATGTCAGCTACCTCGTCTCCCAGGGACGCATCGAGCGCGAGTATGAGCTGGGTTCCGAGGACCATCGGCACTTCGTGACGGGAGGGCCCTGGTGGACGAGCGACGGCGAACACCTGGTGGCGATCGTGGCGGTAGCCGAGCCTGCTCCCGAGCGCACAGAAGCTCCGGATGCGGTCGCGCCTCCCGACGACAAACCATCGCTGCCTGTTCTGCCCGAGCGGCTCGTCGTTGACGGCGAGGTCCGCGCCAAGACGGACGGTATCACGGCCGGGCCCTACTTCGGCGCCGGAGGCTCTATCGTGTTCTCCGCCCGCAGCCGTGACGGCTACATCTGCGTCGTCGATGGGCGCGAGGGCCGGCCGTACGACGCCATTGGCGCTGAATTGGGGCAGGACCCTCGCTGGGCCGGACCGGTCCTCAGTCCCGATATGCGCCACGTGGCTTACCTCGCTCTCCGCGATGGCGCATGGCGTGTGGTGGTGGACAGCCGCGAGGGCCCGCAGTTCGAGAACATCATCGGTCCCACACGGCGCTGGGAGCCGTATCCAGTGCCCGTCGCCACCTACGCCCGATTGGAGGCATCCGGCGAGTGGGTGGAGACGGACGATGTAGCCGGGGAGTGCACACAGCTCGAGGGTGGCGAGCCCATCTGGAGTCCCGACAGCGAGATGGTCGCTTGCGCGGGGCGGGATGATGTCGGCTGGCACGTTGTCGCCGGCCAGCACATCGGCGAGGCTTGCGACTTCATCTTTCCCGAGAGCATCCGGTGGCTCCAGCCCGGCGTCGTGCAATACATCTGCGTGCGCGAAGGCGAGTTCTGGCGGCTGACGGAGGACCTGAGGTGACGAGGGCCGCCCTTGCATTGCCCACCCCGAGGCTGTAAGCTTTGCGGGCAACGACCCGACCGGGAGCGAATCATGCTCTGCCCGCAGTGCCACCAGGGAGTGCAGCAGCAGGAGCTCGAGGACGGGAAGTGCCCCTACTGCGGCTTCCCCTGCCACGAGTTCAGCCGCCGCGTCACGCAGATCCAGATCATCCTGGGCGCCATCTTCGCCTCCACGCTCGTCTACGGCATCCTGGTGGCGGTGCTGGAGCTGTATACGGGCTACCGGGGCCCGGGGCTGGGCGACAGTGAGCTGGTGCTGGGCATGGCGCTGATCGGCGCCTCCGCGGGCATCTTTGCCGCATCGGCGATGTTCGAGCGCCGGGCCCTCGAGCTCGAGACTACAGTCTCTTACGTTCGCATCGCCATCGTGCTCGGCGCAATAGCCGAGGTGCCGGCGGTCTTCGGGCTGGTGATGTATCTGCTGACGGGCAGCCTGCCCTGGCTGGTGCTGTTCCTGGCGGCGAGCTGGGCGCTGTTCATCCGCCTGGGCCTGCGCCTGCCGGTGATCCTGCGGGGTATCGCGGACTGCCTGCGGACGGAGTGATCGCGTTCGTGGCGCAGGCTTGCAGCCTGCGGTCGTTCGCAGAAGCACTCCTGGTCGCGTCCCGTTGGTCGGGAACTGGTGGTTCGATAGACGGCGGGGCGGTACGATCCGACTATGCGTTGCCCTCAATGTGGGCAGGACGTGAGAGAACTCGCCGACGGGAACTGCCCTTACTGCGGCTTCCCGTGTCAGGAACTCCGGTCCCGGACGCGCGGCGTCTGGATCGTGATGGGCGCCATGTTCCTGGGCACGTTCGTCTATGCCGCGTTCGTTGCGTATCTTGAGTACGAAGCTGCCTTCGGCGCAGATGGTGTCGATAGTTCGCTTGTGCTGCTCGTCAGGCTGGTCGGCGCCGCTGCCGTTATTGCGTTCATAGCTGGTCTATTCATGGAGCGCCGCATTCTGAGCGAGGAGACTATCCACGCCCCCCGGAAGGCAGTGGTGATCCAGGGCGCCCTGGCCGAAGCGACCGCGGGCTATGGAGTGCTGGCGTACCTCCTATCAGGGTATACCGAGTGGTTTGTGCCCTTCCTGGCGATGAGCTGGCTGCAGTTCCTGATCCTGGCGGTCCGCACGCCAGGAATCCTGCGCGGGATGGGGGACTGCCTCCGCACAGACTGATTGCGTTCGTGGCGCAGGCTTCCAGCCTGCGGTCGTTGGCATTGGGTGGTCGAGAGCAGCGGCGTCGGCCTGGAAGCCCGACCTACGCGGCGCGGCGGACATCGTCGTCTGCTGGTCCCCCTCTCCCGCCTGCGCAGCTCGCTGCGCCAGGGAGAGGGGGTGTGGAGTTTGTACCGCAAACTCCAGGGGGTGAGGCCGTCGTTGCCGTTCGCCTATCGCCAACTCCCCAGTGCTGCCATTTGCACTACACAACGGAGTCTCCACCATGAGCGAGCTGACCGAGCTTCGACACGAGCTGAGGCGCACCCACACCTGCGGCGAGCTGCGCGCCGGGCACATCGGCGACGCAGTAGTGCTCAACGGCTGGGTGAATCGCCGCCGCGATCACGGAGGGCTGATCTTCGTGGACCTGCGCGATCGCTCCGGCGTGGTGCAGGTGGTCTTCGACCCCCAGGTCGATGAGGACGCGCATCACCTCGCTCACCAGCTCCGCTCGGAGTTCGTCATCGCGGTGCGAGGGCAGGTTTCACGGCGCCCGGAGGGCACTGCGAACCCGGACCTGCCCACCGGCGAGATCGACGTGCGCGCCGATGAGCTGGCGATCCTCAACACCGCCGAGACGCCGCCCTTCACCTGGCTGGATGAGACCGAGGTGGATGAGAAGGTCCGGCTGGAGTACCGCTACCTGGACCTGCGCTCCCCGCGCATGCAGCGGAACCTGCGCATCCGCCACGAGGCTGCCCAGGCCACGCGCCAGTTCCTCTCCCGGGAGGGCTTCCTGGAGGTGGAGACCCCCATGCTCTTCCGGCCCACGCCGGAGGGCGCGCGCGACTACCTCGTCCCCAGCCGCGTGAGTCCGGGCAACTTCTACGCCCTCCCGCAGTCGCCGCAGATCATGAAGCAGCTTCTGATGATCGCCGGCTGCGACCGCTACTTCCAGCTCGCCCGCTGCCTGCGCGACGAGGACCTGCGCGCCGACCGCCAGCCCGAGCACACGCAGATCGACATCGAGATGTCCTTCGTCACCCGCGAGGATGTCTTCGACCTCACCGAGCGGCTCTTCGCACACATCTTCCGCGAGTCCATCGGGGCGGAGGTGCCCGTGCGGTGGCCGCGCATGACCTACGCCGAGGCCCTGGCCAAGTACGGCACCGACAAGCCCGACCTGCGCTTCGGCCTGGAGCTGGTAGACATCACGGAGGTCGTGCGGGACGTTCAGTTCAGGGTCTTCTCGAGCGTGGCGCAGTCGGGCGGAGCCGTGAAGGGCCTCTGCGCGCCCGAATGCGCGGACATCGGCAGGGCGCAGATGGACCGGCTCACGGACTTCGTGCAGGAGCACAAGGCCAAGGGCCTGGCCTGGTTCCAGGTCACCGATGCCACCCTGGAGGGCCCCATCGCCAAGTTCTTCACCGACGAGGAGCTTGCCGAGATCCGGCAGGCCTTCGACGCCGAGGCCGGCGACATGCTCATGATCGTCGCCGACGAGCCTCAGATCGCCAACGAGGCCCTCGACTGGCTGCGGCGGGAGATGGGCCGGCGGCTGGAGCTGATCGACGAGGCGGCCTGGGCGCCGGTGTGGGTGTATGACTTCCCGCTGCTCATGTGGAACGAGGACGAGAAGCGCTGGGATCCCGAGCACCACCCGTTCTGCATGCCGCACGAGGACGACTGGGAGCTGCTGGAGAGCGATCCCGGCCAGGTGCGGGCGCTGTCCTACGACGCGGTGCTCAACGGCTTCGAGGTGGCGTCGGGCTCCATCCGAATCCACCGCCGGGACATCCAGGAGCGGGTCTTCCAGGTCCTGGGCATCACGGAGCAGGCGGCCCAGCAGCGCTTCGGCTTCTTCCTGAAGGCCTTCGAGTACGGCGCTCCGCCGCATGGCGGCATCGCGCCGGGCTTCGACCGCATCGTAATGCTCATGTGCGGGGAGCCGAACATCCGGGAGGTCATCGCCTTCCCGAAGACGCAGAAGGCGCAGGATCTGATGGCCGGCGCACCGGCGCCGGCGGACCCGGATCAACTCCGCGAGCTGCACATCCGCCTCGACCTGCCGCCGCAGATGGAGCAGACGGAGGAGGAAGCGTAACGTGCGCAGGAACGGAAGCCCAGACTCGGCCGCCTTTGGGGGCGTGGATGGCTCGCTGGTGGAGGCGCGGCAGCTCATGACCGAGGCCGAGCACCTCAGTGAGGACGACCCACCGGCGGCGGCGAAGCTGCTTCGCCGGGCCTGTAAGCAACTGAGCAGGAAGGGAAAGAAAGGCCACCCGACCCACGCTCTGATGCTCAGCGAGGCCAAGCTGCTGCTGTCGAACCTCGCCGAGAATCCCACTGCCCAGGCGAACTACATCCTGGCTGCACTCGACCACAATGCGCAGGCGGTCGAGGAGACGTCGGGCAGTCCGCTGGCGATGGAGAGTTGGATGATGGCCCTGGCGGTGGCGAGCGTGGGCCTTTCCCCGGCCGACCTGTGGCATAGCTCGCGTCGCATGGCCGCCTTCGCGCAAGAGCGCTTCGAGGCGGGCGACCGGTCCGGCCCCCCACGCAGGCTGTGGCTGACCAGCGCGCTGACCTTAGCCAGGGCGGCTGTGGACAGCGAGGAGCCGCACCTGAGCACGCGCATCGACACCGTGACCGAGGTCTGGGACAGCATCGTGGCGCACATGCCAAAGAACGTTGATGCCCTGACAACTGCGGCCATGGTCCGGCGCATGGTCGCTCCGCTTCTCGCGGAGAGCGACCGAGCGGCGGCTCGGGAGTGTCTCCTCGACGCAGTGCGCGGCCTGGAGGGAGTGGAGGATGCGCCGCCAGAGCACTTGCCCGCCGTGTACATGGCCCAGGCCGACGCGCTGAGCGATCTGGCTCTGGACATGGCCAGTGACAGGCCCGAGACGGCCAGTTACCTGGCGCGGACCAGGGAGAAGCTGGAGGCGGCGACCGAAGCTGCGCCCCACGATGAGACGACCTGGGACTATCTCGCCTGGGCCTGCTTCGAGCACGGCGAGGCGACGGATGACCTCCAGGCTCGGGAGGACGACGCAGCCACGGCGCTGGAGGCCCTGGAGAATCTCATCGCCCTCGACGCCCATCCCCAGAGGCTGGAGCGGGCAGCGAGCTCAGTGCTTGCAGCCGCGGCAGATTGGCTTCCCGACACAGCCTCCCGCCTGCCCCTGCTGCGGCGGGCAACGGAAGCGCTGCGCCTCATCGAGGATCAGCTCCAGGACCAGGAGAGGCTGCTCGGCCTGCGCGCGGTCGCCGAATCTACGCTGGGCCGGGAGTTGCTGCTGGCTGACCAGACGGAGGAGGCCTTCTGCCACGCTGAGATCGCCGATGAGGTCTACGAACGCTGGGAGGCGATGGCGGCCCTCGAGGCGTCATCTCTGCTCCACTGGGGCCACGTGTGTCTCGTTGCCGCCGAAACGGCGGCGGACGCAGATGAGAAGACGCGCTGGTACCGGCGCGCGTGTACACGCCTCGAACAGGCCTCAGAACTCGCACCGGGCAATCCAGGGATGCTCACCCTGTGGTCCATAGCCCTGACCGGGGCCGCCCACACGCTTGAGCGAGTCGCCGACAGGTCGGACGCCATGCGCCTGGCAGCGGAGAAGGCCAGTGCAGCCGTTGAGGTCTCCCCCGAGACCGCCGCGTCTGCCGGAGAGTTGGTCCTATCGGTCAACGTGGCCCGCCTGGCGTCCTCGGATGACTACGATCAGCCCTCCGTGCTCCCGGCCCTTGGGCACCTGCGCAAGGTCCTCGAGGACGCCGGCTCCGAGATCCCTCTGATAATCCGCTCGCGGCTGGACGCCGCTCTGGGGCTGGAGGACGAGGCCATTCAGTCCCTGAGGAGCGCCCTGGGCGTCGGCAGCCTCGCGCCCGAGGACCTGGAGGATGATCTGCTGCTGGCGTCCCTCCGCGACCGGCCGGAGTTCGCTGAGCTCCAGGAGCTGCACACGCCGCGCGGATCAAGCTCCCGGCCAAAGCGCAAGCGCACCACCGCCCGCTCGCCCCTCGACCGCCCGCTCCCCGGCCTGGACTCGGACGCCAGCGAGGCCAACGAGACCGGGTAAATCCTCAGGAGGCGGCGCGCGCCGTTGGCTGTTGCCTTCGTTGCCCTGGCGCGCCGGCTCTGCCCCATGGCTGTGCGAAGGTCCCCGCCTCCCGGCGGGCGAACTGCGCCGTGTTCCCCACCATGGGCCGGGAGGACGACACGACACTGGCGACGGAAGCCGCGCCGGAGGAAGAGAGCCGCGCCGCCAGCCTGCGCGCCCGCAGCTTCCTGCTGGGCGCGGCGCTGATTCCGGTGGTCAGCTTCTGGGTGGCCGGGATGGAGAACGTCTACGGCGGCCGGCCCACCTACCTGTCCGTGTTCTTCCACGCCGTCATCCTCCTGGCCGTGCTCTACGGCATCAACCGCCTGCTGCATCTGGTGGCGCCCAAGCTGGCCTTCACCCGCGGCGAGCTGCTGCTGATCTACATCATGATCGGCGTCTCAAGCGGCATCGTCGGCGACCAGTTCATGGCCATCCTGGTCCCCTCCCTGGCGCACCCTTTCCGCTACGCCAGCGAGGCGAACCAGTGGGCGGAGACGCTCCTGCCCTACATGCCCGCCCACGCCACAGTATCCGACCCGGTGGCGGTGCGCAACTTCTATGAGGGCGATGCCAGCCTCTACGATCCCCGCAACTACGGGCCGTGGCTGGCGCCGGGGCTGCTGTGGGCGGCCTTCATCGCCACCACGCAGCTCATGTGCCTGGCGGTGAACGTCATCATCCGCCGCCAGTGGACCGAGTACGAGAAGCTCAGCTTCCCGCTGACGATCCTGCCACTGGAGATGACCCTCCGAGGGGGCGACAGCATCTGGCGCGACCGGCTGATGTGGATCGGCTTCGGGATCGCAGGCCTCATCGGCGTCATCAACGGTCTGCACGTGCACTTCCCGGCCGTGCCGCAGATCCCGGTGAAGAATCAGTGGATCCGCGTCTCGCCGCGCTGGCGGGGGCCCATGGCGTCGCTGGGGATCGCCTTCTATCCCTTCATCATCGGCCTTGGCTACCTGCTGCCGCTGGAGCTGACGTTCTCGATCTGGTTCTTCGTGCTGCTGCTGCGCGGCGAGCGCATCGGGTTCTCGGCGCTGGGCTACCCCTCCAAGGCCATCTGGACCAGCGCCGGCAACGCCCGGCCGCCGGCCATCCTGGAGCAGAGCATCGGCGCCTACATCGCGGTGGTCTACTGGGGCTTCGCCACCGCCCGGGAGCACCTCTCTCGCGTCTGGCGGTCGGTGGTGGCGGGTCGGCCGCCAGGGGATGGGCGGCGCGGCATGACGCCGGCAGAGGTCACGGAGTATCGCGCCGCCTTCATGACGCTCGGCGCCGGTCTCTTCCTGACGTCGTGGTTCGGCTCCACGCTGGGGATGCCGGCCTGGATCGCGGCAGCCTACCTCGCGCTCTACCTGGTCATCACCACCGCCATCACCAAGATCCGCGCCGAGGCCGGCGCGCCCTCACACGGCTTTCACTTCGCGGGGCCCGACCACATCCTGCTGGCCGCGCTCGGCACCGAGCGCATCGGGCCGCGCGAGTTCCCCGCCTGGGGGCTGTTCTTCGGCTTCAACCGCGGCTACACCGGCGTCCCCCAGCCCCATCAGCTCGAGGGCATGAAGATGGGCGAGATGGTGGGGATGGACGACCAGCGCCTCGACGCGGGGATGGTCGTGGCGACCATCCTCGGCTCGCTCGCGGGCGTGTGGGCGCTGCTGCACCTGTGCTTCCGCGAGGGCGTGGAGCTGATGGGCGAGCCCGTGCGGCGCCTCTCACCGCAGGGCTGGAACCTGGTGCGCAACTGGCGCAATCAGCGCACCGGTCCCGACGCCGTGGCGCTGGGCGGGATGGCGGTCGGCTTCGTGCTCTCCTCGGTCCTGATGACGCTGCGCTACCACTTCGTGTGGTTCCCCTTCCACCCCATCGGCTACGCCATCGCCGCGGACTGGACGACGGGCCTCATCTGGGTGCCGCTGCTGGTCGCGTGGCTGATCAAGACCCTGACCATGCGCTACGCCGGCCCGGGCGTCTACCGCCGCGGCGTGCCGCTGGCGCTGGGGCTGATGCTGGGGGAGTTCGCTGCGGGCGCATTCTGGTCGATCCTGGCGATGATCACCCGCACGCCGCAGTACGCATTCTGGACGTAGCGGCAGCTACCAGCTACGAGCCGCGAGCTGCAAGCTACGGCAGCGGCTGACTGCCCGCTCGCTGTCGCCGTCGTGCGGAGCGGCGGCGTCTTCAGACCCGCCGGCCGTTTGTCGTGAGCCGCTGCTGTCTTGTCGTTCCGTGGCGCGGACGTTCCCGAGTAGACCCGTCGGGGTCTAAGGAACTCCGCAACCAGGCTCGCCTGCGAGCCTCCGGACACTCTTGTCCGTCCGCCGTTGTGCGTGGCCTTCACGCTGGACGACAACTGCCGGGCGGGCAGGGAAGCCCGCCCCTCCTGACGGCGTGGCACGACGGCGGGCTCAGCAAAGCGCGTCCGCCGGTAGCGCATCCCCTATCCCCCGTCGCTCACTCCCAGTGCGCCGCGAGCCGGCGCAGGAAGCATGCGTTCCAGGCGAACTTCTCCTCCAGGGAGTCAAACTGGGCGAAGTCCTCGGCCGTCAGGTAGCCGTCGTAGCCGATGGCCGCCAGCTCATCCGCGATCTCGTCCCAGTCCAGCACGCCCTCGTTGACCCGCACGTTCCCGCCCGGCAGGCGCTCGTGCGAGAGCGCCTCGCCCTCCGCGGTCATGCGGTTCTTCACGTGCACGTTGCGGATCCAGCCGCCCAGCATCCGCACCTGCACCCACGGCCGCTCGAAGCCCTCGCTGACCGCGTTGCCGGGGTCGAAGACGACGCCCAGGTAGGGGTGCTCGAGCCCGCGGAGCATGTCCATGCACTGCCCCGCGGAGGCGATGTAGCGTCCGCCATGCTGCTCGGGGGTGACCACGATCTCGTGGGCAGCCGCCATCTCGGCCACGCGCATCATCTGATCGCGGAAGGCCGCACGGCAGACCTCGTAGTCGTACCGCCGATCGTAGTCGCCCGACGACACGCGCATGAACCTCGCGCCCAGGATCCCGGCGGTGTGCAGCGAGCGCTCGATGTTCGCGAGCTGCTCGGCGGCGGCCTCGCGCTCCACCAATCCGATCTCCCAGTAGGTGGTGAGGCCCGAGACGTGCAGGCCCGCCTCCTCCACCATGTCGCGCGCGTCCTCGGCCTCGTCGTCGCTGATCTCGGGCAGGATGTGAATGCCGTCATGGCGCTGGCGGATGTCCACGGCGTCGAAGCCGGCGTCCGCCGCCAGCCGCACCGCCTCCTCCAGCGAGACGTCGCGTGCAAGCAGGGTGTACAGGGAAATCTGCGGGGCCATCTGTGTCTCCCTCCCATCCTCATCTGTGTGCCCCGGTAGGTTCGCCGGGCGTGGGCGCGTGGCCTTCGCCGCGGACCGCGGTCCCGTGGCGAGCGGGCCCTCCTCATAGCCGGCCCTCGCCCGCGCGGGTGAATTGCCTTCCCTTACATCGATGATGTATAATGAGGCCTCCAATGCTGCCCGCGGAGGCGGGCGCGGGTGAACGTGGACGGGCCGACGTGCGCTGGACCAGCGGGGGGCGCAGGGCGGCCCGTTTTGTGCCAGGAATGTACGGCAAACCATGCCGGCGCACCAGGCCCGCTCATGCCGGGCGCGGCGCCGCGCGCTACGCGATGCCGAGCTGGACGAGCGCATACGGAGGATACGGGTGCAGATGCCTGAAGGGAGCACGTACGCCGTCGGCGTGGACGTTGGCTCAGTCAGCGTTGACATAGCCGTCCTGGACGAAAACGGGGAGATCGTCGAGACGCAGTACATCCGCCACCACGGGCGGCCCATCCAGACCGCGGGCAGGGCTCTGCGGGAGACCGTCGAGGCGCTCGGCCGAGAGAACGTCGCTATCGTGGCCGCAACGGGGAACGCCGGCCGGCTGGTCGCGGAGCGCCTCAACGCCCTCTTCGTCAACGAGGTCGTGGCCCAATCCACCGCCACAGGGAGGCTTCACCCCCACGCCCGGACCATCATCGAGATCGGCGGCGAGGACTCCAAGCTCATCTTCCTGGGGCCCACAGAGAACCCGGGTGAGGACGTCGAGGTCGCGGACTTCAACATGAACGCCATGTGCGCCGCAGGCACCGGCTCCTTCCTCGATCAGCAGGCGGTGCGCATGAACCTGTCCATCGAGGACTTCGGCCGGATCGCCCTGGAGAGCGAGCATCCCCCGCGCGTGGCCGGCCGCTGCTCCGTCTTCGCCAAGTCCGATATGATCCACCTGCAGCAGATGGCCACGCCCGTGAAGGACATCGTGGCAGGCCTGTGCTACGCGCTGGTGCGGAACTTCAAGTCCACGGTCGGCTCCGCGCGCGACCTGGTGCCGCCGGTGGCCTTCCAGGGCGGCGTGGCAGCCAACCCCGCCATCATCCGGGCGATCCGCGACGTCTACGAGCTCGACGACGACCAGCTCATCATCCCCGAGCACTTCGGCGCCATGGGGGCCGTCGGCGCTGCCCTTCGGGCCATGCGCGACGGCGCGCCCAAGGCGGACCTGGACGCCATAGCGGACCTGGAGGGCCACGTCCTGGCGGCGGCGGACCGGGAGCGGCTGGCGCCGTTGCGGCTGGAGAAGAGCGCTATTCACCCTTCCCAGGTGATCCCGCCCCAGCCGGGGGAGAAGGTCCCAGCTTACCTTGGCATCGACGTGGGCTCGATATCCACCAACCTGGTAGTGATGGACGCCGGCGGCCGGGTGCTGCACAAGGAGTATCTGATGACCGCCAGCCGGCCCATCGAGGCGGTGGGCACGGCGCTGAAGTCCGCCGGCGAGGCCATCGGTGACCGGGTGGAGATCCGCAAGGCCTGCACCACCGGCTCCGGGCGCTATCTGGTCGGCGACTTCGTGGGCGCCGACGTGGTGAAGAACGAGATCACCGCCCAGGCCACCGGCGCCGTCCATCTGGACCCCACCGTGGACACCATCTTCGAGATCGGCGGGCAGGACTCCAAGTATATCAGCATCGATAACGGGGTGGTCGTGGACTTCACGATGAACAAGGTCTGCGCCGCCGGCACCGGCTCGTTCCTCGAGGAGCAGGCCGACAAGCTGGGCATATTCATCGAGGAGCAGTTCGCCGATCAGGCGCTCTCGGCGGAGGCCCCGGCCAACCTCGGGGAGCGGTGCACCGTGTTCATGGAGTCGGAGCTGCTCAAGCACCAGCAGGCCGGCGTGGACACCCCTGACCTGGTGGCGGGCCTGGCGTACTCCATCGTCTACAACTACCTGAACCGCGTCGTGGAGGACCGGCGCGTCGGCGACAACATCTTCTTTCAGGGCGGCACGGCCTTCAACAGGGCCGTCGTTGCGGCCTTCGAGTCCGTCACCGGGAAGCGCATCACTGTGCCACCGCACAATGAGAACACTGGCGCCATCGGCTGTGCCCTGATCGCCAGGGAGCACGACGACGGCCAGGGCAGCGACTTCAGAGGCTTCGACCTCTCGGATGTGGAGTACACCATCGAGAGCTTCGAATGCAAGGGCTGCCCCAACCGCTGCGAGATCAACAAGGTCAGTATCGCGGGCGAGCCGCCGCTGTTCTACGGTGACCGGTGCGGGAGGTACCAGACCCGGGAGGCTGACGACGAGCACCCGGATATGCCCGATCTGTTCGCTGAGCGGGATCAGATGCTCGAGGACTCGTATCATCGCGACCACGAGCTCCCGGAGGACGCGCCGCGGGTGGGAATGCCGCGTTCGCTGCTGTTCTTCGAGCTCTACCCGTTCTGGAAGGCGTTCTTCAACGAACTGGAATGCGAGATCGTGGTGTCGAAGCCAACCAACAAGGCTATCGCTCACACCGGCGCCGAGCGCTCGGTAGCGGAGACCTGCTTCCCCCAGAAGCTCAACCTCGGGCACGTGCTGACGCTGCTGGACGACGAGCAGCTCGACTACCTGTTCCTGCCCTCCGTCATCAACCTCCCCTGCCCGGACGAGCGAATGACCGACAGCTTCGTCTGCTCCTACATCCAGAGCGTGCCCTACCACATCAAGTCCTGCATCGACTTCGATGAGCACGACGTCACGCTGCTGGAGCCGCACATGTGGATGGCCCACGGTGAGCGCCACGTTGCCCAGCAGCTCGCCGAGGTGGGGCGAGAGCTGGGGGCCAGCGGGCGACAGGTTCGCCAGGCGGTGCAGCGGGGCTTCGAGGCCCTGGAACGCTTCGAGCAGATGACCCGGGAGCGGGGACAGGAGGTGCTGCAACAGCTTGGCGAGGACGAGCGGGCCGTAGTGATCGTCAGCCGCTCCTACAATGGCTGCGACCCCGGCGCCAACCTGGAGATCCCCCAGAAGCTGCGGAAGATGGGGGTGCTGGCCATCCCCATGGACTTCCTGCCGCTCGACGACGTGAAGCTGCCCACCGACTGGTTCAACATGTACTGGCGTTACGGTCAGAAGATCCTGTCGGCCGGGGAGATTATCGTCGGCGACGACCGCCTCTTCCCACTGTACTTGACCAACTTCGCCTGCGGGCCGGACTCGTTTATCATGCACTTTTTCCGCGAGCGCATCGGCGAGAAGCCGACGCTGATCATCGAGGTCGATGAGCACTCCGCCGACGCCGGCATGATCACCCGCTGTGAGGCCTTCCTGGACTCGCTGGAGGCCACCAGGGGGCGCGATTTCGTGAAGGGCCGGCACCTCCGGCCACTGGGCATCGACGGGCAGTCCCACCGGACCATGCTTATCCCGAATATGAGCGACCACGCCTACGCCCTGGCGGCGGCCTTCGAACACCAGGGCATGCCTGCGGAGGTGCTGCCCGAGCCCGACGAGGAGACGCTCAAGTGGGGCCGGCGCTACACCTCCGGCAAGGAGTGCTTCCCGGCCATCGTCACCACCGGTGACATGGTGAAGTTCGTCAAGCAGGACGGCTTCGACCGCGACACGTACGCATTCTTCATGGGCGGGTCGGGCGGGCCCTGCCGCTTCGGGCAGTACAACACTCTGCAGCGGATGGTGCTGGACGACCTCGGGTACGAGGATGTGCCCATCTACGCCCCGCACCAGGGCCGGCACTTCTTCGACGAGCTGGGGATCGTGGGGCGCGACTTCCTGCGCGTGGCGTGGCAGGGCCTGGTCGCGGTCGATATGCTCTTCAAGGCGCTGCTGGAGACCCGCCCCTACGAGGTGGAGCCGGGCGCGGCGCAGCGCGTCTACGATGCATGCCTTCACGACCTGTTGCAGACGGTGCAGGATGGCGGGAACGTCGTCGCGGAAATGCGACGTGCCCGCCAGCACTTCGAGCAGGTGCAGCTCGACCGCTCCGAGCCGAAGCCGGTCGTGGGGCTGACAGGGGAATTCTACATCCGCGCCAACGCCTTCAGCAACCAGCACCTGATCGACAAGATCGAAAAGCTGGGCGGTGAGGTCTGGATGGCGCCCGTCTACGAGTGGTTCCTGTACCGCAACTACCGCCGCGACATGAGGGCCAAGCTCGACGGCGAGATCCTCTTCCGGCTCAAGAACCGCATCGAGGACGAGATCATGACCCGCGACGAGCACGCCCTGGCGCAGCCGTGGCAGGGGTTCCTGCGCAACGTCCACGAGCCGCCGACCAGCGACGTGCTGGAGATGGCCTGCGACTACGTGCACCGCTCCTTCGAGGGCGAGGCCGTGATGACGGTGGGCAAGGCCGTGGACTTCATCCAGAAAGGGCTGCACGGGGTGGTGACCGTCATGCCCTTCACCTGCATGCCGGGGACCATCTCGCACGCCATCCTCAAGCGGGTGCGCACCGACTACGGGGACTTCCCCGCCCTGAACATGGTCTACGACGGGGACGAGCAGGCCACCGATCAGACGCGGCTGGAGGCCTTCATGCACCAGGCCACCGAGTTCATGCGCCGCGCCGGCCCCATCCTCGCCGACCGCCAGGAGATGCTGGCGGCCGGACACTGAGCCCCACGCGCTGACCGGCACGACTCATCAGGGCGAGGCCACCATGGCCTCGCCCTCGTTGCGCCATGACGGCAATGCGGGGGTTAGTCGGCGGATGCCGCGAACTCGCCAAGAGAGTGAACCCACCCCAACTCGTCACCGACCGTACGAACAAGGCGTTCGTCTGCCGTCCAAAGATCGCAGCCCACGAGTGTGGCAGTGGCAAGGTAGGCAGCGTCGTACGCGCTCACCTGATAGCCGAACGCCTCGATCCAGTCGTGCCAGTAGGCGCTGAGGCCCTCGGTCAACAGGTCCGGCGTCCTGAACCGGAACCTGCTGAGCACATCGGCAGCTTCATGGGCCTCTTGTCCAGTAAGGTCATCCCGCTGATACGACTTGCGGATAACGTTCATGACCTCCCAGAAGAACAGCTCCGGGACCCAGACATCGGCCCTCTCCTCGATCCAGGTCCGGTACAGTTGGCTCGCTTGCTTCGAAAGGTCCTCCTCAAGCAGCAACTTGGCTCCAAAGCATGCATCAATGCAGACTGCTCTAACGCTCGTCCCTGCCCTCTCTGATGAGTTCGGCGGAGTATCCGGCAGCAAAAGGCTCACCCCCGCGCCGCTCAAGGATCCTCTCCCGCAGTCTGTCCGCTCTCTCAAGCGCATGGTCGTTCATATGTCTACGCACGTCCGAGAGTGCGTGCTCGGCATCTGAGGACGTTTGCGGTTTGCCGGGTACATTGCAGTATGCCATGGTCCGAAGCCACTCATCGAGGGCGCTCTTGGGCACGCGCCATACGTCGTTCAGCAAGCGGACGGCAGGTAGACTACCGCCTTCGATAAGCTCGCGCACATCATCCGCGCCTATCTGCAGGTACTCAGCGGCCTGCTCGATAGTCATCACGTCGCGGGCCTCAGGCGCCATCGGGTCTCACCGCCCCTCACTGCATTCATACGTCACTATTATACCCCCCGGGCCATGCCGCCGTCCACGCCGCTATTGCTCAGGCTCGGCCAGCAGCCTCCGCGCCAGGGCCAGCGCCTCCTGCTTCGTGGCGATCTCGCGATCCGCGTAGGCCTCCGCGATAGCGTCGAGCAGCTCGCCGACCAGCGGGCCCTCCTCGACGCCCAGCTTCTCCATCAGCTCGGTGCCGTCGATGAGGCCGGGGCGCTCCCGCTGCTCGCGGAGCCAGTCGAGGTAACGCGCCAGCATGTCGTCGAAGATCTCGTAGATGCGACCGCGCTGCTCCAGGCGGCTGGCCGGCCCCCGGCAGGCGGAGCGGTCGGCCACCGCCAGCAGCAGCAGGCCGATGGCCGCCGGCTCAGCGTCGCGCATCAGCCGTCGAACCGCGCGCAGCGTGACGGCGCTGGTCAGCTTCCGGCCCTCCGCCTCGGCCCTCAGCCCGGCGTTCGACAGCTCCAGCGGGCGCATGTGCAGGCGGATCATGCGCGCCACCATGCGCCTGAGGCGCGATGGGAGGCACCAGCGCCTGGCGAGCTGCAGGAAGATCCGCGCACCCTCGTCCTCGTGGCCGATGAACCGCGCCCGGCCGTCCTCCACCGAGCGGCAGGCCGGCTTGGCGACGTCGTGAAACAGCGCCGCCATGCGCGCCGCCGCGCGGTTCTCGCGCTCTTGCAGCCACAGGCGAACCGCCTCCGCCGTGCGTGGGAGGAAGAGCTGCGGCTCATTGATTGCCCGCTCCACCTCGTGCAGCGTCAGCAGCGTGTGCCCCAGCACATCGAGGTGATGGTAGCCGCCCTGCTGGACCCCGCGCATCGCCGTCACGGGCGGGATGAAGCGCTCCAGGGCGCCGAGGTCGTCGGCCGCCTGCACCGCGTCGGCGGCGTGCTCCGCGGCGAAGAGCTTCACCATCTCCTGGCCCACCCGCTCCCCGGGCACGTCATGCACCCGCGGCGCCAGCTCCGTCGCCCACCGTCCGGTCTGCGCCTCCACCGCAAAGCCAAGCTGGGCCGCGAACCGGAAGGCCCGCAGCGTCCGCACAGGGTCGGCCTCCAGCACCTGCCGCGACGGCGAGCGCACCCGCCGGGCGCGCAGGTCGTCGAGGCCGCCGGCGGGGTCGATGAGGCTCTCCGCGCCGCGAACGTCCCAGCCCAGAGCGTTGATGGTGAAGTCGCGCAGGGACAGGTCCTGCTCGATGGTCGGGGCGCGCAGCTCGGCGAAGTCCAGGAAGCCGGCGGGCCGGCCGGGCTGAAGGATGACGCGCGCGGTGGGCAGGTCCTCGTGCAGGATCACGACCCGCAGGTCGTGCTCTCGGGCGAAGCGGCGCGCCAGCTCCATCGTCCCGCGGCCGGCCAGGTCCCAGTCCCCCACCGGCCGTCCCAGGAGCAGATCGCGGAGCGCGCCACCCACCAGGAACAGCTCGTAGCCACCCGCGGAGGCCATCGCCGAGAGCTCCCGGCGCAGCGGCTCTCGCAGCCAGGCACGCTCCACGACCGCCGCAGGTTCGCCGGACTGCCGAGGCTCAGCCATCATCTTCCACCGGGAGCTGCACAGCCTGCCGGAGGGCCTGCACCTGGCCCTCGGTCAGGGGCCGCACCTCGCCCAGCGACAGCTCACCCAGCCGCAGCGGGCCCATGCGCACGCGCTTGAGTCGGCGCACCGGATGGCCGATGGCGTCGCACATCCGCCGCACCTGGCGGTTGCGGCCCTCCGTGATGGTGATCCGGAGGCGGGTCTCACCGCCCTCGGTAGCGACCAGCACTACCCCTGCCGGCTGCGTGGGGCCGTCCTCGAGCTCGATCCCCGAGCGGAGCCTGCGAAGCTGAGACTCCGGGGGCGTCCCCTCCACGTCCGCCAGGTACTCCTTCTCCACGTGGTGGCGCGGGTGCAGCAGGCGCTGGGTCAGGTCGCCGTCGTCGGTGAGCAGCAGCAGCCCCGTGGTATCCTGGTCGAGTCTGCCCACAGGGTAGATGCGAGTGCGAAGATGCTCGGGGACCAGGTCCATGACGGTGGGCCGCCCGTGGGTGTCGTCGCGGGTGGTCACGTAGCCGGGCGGCTTGTTCAGCGCCAGGTAGATATATCCCTCGGGGATCTCGACCGGCTGGCCGTCCACCCGTATGTCGTCATCGGGACTGGCCTTGGCGCCAAGCTCACGGACCACCTGCCCGTTAACGGTTACGCGGCCCTCCCGGATCAGCTCCTCGCAGGACCGGCGGCTACCGAGCCCGGCGCGCGCCAACAGCTTCTGAAGCCGCTCCATGCGCCAACACCCCCCCAGCCAGCGCCAACACGGCCGCCAGCAGCGCCAGCGACCACTGCTCGCTCAGCATCTGCGCCCACGGCGACTGCGGCACATCCGCATCCGCCACCAGCTTCACAGTCTCGCGACTGCCATCCGGCATGGTCACCGCCAGCGTCCCGCACGGCTCGCCCGCGGTGACCGGAGCCGGGCGGACCCCCTCCGCGAGCACCGGCTCCTCGGGACGCGCCTGTCGGGGGATGACGGCGATGACGTCCCTCGCCGCGTGGGCCTGCACGGTCTCCCGAACGCCGCCACGGACCTGGACGGTGGCCCGGGTGAGCTCGCGTGAGACCAGCGCCACCTTGTAGAAGGAGGCGAAGCCCCACTCCAGCAGCACGCGGGCGTCGGTCCAGGCGTCCTCGGAGTCCAGCACCACACAGATCAGCCGCCAGCCGTCGATGTAGGCGCTGGCGGCCAGGCATCGCCCGGCCTGCGCGGTGTACCCGGTCTTGATGCCGTCACAGGCCTCCCAGTGCTGCAGCAGGCGGTTGCGGTTGCGCAGCTTGCGGTCGTACGGCCTGCCGGGCCAGGGCACCGCGGCCTCCTCCGTGCGCACGATCGGGCGCAGCTCGGCCCTTCCCATCACGTGAAGCCCCAGGATCGCCAGGTCCCGGGCGCTGGAGTAGTGGTCCTCGGCGTGCAATCCATGGGGATTCGTGAAGTGGGTGTTCTCCAGCCCCAGCTCGGCGGCGCGCCGGTTCATCAGCGCCACGAAGTCCTCCACCGACCCCGCCACCGCCTCCGCGCAGGCCGCCGCGGCATCGTTGGCGGAGGCCAGCATCGCTCCCGTGAGCAGGTGGCGGAGCTTCAGCTCCTCTCCGGACTTCAGGTTCATGGAGGTCTCGCCGACTGCGGCAGCCCGCTCGCTGACCACCACCGTGCGGTCCAGGTCCCCCTTCTCTGCGACCAGCAGGGCCGTCATCATCTTCGTGAGGCTGGCCGGTGGGCGCCGCTCGTCCGGATGTCGGGCGTAGAGCACCTGGCGCGTCTCGGGGTCGATCAGCACGGCGGCGCTGCACTGCAGCTCGGGCGGGGACACCTCCGCCGCCGGCACCCGTGTGGGCAGCACCACCAGCAGGGCGCACAGCGCGGCGTGGATTGCTCGATGCACGCTCCGGCGGAGCACGACGGTAAGCCACCTCACGTGAGCTCCTCGGGGGCCTCCGGGTCCTGGTGCGTCTCTTCCTCGGCGGCCGGGCTGTCGGCGTCGATGCCAGCGTTCGCGGCGGTCCGGTCCTGGTCCGCGTCCTCGCCGACCAGCTCCCCGAGCTGCTCGCGGAAGTCCGTCTCACCAACCGTCAGCTCGGGAAGCTGATCGAGATCGTTGAGCCCGAAGGCGGACAGGAAGTGGGGAGTGGTGACCAGCAGGAAGGGCCGGCCCGGCGCGTCCTTGCGCCCTGCGATCGCCACCAGGCCCTTGTCGATGAGGCTGTTAACCGCGGTGGTGGAGTTCACGCCGCGGATGTCATCGATCTCCGGCCGGGTCATGGGCTGCAGGTAGGCGATGATCGCCAGCGTCTCCATCGCCTGCGGCGAGAGCTGCTCCGGCTCCGGCTCCCGAAGCCGCTGCACGTAACCGGCGAACCGCGGCCGGGTGGCGATCTGGAACCCTCCCGCCAGCCGCACCACCTGCAGCGCCGATCCCTCCATCAGCTCTGCCACATCCGCCACCAGACCCTCGATGTCGGTCACGGGTACGTCAAGCACCGCCGCCAGCCGCTCCTCGTCACAGGGTGTCTCGGAGGCGAAGATGACCGCCTGCAGGGCCCGGACCTTCTCCTCCCGGTCGTAGATCACGTCTCGCTGGGCTCCTCGGTGCGAACGTGGCGAAGCCGGATGCGCCCCCAGGGCTGGTCCTGCGAGACACGCAGCTCGCCACGGCGGATCATCTCCAGCACCGCCAGGAAGGTCACCACGATGAATACCCGGGTGGAGCCGTCCGGCACCAGCTCATCGAAGTAGAGCTCTCGCCTCGGCCGCAGATGCAGCTCCTGGATAAGCTGTTCAATCCGCTCCCCGACCGTGACCTCCTCGCGCTCTACCGTGTGCGGTGGCGGCTCCTTCGCGCGCTCCAGCATCTCCTGCACCGCGGCCACCATGTCGAAGACCGAAACGTCCTCCAGTGGCACCACGCCGCCGCCGACCCCCTGATCGGATGTCGCGGGGCGCAGGTAGATCTGCTTGCGCGCCTCCTGGGCCTCGGCGAGGATCTCAGCAGCCTCCTTGTAGGTACGGTACTCCGCCAGCCGCCGGGCCAGCTCCACCGCCGGGTCCTCCTCGTCCAGCTCCTCCTCGACCTCGGACTCCTCGCGCGGCAGCAGCGCCCTGGACTTGAGCAGCAGCAGCGTGGCGGCCATGACGATGAACTGCGTCGCCACCTCGATGTTGATCCTCCGCATCGTCCGCAGGTAGCGCAGGAACTGGTCGGTGATGCGCACCACGTCCACCTCCACCACCTCCACCTCCTCGCGGCGCACGAGGTGAAGCAGCAGGTCCAGCGGCCCCTCGAAGATCTCGATCCGAACCGGGTGGCCGTGGAACTGCTCGAACTGTGCGCTCAGGTCGCGTACCGGCAGCTCAATCACTCGTCGCTTTCTTAGCCGCTGCGCGCGCTGGGGTCTCCGCCGTGACCGTCGTTTCGTCGGCGGCCACCATCGAGATCGGTGCCCCGGCGGACCGCGTGAGATCGCTGACCGTCACACCCTGGCCGAGGATGGAGTGCGACAGCCCGGCCGGGACGTTCGCCACCACGCACATGTCATCAAGCACGCTGTCGATGATCGTCGATCCCCGGACGTGGCAGCCCGCTCCGAGGGACACGTGCGGCCCGACCGTGCTGTCCTCAATGGCGCAGTCGGCCTCGATCCGGCAAGGCCCCAGGAGCCTGGAGGCGGTGATCCGCGCTCCGGCGGCGATCTCGACCTCACCCTCGATGATCGAGGCGCCATCGACGTCCCCGTCGATGCTGTGCGCCAGCCGCTGGAGGTAGAACCGGTTTGCCGTCAGCAGGGCCTCCGGCGATCCCGCGTCGGCCCAGAAGCCCTCGGTCACCTGACAGGTCACGACCTGCCCCTCCGCCACCAGGTGCTCGATGGCGTCGGTGATCTCCAGCTCCCCACGATCCGACGGCTCGATGCTGTCAATGGCCTCCCATATCTCCGGCCCGAACCCGTAGACGCCCACGATGGCCAGGTCGCTGGGCGGATCCTCCGGCTTCTCGACCGCCAAGGTCACCGCGCCGTCCTCGCAGACCACCACCCCGAATGCGCGCGGGTCGGGCACCGGCTTGACGATCAGGGACGCCGCGGCGTCGGACGCCACGAACTCGTCAGCGAATGCCGCTATGCCGTCGCCGAGCAGATCGTCGCCCAGGTACATCACGAAGCGCTCGTCGTCGTCCACCTCTGGGCGAGCACAGCCCAGGGCATGCGCGAGTCCCTTCGCCTCATGCTGTACGCAGAAGCTGGCGCGCATGTTCCACCGCGATCCGTCGCCCACAAAGGCCCGGATCCTGTCACCGCCGGCGCCGATGACGAAGACTGCCTCATCCACGCCCGCCTCCGCCAGGTCCCCCAGCACCCAGTCGAGGACCGCTCGTCCCGCCACGGGCAGGAGGTGCTTTGGGCGCACGAAGGTGAGGGGATACAGCCGCGTGCCCGCCCCTGCGCACAGCAAGACCGCCTTCATCGTCCGTCACCCTTGCCCGGTCCAGTCCAGGCTCATGGCTGCGCGGACCTCGGCCATGGTGTCGGCGGCCACCCCACGGGCCTTCTCTGCGCCCTCCCGCAGCACCTGATGCACGTAGTCGAGGTTCGCGGCCAGCTCCCTGCGCCGCTCCATGACCGGTCCCAGCGCCTCCAGCAGCTTCTCCGTGGCCTCCACCTTGCAGTCCACGCAGCCCAGGTCCCCGGCCTCGCACTCCACCTTGATCTCGTCCACGCGCGGCGGATCGTTGTACATGCGGTGGTAGACGAAGACCGGGCAGCGGTCCGGATGCCCGGCATCGCCCATGCGGATCTTCTCGGGGTCGGTGAACATGGACTTCATCTTCTGCGCCACCTCGTCGATCGAGTCAGCCAGGTTGATGGCGTTATCGTAGGACTTGCTCATCTTGCGCCCATCGACCCCCGGCACCATGGCGAACTCCGACAGCATGGCATCCGGCTCGGGAAAGACCTCGCCGAAGAGGTTGTTGAAGCGCCGCACGATCTCCCGGGTCAGCTCCAGATGCGGAAGCTGGTCCTCGCCCACCGGCACCACGTCGGCCTTGTACATGATGATGTCGGCGGCCTGCAGCACCGGGTAGCCCAGCAGCCCGAAGCCCGGCCCCGTTCCGTCAGTGAGAGTGGCGATCTGATCCTTGTAGGTGGGACAGCGCTCCAGCCAGGACACCGGCGTCACCATCCCCAGCAGCAGGCACAGCTCGGCGTGCTCGGGCACGTCGGACTGCACGAAGAGCGTACTGCGCTCAGGGTCGAGGCCCGAGGCCAGCCAGTCGATGGCGATCTGCTCGCTGCGCTCGGGCAGGGCCTCGGTCTCCTGGTAGCCCGTGGTCAGGGCATGCCAGTCGGCGATCTCGAAGAAGCAGTCGTACTCGTCCTGCAGCGCCGCCCAACTGCGCAGGGTACCCTCGTAGTGTCCGATGTGCAGCAGGCCGGTGGGCCTGTGCCCACTCAGAATCCGCCCTTTCCTCGCCAACGAGATCACTCCAGATCGCTAGAACCACAACCAGGCAGCTCCGGTCAGCAATCGACCCAGGTACAAGACGGGCGTCACGATCAGTGTGCTCAGGATCGGGATTCTTAGAAGCCAGTCCGCGGCGATGAGCAGCATCAGCAGTCGCCCGCCCCACTGTTGCGAGAACTGCCTGAATCGCCACGACTTTCCCCGCGGCAGCAGGCTCTCAAGGACGTGGGCACCATCGAGCGGCCCCAGCGGCAGCAGGTTGAAGAAGGCCAGCAACAGGTTCAGCAACACGAGGACGCTCAGCGGCAGCAGATACTCGCCAGCGAGCCCGAAGCGGATGGGGATGGCGGCCAGCACGGCCACCAGCAGATTGGTCGCCACGCCCGCAGCCGACACGATCAGATTGTCCCGCCGCGGCTTGCGGTAGTTCTGCGGATTGACGGGAACCGGCTTGCCCCACCCGATCCCGAACAGGAGGATCATCGTCGTCCCAATCGGATCATAATGGTCGAGCGGGTTCAGCGACACCCGCCCGTTCGCGCGCGGCGTGGGGTCGCCGAGCCGGTCGGCCGCATAGGCGTGAGCGAACTCGTGCACAGTTAGCCCGATGGTGATCGCGACCAGCCAGCTCAGGATGAAGGGGAGCCGTGGCTCCAGAGGCTGCCCGCCCAACACAACGTCCGTCAGGACTTGCAGGAACATGTCCTCTCCCGTCTACCCATTCGCGCGGCCCGAGCTTCTTAGCATGGCCAGTGCGACCTGGAGCTGCTCCTCAGCGCTGGCCCTCCGATCGATCTTCGCGGCCAGCGCCGCCGCCAGGGCGTCCGAGAATGCCGGCCCGGGCTGGTGTCCGGCGGCCTTGAGGTCCTCGCCGCTGATGTCCGCCTCCGTCCCCCGCAGGTCGCGCCAGAAGTGCTCGAGCCGGCTGCGCTGCTCGTCATCCAGCACGGTCCACAGCGCCGCGGCCGCGCCCTGCGACGTGCCGCGCAGCGCGAAGAACAGCTCGCTGTCAGGCACCGGCCCGGCAAGCTCCCCGGGCGGTGCCGCGGCCAGCTCCGCCGCCGCCACCAGCGTGTCCCGCTCGTCGGCCGCGAGCATCAGCCGCTCCGCCAGCCCCTCCGCACGCTCATCCGAGAACGCTGCATACAGCCCCAGGCACGCCGCCGTCGCCTTCCGGTCGCCGAGCCGCAGGCCAAGCGGCGTCTCGGCCTCCGGGAGGCGCCCGCAGGCCTCCATTGCCTCATCCGTGGCGGCGTTCAGGCCCATGGCGACCAGCAGGTCCAGCCGCTGCAGCGTCGCCAGC
Organism: Armatimonadota bacterium; assembly: GCA_034722055.1. Classification (GTDB taxonomy): domain Bacteria; phylum Armatimonadota; class Zipacnadia; order Zipacnadales; family UBA5352; genus JAYENL01. The sequence continues at coordinate 128,607 of JAYENL010000242.1, forward strand.
GCCTCACCCGGCGCCCGGCGAAAGATGCGCCGAAGCTCGTTGCGGAGCCGGGCCCCCGACAGCTCCGCCAGCCGCCTCTGCTCCGCCGCGCGGGCCATCAGCTCGGCGGTTCGCTCCTCGAGCTCGAAGCCCAGGCGGAGCATGAAGCGGGCCGCCCGCAGCATCCGGGTCGGGTCGTCATCGAAGCTGGCATCGTGCAGCACCCGCAGCCGCCTCGCGTGCAGGTCCTGCAGGCCGCCGTGTGGGTCCACCAGCTCCCCGAAGCGCTCGGGCGCCAGCGCCATGGCCATGGCGTTCACCGTGAAGTCCCGCCGCTGCAGGTCCTCGACCAGGCCGGCCGGCGCCACCTCCGGCAGCGCACCCGGGTCCCGGTAGCACTCGCTGCGGGTGCGGGCGATGTCGATCTCCTCGCCGCCCGGCAGCTCCACGGTGGCCGTCATGAAATCCGTGGTCTTGCGCACGCGTCCGCCGAGCTCCTCGGCAATGGCGCGCGCCACGGCTTCGGGCGGCCCCTCCACGGCCAGGTCCAGGTCCGGGGCCGCCCGCCCCAGCAGCAGATCCCGAACCGGCCCCCCCACCAGCCACGCATCCGCACCGCAGCCCGCCGCCAGCTCCCCCAGCCCTGCCAGGCGCGAGCGCAGCACGTCGTCGAGACGGCCGTCAAGCCGCAGGCGCTCTCACTCCCCGGCCGCGCACCTGTCGGGATCGGTCTCCTCGACCGCCAGGTGCTCCGGGACGCGGTCGTGGGAGACCAGGTCCGCCAGCGTCTCCCGCTCCACCAGCAGCTCGTCATGGCCGTCGCGGCAGAGCACCACGGCGGGCCGCGTGAAGCGGTTGTAGTTGGACGCCATCGCGTAGGTGTAGGCCCCCGTGGCGAAGACCGCCAGCAGGTCGCCGGGCTCGGCCTCCCCGATGTGCACGTCGTCGATGAGCGTGTCAGCCTCGCAGTGCTTGCCCGCCACGCGAACCCACTGCGTGGGCTCCTGTCCGGCGCGGTTCGCCACCACGGCCTCGTAGACGGCGTCATACAGCGCCGGCCGCGGATTGTCCGAGAGCCCGCCGTCCACCGAGATGTAGGTGCGCAGGTCCGGGATCTCCTTGACCACGCCAATGGTGTAGACGGTCACCCCGGCCTCGCCGACGATGGAGCGTCCGGGCTCAACAATCAGACGCGGCTGGGACAGGTTGCGGGCGGCCAGACGCTCCTGCAGCCGCGGGCAGATGGCCTCGGCCAGCTCCGCCACGGAGGGCGGACGGTCCAGCTCGGTATAGCGGATGCCCAGGCCCCCGCCCAGGTCCAGGTCCTCGCACTCGAAGCCCAGCTCGTCACGCATGCGGGCCATGACCTCCACCATCTGGTCAACCGTGTGCTCGAACGAGTCAGTCTCCAAGAGCTGGCTGCCGATGTGGCAGTGCAGCCCCCGCAGCCGCAGATTCTCGAGCTCCATGGCCATCTCGATGCCCTCGCGGGCCTCCCCCGCGTAGATGCCCAGGCCGAACTTGCTGTCCACCTGACCGGTCTGGATGAGCTCGTGGGTGTGGGTGTGGACGCCCGGGCGGATACGAATAAGCACGTCCACGACCTTGCCCATCTTCTGCGCCCACGCCCGAAGCTGCCGCAGCTCGATGAGGCTGTCCACCACCACGCGGCCCACGTCGGCCTCCAGGGCCATGCGGTACTCCTGGTTGGACTTGTAGTTGCCATGCATCTTGATGCGCTCGGCGGGGAAGTCGGCCTGCAGGGCGGTGTAGAGCTCGCCGGCGGAGGCCGCGTCCAGGCCCAGGCCCTCCTGATCCATCAGCCGCGCCAGTCCTGTCGTCAGACCCGCCTTGGCGGCGTAGGCGATCTCCACATCCGGATATCGCTCGCTGAACTCCCGCGTGTACTCCCGGCACCGGTCGCGGATGCATTGCTCGTCGTAGAGATACAGGGGCGTCCCGTACTTGTGGGCCAGCTCGACGACGTCACAGCCGCCCACCACGAGGTGCCCCCGCTCGTTGGCTCTCAGCATCGCGTTCTCAGACATGCCCACGCTGCCTTCCTGTGCTGCCGCTCACTGCCTCAGAGACGGTCCGCCGCGGCTAATGAATCAGCCCCATGCGAGCGGCCCTGGGGCTGGGTGACCATCGATCTGATGCCGCCTGCTCCGGCGGCCGGTTTCCCCTAGAACTCGTTGCTCGTCAGACAGATCTGACCGGTCTCGGGATTGTAGGTGACCGTCACGTCCAGGGTGTCGGCGATGAACTGCAGCGGGACCATGGTGCGCCCCTTCTTGATGTAGGGCGCCAACTCCAGCAGCCAGGGCTGCTCGTTCACCGTCACCGATGGGTCACCGATCTGGATGTGCATCTCGGTCCCCGGTCGAACTGCACGCACCCGCTTCTTGATGGGGTACCAGAACAGCACCCCGCCGCTGTGCTCAAAGATCTCCCGCAGCGGTGCGATGGAGATGCCCTCCCGCACCTCGGGCTGCGCCAGCAGCGCGAGCGCCTGCTGGTCGAAGAGTATCCTGGCCTCCTCGAAGGACATGGCCGCCACCGGCGCGATGGGCGTGCCTTCCGGCAGGGTCAGCCGGCCGTCGGCCGAAATGGTCGCGCGACCGGCCCGCTCCGGCAGCATCGCGATGCGGGCGGCACCGGCCAGAGCGTCGGCCTCCCGGCTGCGTGCCATCACCGTGCTGTCCGCTGGGGTCACGGACCCAGCCGGCTCGGCGACGGCACTTGGGGCGAGGCTCCGCTCCGGCGTCGTCGTCCGAGCGGCGGCCAGCTCAGTCTCCGGCTCTGCATCCAGTGAGGCCCGCTGCGCGGCCTGGCCCGCACGGGACACAGCGCCCGTCGCCTCCCCCAGCGCCGCCGTCTCCTCGATTGCCTCATCAGCGGCGGCACCGATCGCCTCGGCAGCGGCTGGCCGCGTCTCCCGCGGCACAGTCATCCGCGGCGCGAAGTCGGCGGCCGCCAGGACAGCACCGCCAAGCTCATCATCGGGCGTTGCCACGGCCCCGGAGCCTGCGGTATCGGTTCCGACCCTATCGACGGTTCGCGCGGGCTCCGCTGCGGTAAGCGTTCGGCGGGGCGGCGATGTGCGGCTCCTCGCCGGCTGATCGCTGACAGCGGGAACGTAGCCCACACGCGCCGACAGCGCCTCGCTCGGCGGCAGCGCCGCCACCATCTGCGGCTGGTCAGCTCGGTCGCCGAAGGTCGTCTCCGTTACGCCGGTCTGGGCGCCCACTGCTGGGGCGGGTGGCGCCGCCTGCGCAGCGCCCTCCGCCGCCTGCGTCTGGAGCGATCCCTCGGGCGCCTGGGTCATGTCATGGTTCCTGACGAAGACGGTGACCTCCGCGGAGGTTCCAGTGTTCTCGTTCTCGTCCATGGCCTTGGCCTGCAGCACATGTGGGCCGTCGGAGCCCCGCGTCGTGTCCCAGCGCGCCACATACGGCGGGGTGTTCATGAGGAGGGTGTGGAACTTGCCGTCAACGTAGAAGAAGACCGCCGTCACGCCCACATTGTCGGTGGCCTCGGCCTTGACCTCGACCTCACCCGACACCTCGGCGCCCTGTGCCGGGTAGTAGATGCTGATGACAGGCGGAACCCGATCCTGGCCGTCGGCGCTGACAGTGGCGGCGTCGGCGACGGTGACGGAGATGGTCGCTGAGCCCACCTCACCGGCTGTGTCTGTAGCCCGCGCCCCGACCGTGTGCCTACTGCCCGGCGCGGCCGTGAAGTCCCACGAGAAGGTCTTGGACCCCTCCAGCCTGGGGGTCGCCAGCGCGTACTCCCGCGCCACTTGGTCGTCGATCAGCAGCTCGAGCTCCGCAATCGGCTGGTTCGAGTCGCTGCGATAGGCGACGGTGATGAGCATCTGGCCCTTCACGACGTCGCCGTGCTCGGGATCCGAGATCTTGACGACCGGACCGGCGAGGGCGATGGGAGCGGCGGCGTTGACGAGTAGTCCGAGTAGCGCGAGGAGTAACAGGCTACTCCACAGAAGTGAGCCGAGCCTCTCCATGCAGTGACCCTCCCTGCACGTGTGTGACACCTGGTGCGACCCCGTTCTGCAGCCTATGGCACAACGAACCCGCGGGCCCCGCCGACGCAGCCTGTGCAGGTACATCGCTCAGGTTCTGCTGTCCCGTCAGCAGGCCCACAGGCGAACACCTTGCGCAGACGGTAGCACAAACCCACCGTCAAGTCAAGCGCGGCCCACCCCGCCTGATGTACCGCTCTTGGCCTCCCGCGGCTACGCTGCGCCACGATGTTGAGCACACAGTTCCTCGCCGCTGTACACGGACCTTCACGCAGGAGGAAAAAGCTTGGGCAATCTTGCGCTCAGGTCTTGCGCTCCCGCGTCTTCGCGGCCGGGAAGAGGATGTTGTTGAGAATCAACCGGTAGCCGGGCGAGTGCCGGTGCAGAGACAGGTCGGTGGGGTCTTCGCCGATGATGTGGGCGTAGTCCTCCGGATCGTGACCGCCCAGGAAGGTGAAGGTGCCCTCCACGTAGCCGCCGTGGATGTACTTGACGCGATCGGCGCCGGGGAAGTCGCCAAGCACCACCACGCTGTCCTTGAGGCACTCGCGCCGGAAGGCCGTCGTCTGCCCCAGGAAGTCCGCCACCTGCCCCACGTGGCACTGCGTCAGCATGGTGGGGATGGGGTCCTGGCGGGCGGAGAACTCGAACAGCTCGAAGACCTCGCCCTGTGAAACCATGGCGGTGGCGCCCGGAGATACGTCGATGTTCGCCACCTCCGGCGTCAGCGGATCGAAGATCAGCCGGAAGTCCTCGAAGGCCAGGGTGGCGGTGGTGTCAAGCCGCTCCTGGGCGTCCGGCGCCATGGGCGTCCCGTCCACTGGCGCCACCACGATGTCCACGCCCTGAGTGGCCAGGGCGATGTCCAGGCTGTCGGCGGCCGAGCACATGGCGAACAGGAAGCCGCCCTCCGACACCCAGGCGGCGATGGTGGCCGCCACGGCCTTCTTGCAGGCCTGCACGCTCGGAAAGCCCAGCTCCTCCGCGGCCTTGCGGGACTCGATGACCTGCCGCCGGTACCACGCCTGATCGGCGAAGCTGGAGAAGAACTTGCCGTAGTTGCCGGTGAAGTCCTCGTGATGCAGGTGCAGCCAGTCGTACTGGGCCAGCGCCCCGGCCATCACCTCGCGGTCCCAGATGGTATCGTACTCCACCTGCGCGTAGGTCAGGGCCAGCGTCACGGCATCGTCCCACGGCTCGGTATAGGAGGGGGTGTAGACCGCTATCTTGGGGGCCTTGGTGAGGTGCAGCCGCTGCATGTTGGAGCGCTCGATGGTGGCGTCCATCTCGGCCTCGTCCGGGGGCGACACGGGCGCCACCGCCACGCCCATCTCCTCAGCGCGGGCCCTGACGTCCGGCAGGTCGGGCACCACGAAGCTCCCCGCGCGGTAGTTCAGCAGCCACTGGCACTCGTAGCCGCGCGGCTCCTGCAGACACCACCAGGTCAGCCCGTAGGCGCGCAGATGATCCGTCTGCGCGTCATCCATGGGCACCAGCAGCATCTGCCCGGCGACGGGAAGCGCCATCAGCCAGACGATCAGCACGGCCCCGATGACCCCTGCCGCGCGCATGCGCCCTCGCCCAAGTTGAGCGCGTGATCGATTCAGTCGCCACTCACCTCCGGCAGGACCACCAGCGTGGCCTTCTCCTCCGCGATTCGCTGCGGCTCGTCGCCGATCTGCCGCTTGAGCACCAGGTGCAGGCTGTACTTCCCCGGCGCGATGTCGGGCAGCTCCAGCTCCGCGCACATCACCGACCCTGACGGAACGATCTCCTCCCGGGCCACCAGGAGCATCTCGGGAAGCGTGAACAGGGCCAGGATCACCTGCGATTGCGCCAGCATGTTGGGCCGCAGCCGCATCACACCACGGAGCCCCATCCGTCGATCTCCGGGGCGCAGGACCCGCCGGCTGGTGGCCATGTCGAGCACGTCCCGCACCGACTGGGTGACCTCCCGGCGGGCCAGGACCCGGTCGTCCTCGCCCAGCACCGCCAGCTCAAGCTGCACCGGGGTCTGAGCGGCCCGGACCTCGTAGCCGAAGGTGATCTCGCGCGTCGCGCCCGGCTGCAGCGAGAACGGCCCCAGCGTGCGCTCCAGCGCGATGCTGTCGCCCTGCCACCAGGTCAGCCGCGGGCGGAGGCTCAGCGGCTGCTCCTCGGGGTTCTCCAGCGTGACGGTCAGCTCGTTATGCCCCACCATCCCCTCCCCGACGCCGAAGGCCTGCAGGTAGCCGCCGGGAAGGCTGGCCAGCCCGAACTCCGAGGGCTGATGGAAGCCGCCGCCGGTCGGCGACCAGCACGACAGCTCCGTCTCGCCACCGGCGCGCCGCTCCCGGCAGATGTTCAGGCCGAAGTCGCTGCCCGTGATTCCCAGGCTCGAGAGGGGCAGCGCCAGCTCCGCGAACCAGGCGTCCTCGCCCACGCTCGCAGCCCGGGCGACCTGTGGATCCCACTCGCCGGCCCCGGGATCGAGCGTGGCGACCGTCCCGATGGAGTTGATGACGAGCTGTCGCGCGGTCTTCAGGTCCAGGTTCCCGTCCACGAACAGCTCGATGCAGTCATCGCTCCAGACCGGGCCATCCTCCTCCCTCACCAAGGCCACCATGCCCTCAGTGTTGGGCTCCTCGGCCCTGACGCCCACGTAGAGGCGCCCGTCGTGGCTGCCCAGCCAGGCGGTGGTCTGCACGGGAGCTGCGCGCTCGCCGGTGTTGACCATCCACGTGTCGGTCTGCGCCGCCTCCTGCCAGACCGCGTCATCCAGCCGGCCGTCGATCTCAGGCGCGGACGGCAGCTCCCGGATCACCATCTGCTTGCGCTGCGACAGGTCCACCGGCGGCGGGACCTCCTCCGCCACCTCCGCCCAGCGCACATCCGTCGTCAGCGTGGGCACCTCGGCGCAGGCGGTCACGGCGGCCACCAGGACTGCGATTGCGGTGATGCTACGCACTCTCATGCCTATCGAGCCTCCGTATCGGGCGCAGTGCCCGGTATCGATCGCACGGCTGCGGGGCTCATCGATCCTCAGCCCTCCAGGTCCTCTTGCAGCGCGACGATGTGAGCGCCGGTCTGGGCGCGGATGGCGTCGTAGTCGGCGCCGCTGAAGCTCCGCTCCGCTGCCACCGAGTAGGGGCTCTCCATGTCGATCTCCTGGATGTCCTCGGGGAGCTGCGGCATCATGGCCTCGATCTGCTGCAGCCAACTCTCGGCCTCCGCCACGTCGATGCCCGCCGCCCGAGCCCGCTCGATGGTCTCCTCCAGCGTGCGGATGTAACGCATGTCGTCGTAGCCCTCACGGAAGGCCTCATAGTGGAGCGTAGAGATCAGCCGGGTGGGGTCATCGGGATGCGGGAAGGCGTAGCCGAAGTCGAAGCGCTCGGCGTCGGTATCATCGAAGGGGCTGCCACCGTAGGAGTAGTACATCCACGGCACGTGCACCTCCAGCGGCGAGGCCCACATGAACAGCCCGTTGATGAAGCGGTTCCACTCGGCGTGGAAGAACGAGCCGCGCATGTTGTGGTACATCCAGCCATCGTCCCCGGCCTCATCCAGCATCTGCGCCAGGTCGTCCCAGTCGTGGCCGGACTTGAGCCACTCCTCCAGCGAGTGGCCGTTGATGCTGCGCACGTCGATCCAGGGGTCGGACCGCTCCATGTACTCCTCCCACCGGCCCGGACTCATGTGCAGCGTGATGTAGATGCGGAAGTCGCTGGTCTTGCGGATGACCTCGGCGTAGTCGAGATAGCGCGGCATCCGCCCGCGGCCGAAGACCTCGTCCATGTGCGTGAGCAGAAACTCGTACTCGTCGAACTCGCTCTCAAGCTGCTTCAGCTCCGCGAAACAGCGGCGGGCCACATCGAGCAGATCCTCCTGCTCCGACACGGGCTCGCCGTGCCCCTCCTCGTCCAGGCCCTGGTAGCCCATCAGCGAGGCCAGCCGCGGCAGGTTATCGTAGACCGTGATCTCGCCGAAGAAGCCGTG